>JAQUSS010000179.1 GCA_028710135.1 Gemmiger sp. | reverse complement strand
AATTTTCAACAAATTGAGAAGAATTTGCCCCGCCGCAAGCGCCGCAAAAGGTTGCCCCTGCCCGCCGTTTTTATGGTATAATGGTGGGCAGAGCCGGGAGTGGGGGCCGATGGGGGTAGCAGGCGGTTTGGTGCCTTTGGGTTTGCGGTGGGGTTGACCTTAAAGCCGTAGGGCAAGGGCTCTGCTCTTGCCGAATTTTGCCTGGGCCTATATTCGATTATTGCGCCCGCCTGCGGCCAATGGCAAAGGCAACCGCCAGCCCCAAAAACGAACCACGGCCCCGGGCGGCAAGGGAATGTACCGCTGCCGCAAACCACGGCCGGCAAGAGCAGAGCCCTTGCCCTACAGGATACGGGGTACGGGGATACGGGGTAAGATATACGGAAATACAATATACCGCAAATCCCCCAACCAACAACAAACAGAAAACCAACAAACGCAAAAGGAGCTGCCTCATGCCCAACCGCATCAATTATGACCTGGAAATGATGAAAATTTTGTCGGATTTGGAGGCCGCCGGTGAAAAACCGGCGCTGCTGCTCCACGCCTGCTGTGCGCCCTGCTCCAGCGCCACGCTGGAACGGCTGGCCAGCCACTTTGCTGTCACCATCCTTTACTATAACCCCAACATCTACCCCCCGGCCGAATACCACCGCCGGGAGCAAGAGTTGGAGCGTTTTGTGCGCGATGCCGGGTATGCCCCCGAAATTGCGGTGGTTGAGCTGCCCTATGACCCCCGCGAATTTTACGAGGCTATCCGCGGGTTGGAGGAAGAACCCGAGCGGGGGGCGCGCTGCACCGTATGCTACCGCCTGCGGCTGGAGGCCGCCGCCCGCTATGCCGCCGCCCACCATTTCGGCTGGTTTACCACCACCCTATCCATTTCCCCGGTGAAGGACCCGGTGCGCTTAAACACCCTGGGGGCCACCCTAGCCGCGCAGTATGGCCTGCAATACCTGCCAAGCGAGTTCCGCAAGCGGGATGGCTACAAGCGCAGCCTTGCCCTAAGCCAAGAATATGGGCTGTACCGGCAGGATTACTGCGGTTGCCAGTTCAGCAAGGCGGAACGCGGCGTTTAGGTAAAATCTACCATATCTAGTATAAATATCAAATACTTGCACAAAATACATTCCTCTTTTCCTCTTGACAAACCAAATTTTCGGGGGTATACTTTCCACATCAGGCCATACAACTGACGGAAGTGGTTGAACCACGGGGAGTATGGCCGCCGTAAAGCCGACCGTCTGGGCATAATACCCGGGCAGTCGGCTTTTTGTACCCCTGCCCAGAAAGGAGTTACCCCCATGCCTACGATATGGGGCCACATCCATTCCATTGAGAGTATGGGCCTAGTGGATGGGCCGGGCATCCGCGCGGTGGTGTTTTTGCAGGGCTGCCGCCTGCGCTGCCGGTTCTGCCACAACCCCGATACCTGGGCCACCACCGCCCCCGAGGCCGAAGCCCTTACCCCCGAAGCCCTAATTGCCCGGCTAAAGCGGTTTGCCCCCTATTTTGCCCGCAGCGGCGGCGGCATCACCTTTTCGGGCGGGGAGCCACTGCTTCAGCCTGAATTTTTGGCTGCCGCGCTCCGCCTTTGCCGGGCCGAGGGGCTGCACACCTGCCTGGATACCGCCGGGGTTGGCCTGGCCGGGCAAGATTACGCGCCCCTGCTTGCCCTAACCGACCTTGTTTTGTACGATGTAAAGCACTGGCGGCCGGATGCCTACCAGGCGCTTACCGGCCACCCCATTGCCGAAACCGAGCGGTTTCAGGCAGCGCTGGCCGCCGCCGGCACCCCCTTTTGGGTGCGCCATGTGGTGCTGCCCGGCAGCACCGATACCGATTCCGCCATGGCCGAGTTAAAAAGCTACCTGGCGGCCCGGTTGCCTGCCCCCCGCCGGGTGGAGCTGCTGCCCTACCACCGGTTGGGCGTGGGCAAATACCAGTCGCTGGGCATCCCCTACCCCCTGGCCGAAACCCCGGCCATGGATAAAGCCGCCTGCGCGGCCTTGCAGGAAAAATGGTTTGGGGCCACCGCGCCACAGCCCGATTTGTAAAACACCACAACCACCATGTAGGAGAAGATACGATGGAAAAAAATACGACCGCCTGGGCCGGTTTCCAGCCCGGAGATTGGCAGAGCGAGATTGACGTCCGCAATTTTATCCAAAAAAATTATACCCTCTACACCGGGGATGCCGCCTTTTTGGCAGGCCCCACCGATAAAACCCAAAAAGTATGGGAAAAATGCACCGCCCTGCTGGCCGAGGAGCTGAAAAAGGGCGGCGTGCTGGCGGTGGAAACGCACAAAATCAGCGGCATCAACAGCTTTGCCCCCGGCTATATTGACCGTGAGAATGAAGTGATTGTCGGCCTGCAAACCGATGCCCCCCTCAAACGGATGGTGAACCTGTACGGCGGGGTGCGCATGGCGGAGCAAAGCCTGGAGGAGTACGGCTACACCCTGGACCCGACCATCAAGGCCCATTTTACCGAGTACCGCAAAACCCACAACGATGGCGTGTTTGATGCCTACCCCAAGCGGGTGCGCACCGCCCGCCACGCCGGGCTGCTGACCGGCCTGCCCGATGCCTATGGCCGTGGCCGCATTATTGGCGATTACCGCCGCATTGCCCTTTACGGCACCGACCGCTTGATTGCCGAAAAGCAGCGCGATTTGGACGAGCTGGACGGTGCCATGAGCGATGAGCGCATCCGCCTGCGGGAGGATGTGAGCAGCCAAATTCGCGCCTTGAAGGCCACCGCAACCATGGCGGCCGGCTATGGGGTGGATATCACCACCCCCGCCACCACCGCGCAGGAGGCCGTGCAGGCCGTGTATATCGGCTACCTGGCAGGCGTTAAGGAAAATAACGGCGCGGCCACCAGCCTGGGCCGCACCGCCACCTTTTTGGATATTTATATCGAGCGGGACCTGCAAAGCGGCCTGCTGGACGAGGCGGGCGCGCAGGAGCTGGTTGACCAGTTTATCATCAAGCTGCGCTTGGTGCGCCACCTACGCACCCCCGAGTATAACGAGCTGTTTGGCGGCGACCCCACCTGGGTGACCGAATCCATCGGCGGGATGGGCGTGAACGGCAAGCCCCTTGTGACCAAAAACTGCTTCCGCTACCTGCACACCCTTGAAAATTTGGGCACCGCCCCCGAGCCGAACTTGACCGTGCTGTGGAGCGAGCACCTGCCCCAACCCTTCAAGGCGTATTGCGCCCATATTTCGATTGCCACCGATTCGATTCAGTATGAGAACGACGATGTGATGCGCCCCGTTTACGGGGACGATTACGCGATTGCCTGCTGTGTTTCGGCCATGGCGCTGGGCAAGCAGATGCAATTTTTTGGGGCGCGGTGCAACCTGGCAAAAAGCCTGCTGTACGCCATCAACGGCGGTGTGGATGAGAAGCGGGGCACGCTGGTGGTGCCCGGCATCCCGGCGCTAACCGGCGAGGTGCTGCAATTTGAGGAGGTTTGGGCCAACTATAAAAAGGTGATGGCCTATGTGGCGGGGCTGTATGTGGATGCCAACAACATCATCCACTATATGCACGACAAATATGCCTACGAGGCCAGCCAGATGGCCCTGCACGACACCCAGGTGGAGCGGCTGATGGCCTTTGGCGTGGCCGGGCTATCGGTTGCGGCGGATAGCCTTTCGGCCATTCGGTACGCCACCGTTCGCCCTGTGCGCGATGCGAACGGCATTGCGGTGGATTTTGCCACCGAGGGCAGCTACCCTGCCTACGGCAACGATGACGACCGTGCCGACGAGCTGGCCGTGGATATCGTCCGCTTTTTCAGCGCCGAGCTGAAAAAACACCCGCTTTACCGCAACGCCAAGCACACCCTTTCGGCCCTAACCATCACCAGCAACGTCATGTACGGCAAAAAAACCGGCACCACCCCCGATGGCCGCAAGGCGGGCGAGCCGCTGGCCCCCGGTGCCAACCCCATGCACGGGCGGGATAAATCGGGCGCGCTGGCCTCCCTCAACTCGGTGGCCAAAATCCCCTACCGCAACGTCTGCCAGGATGGGGTATCCAACACCTTCTCCATCGTGCCGGACGCGCTGGGCAAAACCGAGGAAAGCCGCCGCGCCAACCTGACCGCCATTTTGGATGGCTATTTTATCCAGGGTGCCCA
>JAQUSS010000178.1 GCA_028710135.1 Gemmiger sp. | reverse complement strand
AATGGTGGTGATGAGGAGCGAGGCCATAACCGCGGGGTCAATGCCTATTTTGTTGGCAAGCACCGGCAGCGAGGCACCCAATAGCTGCGAGATGATGACCGTGATGATGAGCGTTAGGCAAACCACCGCGGCCACCATGGCACCCACCTGGTCAAACAGCAGCAGCTTGGCAAAGTTGCAGAGCGCCAGCGTGCCGCCGCAAAGAATCGAAACCCGGAACTCCCGCCAAAGGATGCGGGGCAAATCGCGGGTATGAATCTCGCCCACGGCGATGCCGCGGATGATGGTGGAGGTGCTTTGGCTGCCCGCGTTGCCGCCGGTATCCGTTAGCATGGGGATATAGGCCGTGAGGACGGTAACGGCGGCCAGGGCATCCTCGTAGCTGCGGATAACCAGGCTGGAGAAGGTGGCCGAAACCATCAAAAACAGCAGCCAGGGGGCGCGGCTTTTAAATAAATCGAGCATACTGCGCTTAAAATAGGGTTTATCCACCAGGGCAACACCGCTCATTTTGGCGATATCCTCGCTGGCTTCATCCTGCAAGATGGCGATGGCATCGTCGATGGTGACAATGCCCACCAGCCGCCCCTCGTTATCCACCACGGGGATGGCCAAAAAGCCATATTTGCTGAACAGCTGGGAGGTTTGTTCCCGGTCGGTTCCGGTGGAAACGCTGATGACGTTGGTTTCCATCAGCTCGGTAACCTTTTGGTTCTCGTCCTTGGCCAAAATTAGGGCGCGCAGGGATACCACACCCGAGAGGGTACGGTCGCGCTGGGTGACATAGCAGTTGTTGATGGTTTCTTTATCGAAGCCGTTGGCGCGGATGGATTCCAGCGCCTGCCGGATGGTCATATCCGGGGTAAGCTCCATAAATTCGGTGGTCATCACGCCACCGGCCGAATCCTCGGGGTATTTCAGCAGTTCGTTGATCATCTTGCGGGTATCGGGGTCGGCCTGGCCCAAAATGCGCTTGACCACCCCGGCGGGCATCTCCTCCACCAGGTCGGTGGCATCATCCACAAACAGCTCATCAATCACGGATTTCAGTTCCCGGTCAGACAAGCCGTAGATTAGGGCCTCCTGGGTATCGGTGGTTAGCTCGGCAAACACTTCTGCCGCAAGGTCTTTGGGCATCAGCCGGAAAAGCACCGGCATTTTTTCGGGGGGCAAATCCTCAAACACGGCGGCAAGGTCGGGCGCGTTGAGGGTAGACATTACATCCCGTAAGCTTTGGTATTTTTTGGCATCATCAAGGTGTGCCAACATATTTTTCAAGGTTTGGATGGCAGTATCGGACATGGCATAGTACCTCCTTGGTTTTACATAAGTTTACGGGGCTACTGGGATACTCCACGACTACCACCTACCTTCGTTTTTTAGATTTTGCTTGTTTTAAGCTGTTTTTGGCTGTTTATCGGGTTTAGGCTGCGCCTTGCGCCCAAAAGCTGGGCTTTGCGGCGGGCTGCGCGTTTTTTTAGCGTATTGCAACTTTTACTGTACCATCCTTGGGGGGCTAAGTCAACCCCATCGGGTGTTTTTTTGGTGTTTATTTTTTATTGCCCTGTCCCTCGCCGCGGCGCGGCAACCGGGGCAGATGGCTAAAAAAATAGCCACCGGCTATTTTTTATGGCTTCGCAGTTCCGCAACTTCGCGCGGCGGGGCGGGCTATACTTCGTCTGAAAATGTAAAATCCAGCACGGTTACCCCGTGCCGCCGCTCGTTGCCGTATAGCCCCTGGCCATCCAGGGCAAGCTCGCCGGTTTGGTTGTCGTAGGGGTCGTTCCGCCAGGCAGTATCGGGCGGGCTGAGCGGGGCGTAAAAGCGGCGGTTTGCCACCATCCGCAAGGGATCCAGGTTGCCAAAATAGTGGCGGCGGCGCGCCTCGTTGCCCATCCGGTAGGCACCCGCCCCAAACGAGCAATCGGCCCAAAGCCAGCCGTAGCCGGGCAGGTAAAACTGCGCCCAATCGTGGCAGCCGGCCTCACGCGGGGTAACATACAGCCCGCTTTGCCACCGCGCCGGGATGCCCACAATCCGGCAGAGGGTGATGAACAGCAGGGCCATAACCCCGCAATCTCCCCAGCCGGATTTTGCGCAGTTTTCGGCAATGGCGGGCAGGCAGGCGTAGGCGGGCTGGTAGCGGTAGCGGATGTGGGTGGTTACATAGTCGTAAATGGCGCGGGCCATATACAGCCCGCCCGTGCACCCGGCGGTAATTTCCTCCGCCAGGGCCCGCAGGTAGGGGGTAAACAGAATGTGCGGGGCCTCCTGGGCAAGCTCTGCCGTAAAATCCAGCCCGGCGGGGTGGGCCGGGGCGGGCGTTTGCAGCGCGCTGTACAGGGGCACCAGCGGGGCCTCGATGTGGTAGCGGTAGGTTACCGTGAAGGGGGCATCGCCCGCGCGGCCCTGCCAAAAAATGGTGCGCTGGGGGGCATCGCCGGGGGCAATTTTGCCGCCGGGGGTGGCATCCAAAATTTGGATATCCCGCTGCTGCCCACAATCCGCCGGGATGGGCAGCCAGGCCGTGGCCGGGGTATCGGGGCTGGTAGCGCCCATGGGGGCAATGCTGGCGCAAAGGGTGATATCGGCCCCCAGGCGGCCAGAGCGCGCCATGGCGGCAATTACTTTATCGCGCAGGCCGTCATCGGGGTTGGGCTGGCGCAGGCCGCGGGCGGCCATATCGGGGTAGAGGCGCAGCGAATCCACCGCGGTATCGATATACCGGCGCTCACCATCCAGCCAGCGCCAATCCAACCGGCCGGCGGCAAGCAGGGCATCAAACTCTTCCTCGGTAAAATCGGGGATATCGGCCCGCAGCAGGGCCAGGGTATCGGCGGTGGAAAGGGTAAAATCCTCGTCCAGCCGGGCAAGCATCAGCCCCGCCGCCCGCAGCCCGCGCTTGGCCGCCGCCGGGATGCCGGGGTCCGCCTGGCAGGCGGCGATGCGGGCGTTGGCCTCGGCACGGTGGCCCGCCGCAATCAGGCGGGTAAGGTCGGGCGGCAAACCCATGGAAAGGTTGGCAAAGCAAGCGTTTTTGTTCATGGCTCCCCCTTTTTATTTTGAACGTGGTGGGGCGGTGCCCTACCCTATCGGTGGCGGGCTAGCGCGCCAGGCTTGGCAATCAGGTGATAAGCTCGCGGTAATATTTGGTGTTTACGGTTTCATCGCCGGCGGCCAGGGCGGCAATGCAACCATCCAGCGAGGTTGCTACATCCTCCAGCTTTTTCCAACCGGCGGCCTGCGCCTTGACGTATTCCTCCAAAAAGGGGGCAATCTCGGTGTGGGAGCAAGCGCCCTCAATCAGGTAGGCACCCTCCCGCGCGGGCTGGGTTTGGGGGGCATAATTTTGGGCGCTGCCCAGGCTAACCAGTTGAAAGCCCCCCTTGCGGCCCCGGCCACCCACCAGCAAACGCACCCCCACCGGCTGGCAGGGGGTGGCGCGGCCCTTCTCCTGTAAAATTTTTACGGTTTTTTCAAGGGTTAAATAGGGCAGCTCGTATTCATCCACCGCGTTGATAATCTGCACGGCGGCCATGGTATCCCCGGCAAACCCCACGCAGACGTTGCGGTTCAGCTTGCGCAGCTTGGGTAGTTCCTCGGTTAGGATATGGGGGGTGTTGTTTTGCACCGGTTCCTCCACCATTCGCCCATCGCTGACCATGGCACAAAACTCGGTGCCGCAAACCGCTAAAATTGCACTCATCTATTGCAAACTCCTTTGATGTTGTTGGTGATTCCCCTTAGGGGTGCTTATAGCATAGCACAGTTGGGGCGGTTTTGGCTAGTTTGCCGGGGGGTGGCCGGAATTTTTTTTGAGGGAGGGGGGTGGAAAAACGGTTTGGTTTGAGGGGCAGGGTGCCGGGCGCACGGGGATGCCAGGGGTACGGCGGCATTGGTTAGGCCGCAGGCAACCGTAGGTGCCAGGGGTACGGCGGCAAGAGCAGAGCCCTTGCCCTACGGCGGTATCGGTAAGGTATGTGGTGCATAGGCGGGGTGTGTGGCGGAGGGATGCCCGGGGCGGGGTTTGGTATACACCGGATGTTTGGGGTGCGGCGGATGTAGGGCAAGGGCTCTGCTCTTGCCGTTGTTTGCCCTGTGATGCGGTTAGGCATATGCCGGTTGGTTTTGGGCAGGACAGATTTCCACCAACGGCGGCGGTGGTTAGGTGCGGGGTGGA
>JAQUSS010000039.1 GCA_028710135.1 Gemmiger sp. | reverse complement strand
CGAGATGGAGAATATTAAAAGCTACCTGACCATCCAAAAAATGCGCTACGGCGATAAGCTTTCTTTCCTGCTGGAGGTGGGCGACCAATATTTGGATTGCTGTGTTCCCAAGTTGATTTTGCAGCCGATTGTGGAGAATGCGCTCTACCACGGCATCAAGCCCAGCCCCGGTGCCGGTTGTATCCGCATCGGCGCGCGGGAGGATGGCAAGGATTTGATTGTGACCGTTAGCGATGATGGGGTTGGCATGACCCCCGCCCAGCTCTCCCATATATTTGACCCCAAGGTGAACGGAGAGCGCGGCATTGGCATCCTGAACGTGCAAAACCGCATCCGCCTTTGCTATGGCCCGGATTACGGGCTGCAATATTTCAGCCAACCGGATGTTGGCACACGGGTAGAAATTCATCTGCCGTTGGGTGGCGGGCAGGAGGTGGCCCATGAGTAAAAACCATTACCGGCTGCTGCTGGCCGGAATTTTCCTTTGCATTGCCGCATTTACGGCCTTTTGGTGGAACGAATGGCACAAATCCAGCGCCACCACCGACCAACACCCCTACCATATTGAGGTTGTATTTAAATCTTACAACCGCCCGCCTGCCTTTTGGTCCAACGTGGGGGATGGCATTATGGCCGCCGAGAAGGAATTTGGCGTTACCTGCCACATTACAGCCCCCTACACCGAGGGGGATATCGATACCCAAATCAACCTGATGGAGCAGGCAATTGCCGCCCGCCCCAACGCCATTATTTTGGCAGCGGCGGACTATGAGCGGCTGGTGCCGGTGTGCGAGAAAGCCGTGGCAGCAGGCATCCTGCTGCTTACGGTGGATAGCGATGTAAATACCAGCGCCCGGCAATCCTTTGTGGGCACCGACAATGTGGAGCTTGGCCGCAAGCTGGGTGAGCTGCTTGCCGAGCAAACCCAAAACAAGGCCGCCTTTGGGGTAATTTCCCACGTGGAAGGCACCGCCACCGCCACCGCCACCGACCGGCTGGCCGGCCTGCTGGAGGCCACCCCCGACGGCGATGCCCGGATGGAAGGGTTTGCCTACTGCAATGGCTCGGAGGAATTGGCAAAGGCCCAAACCATGGAGCTGCTGAAAGACCACCCCGATATCCGCTGCATGGTGGGCCTGAACGAGAGCAGCGCCCTGGGGATTGCCAACGCCCTGAAGGAGCTGGAATTATCGGGCCAAATTTCCCTGGTGGTCTGCGATAGCTCCGAAAAGCAGATACAATTTTTGGAGAACGGCACCATCCAGGCTTGCGTGGTGCAAAACCCCTTTAGCATGGGGTATTTGAGCGTGGCAAACGCCGTTAAACTGCTGAACCGCCAAAACGTGGAGCCGATTACCTACACCGATAGTGTGATTGTGCGGAAGAAAAACCTGAACACCGCCGAGTTCCAGCAGTTGATCATCCCCTTCACCCCTTAAAAAAAGCCCCCAAAGCAAACAGCAGGCCCCCTCCACACGTGAACTACACCCCGTCAAGTAGACAGTAAAATAAAATAAGATTTTGGCACCCAATGGCAAGCGCCCTTGGGTGCTTTTTTCATGCGGCAAAAGCCAGCTGGTACTTTTCCAAGGGTGTAAGCACCCCAAGGTTTCGCTGCACACGGCGATTGTTGTAGTAGGAAATATAGCTGTGAATCATTGCAATCAACGCTTGCTTTGACTCAAATCGTTTCCCGTAGTAACGCTCACGTTTGAGGATACCCCAAAAGCCCTCCATTGGGCCGTTATCAATGCAGTGGGCCACGCGGGACATACTCTGCACCATACCGGCATCTTCGAGCTTGTGGTGAAAGGTTCGGCTCGTGTATTGAAATCCCCGGTCGCTGTGAAACAGCAGGTGCACATCAAGATTTGCTTCCATCGCGCGGTCAAGCGTTTTAAATACAAGCGGGTTGTCATTGCGCTCGCTCACCACGAAAGAAACAATACGGCGGTCATATAGGTCGAGGATGGCGCTCAAATAGACTTTGTGGACTTCAATGCCATCGTACCACTTGAACTCTGTCACATCCGTGAGCCACTTCTCGTTTGGCTTGGCTGCATGGAAATCGCGGTTCAAAATGTTTTCCGCTAAATACTGTGGATTTTTTGCATGGCGGGTGCAGCCATTGTTGCGGTACTTAATGGTGGATTTAATTCCTTTAACTCTACAGATGCGCAAAACGCGTTTGTCATTTACAGCAATGCCCTGGTCATGCTGCAAGTCGTCCCGGATGCGGCGGTAACCCTTGTCCGGGCTCTTCGTGTGGATGGCTTCAATCTTTTCGGCAAGCCTGGTGTTCTCAGATGCCCGTGAACTTTTCTTGCCGGATACCCACTTGTAGTAGGCCGCCCTTGAAACACCCAGTACTGCACAGGTCAAATAGACTGGGTCGCCGTATTCGGCCTCGCAAGCTTGAATTGCGCGATACTGTTGTATCTGCCTTACTCGTCCAAGGCATCGCTCTTCTCGATTTCCTGCAATTTTTTTAGAACATGGTTCTCCACTTCGACCAGATAGAGCTGCCGCTTTAGCTGCTCAATCTCGACCTGCGCTTTCTCCAGTTCAGTGCGCGGCTCTTGCTCACGCTTTAACTGCCCACGGCGGTCTTCCAAGCCTACTTCGCCAAGTTCCTTATACTTGAGCACCCAAGTACGTACCTGCTGGTAGCTTACTCCGTATTTTACTGCGATTAGCCCGTAGTTGCTATCGCTCTCAATGCACTCCTTTGCAATTTGGATGCGTTCTTCCTGCGTGGTTTTGCGTGTACCTTTCATGCGGCTGCCTCCTGACATTCTGTTCGTAAAGCCTTTGCCGCTATTATACACCTTGATCCACTCTTGAAGTTGACAACGGGAGCGTATTTTGAAAATTCCACAGATTTCGGATTGACTTGCTTTTCCAGACAAGTAGGCTTCTACCGCTTGTTGCTTTAGCAACGCAGGGTAAACACGCTGTTCTTCTGCTTCTGCTAAACCATCTGCGCCTTCGCTTTTGTACCGACGTAGCCACGCGCGCACACTCGACCCGTCCACACGCAAACGTTGTGCAATCTCACTTTGGGACAGTCTTCCCGCAATGCACGCTTCCACTGCTCGAATTTTCTCTTCCGCTGCTATTTTCGATTTTCTTGACACAAAAATGCCCCCTTCATAGATTTCAGTGTTTTATTTCACTGTCTTCCATAAAGGGAGCATATCAACGTGCGGAGGGGGCCTGCTGCTTTATTTAGGAGCTAGCGAAGTAGTTTACGGGTTGGGGCCTGCTTACTTATACAGCGGGCCGTAGGTGGCGCAAGCCTTGTAATCGGCCGCCTGCTTATCTTCGGTGCCGAAGGATGCCCAAGCATGGGGGCGGTAAACCTTTTCGTCCGGGACGTTGTGCATCGTGACCGGAATGCGGAGCATTGCCGCCAGGGTAATGAGGTCTGCGCCCTTATGGCCATAGATGGTTACGCCATGGTTGGCGCCCCAGTTTGCCATCACGCTATACACATCGGCAAACGCGCCCTGGCCGGTTAGGCGGGGTGCAAACCAGGTGGTGGGCCAGGTACGGTCGGTGCGCTGGTCAATCACGTTGTGCACTTCGTCCGGCAGGTTGGCCGTCCAGCCCTCGGCAATTTGCAGCACGGGGCCAATGCCATCCACAATATTAAAGCGGAGCATGGTAACGGGCATTTCGGCCGCGCAGCGGAAGTGGCTGGAGAAGCCGCCGCCACGGAAATATTCGTAGTTGGCACGGCACCAATCGGTGGCATCCAGGCAGGCCTTTACGTCCTTATCCTGCATCTCCCAGAAGGGCTTCATGCAGCTTTCGCCTTCGCCGTTCTTGCAGGCGCCCGAGCCATCCAGCGCGGTAGCACCCGAGTTGATCAGGTGGATAAAGCCGTTTTCGGCAACGCCGGTGGGCTTATGGCCGGTAACACGCTCGCAGGCTTCGGGGCTCCAGTAGGTGCGCACATCGTGGAAGCAGGGGGCCGTGTTGGAAACTAGCGTGCCCAGCAGCATGGAGATGCCATTGCAGGTATCATTCTCGGTGGCAAAGGGGGTGGGCATTTTGGTGCCGTTCCAGTCGAAGGTGGAGGCCATAATTGCCTCGCTAAAATCGGCGTTGGGCAGCCAGTCGGTCCATTGGCGCTGCCCCTGGAAGCCGCCCGCCACCGCGTTGCGGCCAAGGGCCTCCTCGTGCCAGCCAAGCTCGTCCAGGCGGGGGTTGCCGTAAAGGATATCCCGCATAACCATCGTCATCTTGGTAACAAATTCCCAGTCCTTATCGGCGGGAACCACCTTCGATTTGGTAATAATCTCGGGCAGTTTTTTGCCTGCGTTGCAGTCAAAGCCCTCCTTGCAGTTGGCTTTGACCCAGGCCAGCGCCTTATCATACTCCGAGGAATCGTAGATGCCTAGGGTGATGCGGCGAACAATTTCGGTCATATCCACCCACTCGGCACGGATGCCAAAGTATTTTTGCATCACGGCTGCATCGCAGTAGCTGCCCGCAATGCCCATAGCAACGCCGCCCAGGTTGACGTAGGCTTTGTTGTGCATCCAGCCCACCGCCACGGCGCAACGGCCAAAGCGAAGGATTTTTTCGGCAACATCGGCGGGGATGGTGGTATCGTTTGCATCCTGCACGTTATGCCCGTAGATGGAGAAGGCAGGCAGCCCGCGCTGGGCATGGGCGGCCAGCACAGCAGCCAAATAAACCGCGCCGGGGCGCTCGGTGCCATTAAAGCCCCATACGGCCTTGATGGTGTTGGGGTCCATATCAAAGGTTTCGGTGCCGTAGCACCAGCAGGGCGTAACAGAAAGGGTTGCCACCACGTTTTGGGTGGCAAACTGGTCAGCCACCTTGGCGGCCTCGGCCCCGCTGCCAATGGTGGTGCAGGCAATCACACATTCCACGGGTTTGCCATCGGGGTAACGCAGGTTCTCGCTCAACAGCTTGGCTGCGCCCTCGGCCATGGCCATGGTTTGCTTTTCGAGGCTTTCACGCACGCCGCCCCAGCGGCCATCGATAATGGGTCGGATACCAATTTTTGGATACAGCATAATTTTTCTCCTTTATCCTGTGTTATGTTGTGTTAAAAAACTTACAAAATTTTCAGGTAGCGCCGGTATGCCTCGTCCCAGGCTGCCGTATCGGCGGGGGTGTGGTGGCGCAGTGGCTCGGTTTCGGCAATCAGGGCGCGCGCGGCGGCAATATCGGGTAAGCGGCCCAGCGCCACCAGTTGGATGGCAATGTTGCCCAGCGCAGTGGCTTCCACCGGGCCGGCCACCACCGGCAACCCGGTGCTGTTGGCGCTCATCTGGCAAAGCAGCTGTGCCTGGGTGCCGCCCCCCACAATGTGCAAGGCGGAAAATTGCTTGCCGGTGGCGGTTTGCAGTTGCTCTACCGCATAGCGGTATTTAAGCGCCAGGCTCTCGTAGATGCAGCGGATAATCTCGCTGACGGTTTCGGGTACCTTCTGCCCGGTTCTGCGGCAAAATTCCTGCACACGGCCCGGGATATCCCCCGGGGGGGCAAACTCGGGGGCATCGGGGTCAATAAAGGCTTGCAGGGGCGGTGCTTTCAGGGCCAATTGTTCCAGCTCCCCAAACGAGTAGCTTTGCCCCTGCTTGCGCCAGGCGCGGCGGCTTTCCTGTATCAGCCACAGCCCGATGATGTTTTTTAGGTAATTGATTTTGCCGTTGGCCCCCAGCTCGTTGGAAAGGCCAAGGGCGGCGCTTTCGGGGGTTAAAATGGGAGCATCCAGCTCGGTGCCCAACAGGCTCCAGGTGCCGCAGGACAAAAAGGCGATATCTTGGCGCTGGGTAGGCACGGCGGCCACCGCGCACTGGGTATCGTGCCCGGCCACGGCCACCAGCGTGGCACCCCCCACCTTGCCCGTGATGGTGCCGCTTGGCACCGGGGGCAAAAACAGCCCTTGCGGCAGGCCAAACGCCTGCAACACGCGGGGGTTCCACTGCTTGGCCGTCAAATCCAGCATCTGGCTGGTGGAGGCAATGCTTGCCTCGCAGGCAGGCTTGCCGCTGAGCATATACCCAAACAAATCCGGCATAAACAGCAGGGTTTTGGCTTTTTCCAGGGTGGCGGGGTCCTGCTCTTGTAGGGCCAGTAGTTGGAATAGGGTGTTGATGCCCATAATCTGGTTGCCGGTGCCCGCATAAAGGGTATCGGCATCCAGCACAGCCAGCGCCTTTTCCACCATGCCCTCGGTACGGCCATCGCGGTAATGTACAGGGTCGCCCAAAAGGTTGCCCGCTGCATCCAGCAGCCCAAAATCAACCCCCCAGGTATCAAAACCAATGCTATCAAACGGCCCCGCCAGGGCAATGCCCTTTTTTACCTCGGCAAGCAGGGCATCAAAATCCCAGCAAAAGCGCCCATCTTTATCGCGGGGGGCATTTTCAAAGCGGTGTATTTCCTGGTAGGCCAGCTTACCATCCTGGTAGGTGGCAAGGATGGCCCGCCCGCTGGAGGCACCGAAATCAAACGCCAGTACCCGGGTGGCTGCCCCGGCATTTTCTCCGCTCATTTCACCACGCCCTTTTTGAGAAGGATGTTGGCGTAGATGGCGGTTTCGCCGGTTGCAATGATGGCATATACCTTTTTGGCACGCTCGTAAAAGGCAAAGCGCTCGGTCATTTCAATGGCGCAATGCGCAGGGTCGTGCTTTGCAAGCAGTTCTTTATAGGTATCCCATATGGTGGGCACCACGGGGTCCCCCGGCACCACCTCCATAAGGGCCACCGGTTTTTCAGAGTACTGGTCAAGGGGCAGCACCGAAAGCACCGCGTCCAAAATTTCAGGTACGCCATGCCCATCGGCCCGTATCACAATGGCATCCTTGCCCATGCTCTCGGCCGGGAAGTTGCCGTCCCCAATTACCAGTTCGTCGCCATGGCCCATCTCGCACAGCACTTTCAGCAGTTCGGGGGAAAGGATTGGCGGAATATTTTTGAGCATACAGTTTCCTCCTTTTCGTGGGTGGTGTTGTTTTGCTTCTCTATTTGTATTATACCGTTGCTTTTTGTGCTTATCTTGGTGTATAATCGTAAATAGTAGCACAATATTCACTTTCAGGAGATTATCTATGAATTACCTTGCCACCCACGAAAATAAAACCCGTGGTACCTTTGATTTTCCCATTGAATTTCATTATGTAGACCCAAACCACCCCCGCTACCATATGCCCTTCCACTGGCATATGGAGTACGAGATGATTTTGGTGCTTTCGGGCAGCTTTACCCTCTGCCTTGGCACGGCCACGCGCACCCTAAACGCCGGGGATGCCGCGTTTATTCCGGATGGTGTCATCCACGGGGGCACCCCGCACGACTGTGTGTACGAGTGTGTGGTGTTTGATTTTGCCCGCTTTTTGCAGGAGAACCCCATTGGCCGCAAATCCTTGCAGGAGGCGCTGAACACCGCCGCCCAGCAGCCGCATTTTTACGAGAAAGGCTCCCCCGCCTGCTGCCTGATTGATGCCCTGTTTGAAACGATGGAGAAGGAGCCCCCCGGCTACGAGTTTAACACCGCCGGGTTGCTTTGGCAGCTGATGGGGCTGCTGGTACGCCAAACGGCCCAGGCCTACCCGCCCCCGCCCCCCCGCAATAAGCGCACCGAGCAGATGAAGCAGGTGCTGCGCCGCATCCGCCGCGATTATGCCGAGCCGCTTACCCTCGACGATTTGGCCGCCGAGGCCGGCATGACCCCCAAATATTTTTGCCGCGCCTTCCGCCAAATTACCGGGCGAACCCCGGTAGATTACCTCAACTATTACCGGGTGGAGTGCGCGGGGGAGCTGCTTTGCGCCACCGATTCCTCCATCACCGAGATTGCCCTCTCCTGCGGCTACAACGACCTAAGCTATTTTGCCCGTTCTTTCCGGCGCTACAAGGGGGTATCGGCCCAAAAATACCGGCACCTACAGGGCTGATACCGGCGCAGCCCCGGCCCGGCCCTTTTCATCCTGCACCGGCTGTGCTACAATGCAGGTATACGGTTTTATGCAATGAAGGAGAGCATCATGCGATTGATTGCCAGTGACGTTGACGGTACCCTTCTCCCGCCCGAAACGCAGCAGCTGAACCCGGAGATTTTCACCCTGATTGACCGGCTTGCGGCCCGGGGCATTTTGTTTTGCGCGGCCAGTGGGCGGCAATACAGCAACCTCCGCCGCCTGTTTGCGCCGGTGGCCGATAAAATTTTGTACTGCTGCGAAAATGGCGCGGTTGTCTACTACAAGGGCCGCCTGCTTGCCAAAACGCCCCTGCCCCGCCCTTTGTGCGAACAGTTGACCGGCCAGCTTTTGGCCGAGCCTGGCTGCGAGGTTGTGCTTTCGGGGGCCGATACCGCCTACCTGCTGCCCAAAAGCGAGGCCTTTTTGCGCCATATGCGGGACGATTTGGGCAACCACACGGTAAAAATTGCGCAGTTTGGCGATATTCAGGAGGATATTTTAAAGGTATCCGCCAGTTGTGATAAGCCCGCCGCCGCGTACGAGGCACTTTTTGCCCCGGTGTGGAACCGCCACCTGAACGTTGCGATATCGGGCCGGCAATGGCTGGATTTTACCCTGGCACACAAAGGCACCGCCCTCTCGCAGGCATCGGCCGCACTGGCCATCCCGGCGCGGGAGATGGTGGCGCTGGGGGATAATTTTAACGATATCCCCATGTTCCGCTTTGCCGGGTATTCCTACGCGATGGCAAACGCTGCCCCGGCGGTTCGCGCCGCGGCCTGCGCCCCCTGTGCCGATGCGTTGGCGGTGCTGCGCGGCTTTTGCTGATTTTTTGCCAGTTTTCACCGCCTTTTGCCACTTTGCGCCGCCTTTTGCCACTTTTTTGGTTTTCGCCAACTTTTTTGCCAACCTAAAGCCCAAAAATGGGCTGGGGTATGCCCCACTTTCCGCCGCTTTCCGCCGCCCTTGGCCGCCATGCGGCACACGGCCACTTGCCTACAAACCAGGAGGTTCCCTATGGATCTTGAAGCTTTACAGCAGCAATGCCTTGATTGCCGCAAATGCCCCCTTTGCGAAACCCGGCAGCACGTTGTTTTTGGGATGGGTGTGCCGGATGCCGAGGTACTTTTTGTAGGCGAAGGCCCCGGCGCAAGCGAGGATGCCGAGGGGTTGCCCTTTGTTGGCCGCAGCGGCAAGCTGCTGGATAGCTACCTGATGGCCGTGGGGCTTGACCGGCAAACCAATATTTATATTGCCAACATTGTAAAATGCCGCCCGCCCCAAAACCGTGACCCCCTGCCCGAGGAAACAGCCGCCTGCAAGCCCTGGCTGCGGGAACAGTTCCGCCTTTTGCGGCCCAAAATTGTGGTTTGCCTGGGGCGGGTTGCCGCCCAACAGATGATTGACCCCGGGTTTTCAGTCACGCGGGAGCATGGCGTTTTTATTGAGAAGGGCGGCGTGCTGTTTATGGCCACCCTGCACCCGGCGGCACTGCTTCGCGCCCCGGCCAACAAAGCCCAGGTTTTTGGAGATTTTTTGGCCCTGCGTGATAAAATTAATGAAATTTGCACCCATACTACCCTATAACCGGCTTTTTTTGGGTAGCAGCGCCCCGCCGCCCCGCATAGCATGGCCCAGGTGATTTCCACCAAAAAAGGAGGCCGTGCTATGTACTACCCGCCCATCACCGTTGATTTCTTTTTGGGTGCCCTCTCCCCCTCCGGCTTTACCGGCTGGTTTGCCCAAGCCGCACAGGAGCCGGGCATCCAACCCTATTTACTGAAGGCCGGCCCCGGGTGCGGCAAATCCACCCTTTTAAAAAGGCTGGCCGATGCGGATGCAACCTCCCCCGTTATCCAGCGGATTCACTGCTCCAGCGACCCGGACAGCCTGGATGGTGTGCTGCTGCCCGGCCCCGGTGCGCTGGTGCTGGATGCCACGGCCCCCCATACCCTGGATTGCAAATACCCCGGTGCGGCCGAGCGGGTAATCAGCCTATACGATGCGCTGGATAACACCCGCCTTGCCGCCCACCGGGCGGAGATTTTGGCGTTAGGCGCGCGGAATACCGCCCTGCTCCACACTGCAGCGGCCTACTTTGCCTTTGCCGCCGGCCTGCTGGAGCAGCGCCGCGCCCTTGCCGCCGCCATGGTGGATACCGCCCGCCTTGCCGCCTTTGGGGCGCGCCTGGCCGAAAAAACCATGCCCCCGCAAAAGGGCTGCCGCCGCCCGGGCGGCCAGCAGCACCGGCTGTTGAGCGCCCCCACCCCCGGCGGCACCACGGTTTTTTACGATACCATCCCGGCATTATCGGACGACCAGGTGGCCATCCACGACCCCTACGGCGCGGTTGCCCCCCTGCTGCTGGCCCAACTGGCCAGCCACGCCCGCGCCGCCGGGTACGATGTCATCCTTTGCCACTGCCCCACCGGGCAGCAGCGGCTTGACCATCTTTTCATCCCTGCTTTGCGGCTGGCCTTCCTCACCGCAAACCCTTGGCACCCCATGCTGTTTGCCAGCCAAAAAAACATCCACGCCACCCGCTGGATGAACCCCACCGCCCTGGCCCCCCACCGCGCCATCCTGCGCCGCCAGGCCAAAACCGCAGCCACCCTGCTGGGCATGGCCTGCGAAACGCAGCAGGCCGCCAAAGCCGTACACGATGCGCTGGAAGCGCATTATATTGCCGCGTGCGATTTTGCCGCCGTTGACAAAATACGCACCGCGCTGGAAGCCGAACTGTTTGGTTGTTGATACCCCTGCCCCCGGCAGGATGGAGGTGACCCCTTTGCCCGAAATGCCCCAACCCGAAGCCCAGGCCCTGGCCGTCACCCTGCCCATCCGCCAGTTGGCTGAATTTTTGCTCCGCACCGGCAGCATTGATAACCGCTTTACCGGTTTTGACCGTGCCAACGAGGGTGCGCGCATCCACCGCAAGCTACAGCGCGCCGCCCTGCACGCCCACCCCGATTATCAGGCCGAGGTTTCGCTCCGGCAAGAGGTTACGGTGGCCGGGGTTGCCTATACGCTGGAGGGGCGGGCCGATGGCATTTTCAAGGGGGAGGACGGGGTTGTTACCGTTGACGAAATCAAAACCACGGCCCTGCCCACCGAGGCCATCACGGGGGAGCAATCGCCCGAGCATTGGGCGCAGGCCCGGCTTTATGCGGCAATCTACGCCAGCCAAAACGGCCTGCCCTGCCTTCGCGTTCAGCTAACCTACTACCAAATTGATGAGGAAAGCGTCCTCACCTTCTCTCATGATTTTACCGCCGATGCGCTGAACGAGTATCTGGTTGCCCTTTTAGCCGAGTATGCCGCCTGGGCCAAGCGCGCTGCCGCCTGGCGGCTGGCCCGCACCGCGGCGTTAAAAATACTGCCCTTCCCCTTTGAAGAATACCGCCCGGGCCAGCGGGCCATGGCCGGGGCGGTGTACCATACCTGCCGGGAGGGTGGGCAGCTCCTCTGCCAGGCCCCCACCGGCATTGGCAAAACCATCAGCGTACTTTTCCCCGCGCTCAAGGCGCTGGGGGATGGTGTGGAGGGGCCGATTTTTTACCTGACGGCCCGTGGCACCACCCGCGCGGCAGCCGAGAGCGCCTTAGCCCTACTCGCAAGCCGCAACCCCGGCCTGCCCTTGCGGAGCGTTACCCTGACCGCCAAGGATAAAATTTGCCTTTGCGAAAGCCGCGAATGCACCCCGGATGCCTGCCCCTACGCCAACGGCTACTACAGCCGCATCAAGGCAGCACTTTGGGATGCGCTGGAGGAATGCCGCCTGGATGCCCCCACCCTTTGCCGCTACGCCCAAAAGCACACGGTGTGCCCCTTTGAGCTGGGGTTAGACATGAGCCTGTGGTGCGATGTGATCATCGGGGATTATAATTATCTGTTTGACCCGGTTGTCAACCTGCGCCGCTTTTTTGAATCCAAAAAAGATTATCTGTTTTTGATTGACGAGGCCCACAACCTGCCCGACCGTGCGCGGGATATGCACAGCGCCAGCTTGGCAAAAACGGCCTTTTACGATGCCAAAAAGCGGCTGGGCAAGGGCAAAAGCCGCCTAAAAACAGCCCTTGAAAAGGTGAACAACCATTTTATCAATTGGCGGCATGACTGCGAGGAGGCCGAGGCCGACCGCCGCGTTTTGTTTTTGCCCACCCGCAACGAGGATTTTGACCACCTGTTGGAGCGGCTGTGCGAGCCGCTGGAGCAGTGGCTGGAGGAGCACCGCACCCCCGATGATACCCATGCGGCCCTGTTGCAGCTTTATTTTGATATCCGGGCTTGGCTGCGGGTGGCCGACACCTTTGACGACCATTTTGTGTTGCAGCTATCTGCCTACGGCAGCGAGGTGCGGGCCACCCAACTGTGCCTGGACCCCAGCGCTTTTGTGGCTGCCAGCCTTGCGTTGGGGCGGGCCGGGGTGCTGTTTAGCGCCACGCTGGCCCCGCCCAGCTACTATAAAGACCTGTGCGGCCTGCCGGATGCCCGCGCCGTGGCGCTGCGCAGCCCCTTTCCGCCCCAAAATTTGGGGCTGTGGTGTACCGGGCAAATCAGCACCCGCTACAAAGACCGGGATGCCAGCCTTGCCCATGTTGCCGAAACCCTTTACGCCATGGCCAGCGCCCACACCGGCAACTACCTGGCGTTTTTCCCCAGCTACAGCTATTTGCAGGCCGTGTATGGCGTGTTTACCGCCGCCTACCCCCACATTGCCGTAACCCAGCAGGAAACCGGCATGGCGGAGGAGGAGCGGGCCGGCTTTTTGGCCCAGTTTGCCGCCCACCCTGCCACCACCCTGCTTGGCTTTGCGGTGATGGGCGGGGTGTTCAGCGAGGGGGTTGACCTTACCGGCGACCGTTTGGTTGGCGTGGCGGTGGTGGGGCCGGCCCTGCCGCAGGTAGGCCCCCGGCAGGAGCAGCTGCGCCGCTATTTTGAGGATACCCGTGGCAGCGGCTTTGACTATGCCTACCGCTACCCCGGCATGAACAAGGTTTTGCAGGCAGCCGGGCGGGTTATCCGCACCCCGCAGGATAAGGGCGTTGTGCTGCTGATTGATAACCGCTTTACCCAGCCCAGCTACCGAAAATTGATGCCACCCCATTGGGCGCATTTAACCACCCTAACCTCCCCCGCCGCCCTAACGGGTGCCCTGGCAAATTTTTGGGGTGCGGCGCCAGACGAAACGTGCCATTTGGGGCAATAGTAAGGGTAAGTGCGGCCCCTACCCTACGCCTATTGCGCCTTTGCTGCCAGGCTGCGCCACGGCAAGCCCGTTCAGCGCGGGGTAATACGGCAACCATGCCGCACTTTTTGTGTATCCAGCGTTTGGCGGTTTTTCGGCCGTTTAAAAATAGAATGCGCCCCTGCAAAGCCGCCTTGGTGGCTTTGCAGGGGCGCATTCTTAGGCTATCGTGTATCGGTTGCAGGCCGGGGCACCTGTAGGCATCGCAGAAGCTCGCGCACGCCTCTTCTTTTTGGCGGGGCGTTATTGCTTTTTCCGTTCAAACTCCATCACACGCTGTCTATCTATTTTCATAATTTCTTCGCCGGAAAGCATATGGGGGCCAAACACCAAATCCAAGCCCGGGTTTTTGGGTTTATATTGGTTGACACCATATACCACGCTGTTCGCCGGGATATCGATAGTAACAATTGCCCCGGCCCCAATCACAGTGTTTTTACCGATGATAACGGGGCCCAAAACCTTGGCACCATCTGAAACAATAACGTTCTCATCCAGAATGGGGCTGCCGATATTCTGCCATTCCTGCTTCACCTTGTCATACTTCATATTGGAACCAAGCGTCACATTTTGATAGATGACAACACCCTTGCATAGCTTGGCAGCCACAATCGTGCAGCCCCTTGCGTGATGTGCAAAACGGACGTTCTCGTCCATATCCGGGCAATGAATCTCACACCCGTATGCCTTTTCCAAGGCTTCGGCTGCCGCTTGTTGCTCCATGCTATCCTTTGGAAAACAATTGCGATGTAATAATTCCTCAAAAGTCGTATTCTCCATAATGCTCCTTATCTGGCATGGTAATTTTACGGTACTACCATCCCTTCACTGTTCAATTCTATAATGTTTACCCGTCAAAATCTGTTCAATAATATCCGTCAATGCTTCCACTGAAATTCTATTTTCATCATAAATCCAATAGATAACAATCTGCGTCAGCGCGCCGCTTAAAAAAGCGGCCCCATAACGGTTCTTGGAGGTTTGCGCATGTAAACACGCCACCGCGTTGATATCGTTTGCAATGGCCTGCTGTAGCAATAGCTCCATGTGGTTTTCTGCAAGGATGCGCAGCAAATCCTCATGCGCATCCACATACTCCGAAAAAGCTTCCACAAAATCGCGCACTTTAATATCCCTGCGCAGCTTTGTTTCATCAAAGTATTCGATTGCCGAACTTTCCAGATAATATCGCAGAACTTCGTCTTTATCTTTGAACAGGTTATAAAATGTCTGCCTAGATAAATCCGCTTTCGTACAAAGCATACGCACAACAATTTCTTTATACGGCATGGTTTTCATAAGGCAAACCAGTGCTTCGGCAAACCAGTTCATCGAGCGGATTGCGGTCGCGTTGCTTCCAGTATACATGGACATTTCCCCATCATTTGTAGAAGTTGCTTTCAAAGCATTGACGTATGTACAGGTTGCTATATATAATATACCAAGCCTTGATATATGTCAAGGATTTGAAAGGAGAGTTTTTATGGAACTATTTTTAACCCTCGTAAGTGGAATTGCATGGACCGTTGTATACATCGCGTGCATCCGCATCGGTTTTAAAGAAAAAACGTACGGGATGCCACTTTTTGCCTTGGGCCTGAACATTGCCTGGGAGGTTATCTATGCGCTGCAAGCGCTATCGAACCCCAGCATACAGACCCCTGTGAATTTCATCTGGGCAGGGTGCGACCTGGTGATTGTTTACACCTACTTCAAATACGGGAAAAAGCACTTCCCCGAAAATGCAAAGGCGTATTTTACCCCCTTTAGCATTTTAAGCTTTGCAACGTGCGTTGCACTTCAACTGGCCTTCTTCTTGAGCTTTGATTGGCTACACGCCGCCCAGTATTCCGCCTTTGCGCAAAATGTTACCATGTCGATTTTGTTTTTGGTTATGCTCTATCGTCGAAATTCCTCGGAGGGGCAATCGATGGTTATTGCCGTTGCAAAATGGCTGGGGACGCTAGCGCCTACCATTCTCATGGGCGTATACCAGGAATTTAACATCTATATTGTCATCACCGGTGCGCTTTGCAGCGTATGGGATCTACTTTACATCTACCTGCTAAACAAAAAAATCCAGGAAGAAAAACTGGCAACGGCAAAACAATAAACGGCAATTGAACAAGCCCCTGCAAAGCTACATCAAGCGCTTTGCAGGGGCTCATTCTTTACCCAATAATGTATCCGTTGTAACCCGGAACACTTTTGCAAGGGCAACGATCTCAATATCCGTGACGAACCGCTGGCCACTTTCTATTTTCTGAATTGCGTTTTTATCCAAATCCATTCCTATCATTTGCAGTTTATCAGCCAACATTCTTTGGGAAACCGGGGGCACCAAAGCCATCCGCAATTTTTTGACCATAACACCGCAAACGTTTAAAGTACCGTCTTGGTTTTTGTTTTTATACATACGCACCTCCACATTGACACGTACTACTTGTCAATGTGCTTATTATATGGTAGGATAGCCTTATACATGACACCTACTAAATGTCAAACGAGGTGCTACTATGCAATGCGAGAATATTTTTTGTATTTACTGTGAAGATAAAAAATGTATCTTGGGTTCCATTTCTCTGGATGCCACCGGAATATGCGCAAACTGCATCACCGTACATATCGAAGAGGCAACGTTAAGGGCCGAAAAAGCAAAACCACTGCAAAAATTTCACGGGGATGAATAAAAACAATATTCTGTTGGTAAAAGAAAAATCAAGGCAACCAGCCCGGCAAAAAGTGGATTTGTGGCCTTGATTTATGACAAATTTTATTGAAACACGGCAGGTCACTTGCAAACCTTCCGTCAAATTCCACGTTTTAGCGCCCTCTCATTTTACCACACGCCATCGAGCTAAAGGGATATTTTTTATAATCAAAAAAGCAGCGGCGTATTCATGCTAGGCCGCTGCCCTGCGCACCAAACAGGCATTTTCTGGGGAGGCTTCCCCGCATGATAACCCAAAAACCTTACCGATGTTCAGTTATATTTCTGAAATCGGCAAGGTTTTTATTGCATATTATAGAACAATTACGTGGATTGAATAAGGGCACTCTATTGCCGCCGTTGCCACTAGGCAAACAAATTTGTTTGCCTAGCGCATACATCGCAAGCTTTTTTGGCGTAGATTTTATTCAAACTCAATCGTTGCGGGGGGCTTTGTGGTGTAATCAAACAGGACGCGGTTGATGTTTTTCACCTCGTTGACGATGCGGCTGGCGGCGGCAAGAATCGTTGCCTGGGGCAGCGGTGTGATCTCTGCCGTCATAAAATCGGTGGTGGTTACGGCGCGCAGGGCAATTGCGTAATCGTAGGTGCGCTCGTCCCCCATCACGCCAACGCTCTGCATATTGGTCAGGGCTGCAAAATACTGGCTGGGGCGCTCTGCTACGGGGAGCTTATCCACCTCCTCGCGCCAGATGGCATCTGCCTCCTGCACGATGGCTACCTTTTCGGGGGTAACATCCCCAATGATGCGGATGGCAAGGCCGGGCCCGGGGAACGGCTGGCGGGCCACCAGGTATTCCGGCAGGCCAAGCTCCCGCCCGGCTTGGCGAACCTCATCCTTAAAAAGATCCCGCAGGGGCTCTACCAGGGCCTTGAAATCGACGGTATCGGGCAGGCCACCCACGTTGTGGTGGCTTTTGATAACGGCCGATTCGCCGCCCAAACCGCTTTCCACCACATCGGGGTAGATCGTCCCTTGGGCAAGGTAATCCACCGCGCCCAGCTTTTTGGCCTCATCCTCAAAAACCCGGATAAATTCCTCACCGATGATTTTCCGCTTGGTTTCGGGGGCCGATTGTTCTTTCAGCTTGTTGTAAAAACGGTCGCGGGCATCCACGCAGATAAAATTGATATCAAAGCTGCCGCCCTCGCCAAATACCGCGCAAACCTGTTCCCGCTCGTTCTTGCGGAGAAGGCCGTGGTCAACAAAAACGCAGGTAAGCTGCTTGCCCACCGCCTTGGCCAGCAGGGCCGCGCAAACGCTGGAATCCACCCCGCCGGAAAGTGCGCACAGCACCTTGCCGCCGCCGATTTTTTCCCGCAGCTCCTCCACCGTGTGCTCCACGAAGGAATCCATCTTCCAGGTGCCGGCACAGCCGCAAATGTTATAGACAAAATTGTGAAGCATCTGGGTGCCATTTTGGGTGTGCAGCACCTCGGGGTGGAACTGGATGGCATACAGCCCGCGGGCGGCATCCTCCGCCGCTGCCACCGGGCAGTTGGGGGTGTGTGCAGTGATGGCAAAGCCGGGTGCCGGCTGGGCAATATAATCGTTGTGGCTCATCCAGCAGGTGTTTTGCGCCGGAATACCCGCAAACAGCGGGGTGGCAGAATCAAAATCGACCAGGGTTTTGCCGTACTCCCGCTCGGGCGCTTTGCACACCTTGCCGCCCAGCATATGCATCATCAACTGGCTGCCATAGCAAATGCCCAAAATGGGGATGCCCCAGCCGTAAATGGCAGGGTCAATGGTGGGCGATTCGGGCAGGTAGGCGCTGTTGGGGCCACCGGTAAAGATGATGCCCTTGGGGTTTTTGGCCTTGATTTTTTCAAGGGGGGTGCGGTACGAATAAATCTCGCAATAGACGTTACATTCACGGACGCGGCGGGCAATCAGTTGGTTATACTGGCCGCCGAAATCCAGAACAATGATGGTTTCCTGCTGCATGAAGTTGCTCCTCTCCCATAGCTACGAATTTGTATCTCATTATAGCACTTTTTGCGGCAAATTCATAGATGTAGGCAAATCAAATTTCAGCCACCCGGCAGCCGCTTTGCCGTTAGCAGCACCCGGTTGGCAGTGGTTTTTTTTTGCGTTTTGGTTTTATGGGCAACACAAAAACCGGCCCCTGCCGTAAGGCAGAGGCCGGTAAAATCGGTTTATAAAAACTTATTTCTCGATTTTGGCAACAACGCCGGAACCGACGGTGTGGCCGCCTTCGCGGATAGCGAAGCGCATATTCTCTTCCATAGCAACAGGGGTGATCAGCTCAACGTGCATGGTGACGTTATCACCAGGCATGCACATCTCGGTGCCTTCCGGCAGGGTGATGACGCCGGTCACGTCGGTGGTGCGGAAGAAGAACTGAGGACGATAGTTGTTGAAGAACGGGGTGTGACGGCCGCCCTCTTCCTTTTTCAGGATGTAGACCTGGCCCTCAAAAATAGTGTGGGGGTGCACAGAACCGGGCGCAGCAATAACCTGGCCACGCTCGATCTGCTCACGGTCAACGCCACGAAGCAGAGCGCCGATGTTATCGCCAGCCTGAGCGAACTCAAGGCTCTTGCGGAACATCTCAAGGCCGGTGATGGTGGTCACGGTCTTCTCTTCTTTGATGCCGACGATTTCCATCTGGTCGCCAACGTGGGCGGTACCACGCTCTACACGGCCGGTGGCAACGGTGCCACGGCCAGAAATGGTCATGACATCCTCAACAGGCATCAGGAAGGGCTTATCAGCAGCACGGTCGGGGGTGGGGATGTAGCTATCAACAGCATCCATCAACTCCCAAATGCACTTGTACTCAGGCGCATCGACATCCTTGGAGGTGCACTCCAAAGCCTTCAGCGCAGAGCCACGGATGATGGGGGCGTTGTCGCCATCGAAATCCTGGCTGGAGAGCAGCTCACGGATTTCCATCTCAACCAGATCAAGCAGCTCAGGGTCATCGACCATGTCGCACTTGTTCATGAAAACAACAATCTTGGGCACGCCAACCTGACGGGCAAGCAGGATGTGCTCACGGGTCTGGGGCATCGGGCCATCGGTAGCAGCCACAACCAGGATTGCGCCGTCCATCTGCGCAGCGCCGGTAATCATGTTCTTGATATAGTCGGCGTGGCCAGGGCAGTCAACGTGGGCGTAGTGGCGGGTTTCGGTATGGTACTCAACGTGAGAAGTGTTAATCGTGATGCCACGGGCCTTCTCCTCGGGAGCCTTATCGATGCTGGAGTAATCCATGAAGTCTGCGTCGCCTTTCAGCGCCAGAGTCTTGGTGATCGCAGCGGTAAGGGTGGTTTTGCCATGGTCAACGTGACCGATGGTGCCAATGTTGACGTGCTCAAGAGAGCGGTCAAATTTTTCCTTTTCAGCCATTGGAATATCCTCCTTTAATTAAAAACAATTTTGATAGGCCTCTTGTAAACCTATTCTACTAGATAACCAGGGAAAAATCAAGCATTCGCGTAATTTTTAGCCCTTGGCGCGGTCGGTCATGATTTTATCGGCAATGCTCTTGGGTACCTGCTGGTATTCAGCCGGCTCCATCGAGTACTGGCCACGGCCCTGGGTTTTGCTGCGCAGGTCGGTGGCATAGCCGAACATTTCCGACAGAGGAACCATCGCGTTGATGCGCTGGGTGCCGGTCATGGCTTCCATGCCCAGAATCTGGCCACGGCGGCTGTTCAAGTCACCGATAACATCGCCCATATAGTCATCCGGCACGATAACGGCAACCCGCATGATGGGTTCCATAATGACGGGGTCCGCCTTCTTCATGGCATCCTTGAACGCCATGGAGCCCGCGATGGAGAAGGCCATCTCGGAGGAGTCAACTTCGTGGTAGGAGCCATCCCACAAGGTAACCTTGACATCCACAACCGGGTAACCGGCCAAAACGCCCGATTTCATGGCGCCCTGGATGCCTTGGTCAACAGCAGGGATATACTCACGGGGAACGGCGCCGCCAACAATACCGTTGACGAACTCGTAACCCTTGCCCTCGTTCGGCTCAACCTTGATTTTAACGTGGCCGTACTGGCCCTTACCACCCGACTGGCGGGCGTACTTGGTTTCCTGGTTTGCCAGCTTGCGAACGGTTTCGCGGTAGGCAACCTGGGGTGCACCAACGTTGGCCTCAATCTTGAACTCGCGAAGCAAACGGTCAACGATGATTTCCAGATGGAGCTCGCCCATGCCG
>JAQUSS010000177.1 GCA_028710135.1 Gemmiger sp. | reverse complement strand
GCTGCTACGAGTTTGAACATACCATCCATTCCATCAAAAAAAGCATGGTCATTCAGCCGGATGGCGTGTGCGATGCCTGCCACGCCTGCCACAACAAGGCTGGGAAAATTGATTGAGCACTGCGGGAAAAAGAGCTGCGCGCGCTTTGCGATGAATACCGCAAAAATGATGGCAGCTACGATTGCCTGGTGCCCGGCTCGGGCGGGAAGGATAGCTTTTATGCGGCGCATCTCCTCAAATACAAATACGGTATGCACCCCTTAACCGTCACCTGGGCACCCCACATCTACACCCAGTGGGGGTGGGAAAATATGCAGGCGTGGATTCACGCCGGGTTCGATAACTACCTTTGCACCCCCAACGGCCAAACCCACCGGCTGCTCACCCGCCTTGCCACCGAAAACCTGTTCCACCCGTTCCAGCCGTTTATTTTGGGCCAAAAGCAGTTGGCCCCCAAAATGGCCGCCAAGTTTGGCATCCCGCTGGTGTTTTATGGCGAGAACGAGGCCGAGTTCGGCAACCCCATTGCCGATAACAACTCCGCCCTGCGGGATGAACACTTTTTTGCCGTGAACGATTACGACCATATCTACCTGGGCGGGGTATCCCTGCGCCAGCTGGAGGAGGATTATAAGGTGGATAAGGCGGACCTTGCCATCTACCTGCCGGGCGATACCTCCAACCTTGAAAAAAACCATGTGCAGGTGCGCTACCTGGGCTATTACGAAAAATGGCACCCGCAGGGCGCGTACTATTACAGTGTCGAGCATGGCGGCTTCCGCCCCGCGCCCGAGCGCACCCAGGGCACCTACAGCAAATACAATTCCATCGATGATAAAATTGACGATTTCTTCTACTACACCACCTACATCAAGTACGGCATCGGCCGCACCAGCTACGATGCCGCCCAGGAGATACGCAACGAGGAAATTACCCTGGCCGAAGGCAAAGCCCTCTGCAAAAAGTTTGACGGCGAATACCCCGACCGTTTCGAGAAAGAAATTATGGAGTATCTCTCGATAGATAAGCTGCACTTCCCCCACGCTTACCAATGCTTTGAGCAGCCCAAGATGGACCGCGAATATTTTATCCACCTGGCCGACCGTTTCCGCTCGCCCCATCTCTGGAAGTTTGAAAATGGGCAGTGGAAGCTGCGCTACACCCCCTACGAGGGGGACAGCGAGGTGCTGTGGGGCAGCCCGGACGGCACTCACCACGAGGAGTAAAGCACAATGGCAACAACAAACAAAAAAATACGGCTGGTGGCGCGGCTGGATGTCAAGGACGATCACTTGGTCAAGGGTATCCAGTTGGAGGGGCTGCGCAAATTGGGCGACCCCAACGGCTTTGCCAAGGAATATTACGAGCAGGGCATCGATGAGCTGCTTTACGTGGATATTGTTGCCAGCCTGTACAACCGCAACAATCTTTCGGGCATTGTGCGCAAAACGGTGGAGGATGTGTACATCCCGGTTTGTGTGGGCGGCGGCCTGCGCAGCACCGAGGATGTGCGCCATATTTTATCGATGGGGGCAGATAAGGTTGCCGTAAACACGGCGGCCATCAAGCGCCCCGCCCTGATTACCGAAATTGCCAACGCGTTTGGCAGCCAGTGCATGGTGCTATCCATCCAGGCCAAAAAAAGCCGCACCCAACCCGGCAAATGGGAGGCTTACTACGATAATGGCCGCGCCCACTCGGGCTACGATGTGGTGGAATGGGCCAAACGGGGGGTAGCGCTGGGCGCGGGCGAAATTTTGCTGATGAGTGTGGACTGCGAGGGGCTGCAGCGGGGGATGGACCTGGATTTGATTCGGGCTGTTACCGGGGCGGTCAACGTGCCGGTCATCTGCGGGGGCGGCGTGGGCTGTGCCGAGGATATTGTGGATGCCGCCAACGCCGGGGCCGATGCCGTTGCCACGGCGGCTGTGTTACATTATAAAAAGGCGGCCGTTCCCGAACTCAAGGCCGCAATCCGCTCCGGCGGTGTGGAGGTGCGCTGATATGACAAACGTACAACAGCCGGAAATCACCATGGTGGATTACGGGCTTTCCAACATTTTCAGCGTCCGCCACGCCTTTGAGCATTTTGGGGCCAGCGTGGTGGTAACCGATGACCCGGCCCAGGTGCTGGCGGCCCGGGCCTTGGTGCTGCCGGGGGTGGGGGCGTTCCGGGATGGCATGGCCGGGCTTACCCGCTTGGGCCTGGTGGAACCGCTCTGCCGCAAGGCGGCCGAGGGTACCCCGCTGCTGGGCATCTGCCTGGGGATGCAGATGTTGTTCGATGCCTCGGAGGAATTTGGCAGCTACCGCGGCCTGGGGCTGATTCCCGGGCGGGTGGTAAAAATCCCCGGGGTGGATGCGGATGGCAACCCCCAGCGGGTACCCCATATCCGGTGGGACCCACTCTACCCGGCGGGCGGCCACCCCGATTTTTCGGGCACGGCCCTGCGGGGCGTTACCCCCGGGCAGGAATGCTATTTTATCCATTCCTACGAGGCCAAGCCACAAAACCCCGCCGATTGCCTGGCCGAAACCGTTTACGGTGGCCGCCGCATCTGCGCGGTGGCCCGTCGGGGCAGCGTGCTGGGCACCCAGTTCCACCCCGAAAAAAGCGGCCCCGTGGGGTTAAGCATCATTCAAAATTACCTAGCCCTCTGCGGGCAGTAACCGGCTTGCCGCAGGGCGGTGGGTATCAAAAAATCTAAAATAACGCAATAGCGAGAAAAAGTGCCACCCCCACCGGGGTGGCACTTCTCTTTTGGTTTTGGGGTACCTCTTCAAAAACGCAATCAGTAATTCTCGGCCTTTATCTCGGTAAAAGCCTGCGGGTGGCCGCACACCGGGCAAACCTCGGGCGAACATAGCGCATAGGTCACATAACCGCACACCATGCAAATCCACGCCACCTTCTCTTTTTTGCAAAATACCTGGTCGGTTTCCACGTTGGTGGCCAGCTTGTTGTAGCGGGTTTCGTGCTGCTTTTCAATGCCGCCCACCTTGCTGAACAGCTGGGCCAGCTCGGCAAAGCCCTCCTGCGCGGCAGTTTCGGAAAAACGGCGGTACATATCCGTCCACTCGTACCGCTCGCCTGCGGCGGCATCCTTTAGGTTTGTCAGGGTGTCGGGGATATCGCTGCCGCCCAAAATCCACTTGAGCCAAATTTCCGCGTGCTCCTGCTCGTTCCCGGCGGTTTCTTTAAAAATATCCCCAATCTGCTCAAAACCGTCCTCCCGCGCCTTCAGGGCGTAAATATCGTACTTGGTGTGGGCTTTGCTCTCCCCTGCAAAGGCGGTCAATAAATTCTGGTAGGTTTGGCTGTCTTTTAGCTGCATAACCATCGTCACTCCTTTTAAAATGGAATCGGTCAGGCGGCAAGCCGCCTACATTACAGTATGCGGCCTGCCGCGCCGGGGTGCCGGTTGTATATTTTGCCGCCCACCGGCACATACTACCGGCAGCCGCCCACAAACCGTATGATAAAAGGAGAATGTACAATGAAGCTTACACAAAAGGAAAGCACCCTGCTCAAGGATTTGCAGGCGCAGGAAAACCTCTGCGTCGAAAAGTACAAGTTCTACGCACAGCAGGCCAAGGATGGCCAACTCAAGCAGCTGTTTGAAACCATCCGCAAGGAGGAGGAGCAGCACAGCGCCTCCATTGCCCAGGTGATGGAGGGCAACGTGCCCAAAACCGGGGCCAAGCAATCGGCCGCCGTAAGCTACAAACCCAAGGCCAGCTACCCCTCCGGTGGGCGCTCTGCCGAGAAGCAGCACGATAAATTCCTCTGCACCGATAGCATTGCCACCGAAAAATATGTATCCTCCGCCTATAATAACGACCTTTTCCAGTTTGCCTCCAACGAAATTCGGGGCTTGCTCAACCATATTCAAACCGAGGAGCAAAACCATGCCCAAATGATTTTTGAGTACAAGGCTGCCAACGGTATGTCCTAACCACAAGCGATAGTGGTCAAAACGCCTGCGCTCCACACTTTTTTTGGGGCGGAGGCGGGCGTACCTAAAAAGTTTCAAATATCTCCAAAAAAGGCTTGACAAAGCCACTTGTAAGCGATATACTAATCAAGCTGCTTCAAGAGATGCAGCGCGCCCCGGAAGCGGCCGAAAAAAAGCTCAAAAAAGTGCTTGACAAACAGGTAGCTAACGAGTTATAATAATCGAGTCGCCCCAAGCGGGGCCGGCACACAGGACCTTGAAAATTGAACAATA
>JAQUSS010000038.1 GCA_028710135.1 Gemmiger sp. | reverse complement strand
GGGTGATTTGGGCGGTGATTGAGGCCATTTTGGGGGCCACCGTTTCGGGGTGGGCCAGCATGACCAGCATCATCTGCTTTGTTTCGGGGGTGCAGCTAATTTGCCTTGGCATTATTGGAGAATATATCGGTAAAATTTATATGGAGAGCAAGGCCCGGCCGCGCTATATTATCAGCGACCGCACGGGCGATGCCACCCCACCGCAGAAGGAGAAAACCGAATGACAAAACAAACCTGGAAAGGTTCCACCCTGCTAAACCCGGAGCCGCCGGTACTGGTAAGCTGTGGGCCAAAGGATGCCCCCAACCTGATTACCGTGGGCTGGTGCGGCACCATCTGCACCCAGCCGCCCATGATCAGCATCAGCGTTCGGCCCGAGCGTTTTAGCCACCATTTGATTACCGAGAGCGGGGTGTTTGCCGTAAACCTGCCCACCGAGAGCCTGGTGAAGGCGGTGGATTGGTGCGGCGTAAAAAGTGGGCGGGAGCTTGATAAGTTTGCCGCCTTGGGCCTAACCGCCACCCCCGCCACCCAAATTGATACCGCCCTGCTGGCCGAAAGCCCCCTAAATTTGGAGTGCCGGGTAAAGCAGGTGATCCCCCTGGGCAGCCACGATTTATTTTTGGCCGAGGTTGTGGCGGTGGATGTGGACGAGGCCCTGCTGGATGAGAACGGCAAGCTTTGCCTAAACCACGCCAAGCTGATTGTATACTCCCACGGGGACTATTTGGCCCTGGGCAAAAAGCTGGGTAGCTTTGGCTACAGTGTGCGCAAAAAAACAAAGCCATGGCAAAAAGGGAAAAAGCGCGCAAGCACCCCTTCCGCCACCTAAAAATACGCACAGCGCAGCCTTTTTTGCGGGCTGCGCTGTTTTAAAGAAGAGGGATAGAACGAGATGGCAACAACAAAATGCTACCAGGGCGAGGTTTTTACCGCCTTAGAACCCGGCACCCTGTGGGAAAATTGCGAGTATAACGATTGCACCTTCCGCAATTGCCGCTGGCTGGGGGTGCGGGTACAAAACTGCTCGTTTTTGGGGTGCTGCTTTATCGGGTGTGCTCTTTCGGGGGTAACGTTTTCCTTCTGCCGTATGCGGGATGCCTGGCTGGAAAACTGCACCTTCCGCAGCATTGCCTGGGGTGGGCTGCGGGGGCGCTCGGCCCTGGCGCAGCCCTTTGGCAAGGCGGTGGGGTGTGCCTTTCAGTACAACGATTTTTCCGGCATGGTATTATCGGGGTTTGATTTTTCATCCAACCGCTTTGCCGAATGCACCTTTGACGATTGCAAGCTGCCGGGGGCCAATTTTCGCGGTGTGCCCCTGGGGCGCAGCCAGTTTGCCGGGTGCGATTTGACAAAGGCCGATTTCCGGGATGCTGAAAGCTACGCCATTGACCCTACCGCCAACACGCTGAAGGGGGCGCGGTTCTCCTTCCCCGAGGTGGTTACCCTGCTGGATGGCACCGGGATACAAATTGAATAGCGTTTGCAGCAAAAACAGAACGCCACCGTAGCGGCATACTACGGTGGCGTTCTGCCTTTTTAATTTGCCGCGAAGTTGGCCCGCTGCCGCTATGGGCGTGCTGCTTATAGGGCCGTGCCACAATCTTGCAGCATACACAAAATGGTATCCTTGTCATCGTCCAGGTAGCAATAATCTACCCGCTTGCAGCGCTGGCCCGTGGGCAGCAGCACCCGGTAGCGCACCCGGTACAGGGGCTGTGTTTCCAGCGCTTGGCGCACCGTTTGCAGGTTGGTTTGGTGCGCCGCGCGCTCCACATCCTCGGGGTGGCAGTACCGGCGCAGGTGTGCCTGCTGCCCGGCAACGGGGTTGCCGCGCTCTGCTTGCAGGGCCAGCACCTCATCCAGGCCATGCCCACGCAGCACTGTGGCCATGCCGGATGCGGCATCCAGGGTGCATACGGCATCAAACTCGGTTTCCACCAGGCGGTCCAACACCTGCTGCGTCCGTTTTTCCTGGGTGGTATCCCAAAAATTACAAAACACAACCAATTCCCCGGTGGAGGGTTTGCGCATCATGGTTGATTTCAGGTTCAGCCAGTAGGTTTTGCCGCCCGGCAGAGCCGCCGGGTAGGTATAGTTTTTTTCCAGCTTGCCGGAGATATAATCCCGGTTCAGCTGGGTGGGGCAAAACATCGAATAGCAAACCTCCCGCTCCCGCTCGTTGGGGATTAAGCGGGCGCAAAGGCTGCGGAAGTTGGCATCGTTATAGCAAAAACGCTGCGCATCGGGTATCAGCTTCAACCGCGAATGTGCTTCCTCCACCCGGCCCGTTGTCAAATTGATGCGGTAGCTCGCAATCAGGCTGGCCGATAGGGCGTGCAGGTATACGCTTTCCTCCTCGTACTTTTGCTCGGCAATTTTTTGCTCGGTAATATCCCGCGCCGTGCCAATGGCTTTTTGGGGCTTGCCATCGGCATCCTTGGCAACGGTGGTGTACATCAGCCGCAGCCAGTGCCGCTCGCCGGTTTTTAAGGTTACGGGCAAATCCAGCATTGCCTGGCCCCGGCCCTGCCACAGCGCCCGCATCAGGGTGCGGTAGCGGGTTTCATCGGTGGGGCTTACCGCATCGGGGCCAGCCTGGCGCATCAAGGTTTCGGGCCAGGGCAGGGTGGCGGCGGGGCTGCCCGCACGCTCGGGCGCAAAATCGTACACCCAGCTTTCCATGCCGCTGTGGCGGATGGCGGCGGCCAGCATATCCCGCTGTTCCTGCACCTCCTCCCGCAGCGCGCGCAGCTCGGTAATATCGGTGTAGAGGGCATACACCAGCAGCTCGCCATCCGGCTGGCGCTTGGCAATGGCCTGCATACGCACCCAGCGGTTGCTTTGTAGCCACTGGTTATACACCCGGAACACCGCATCCACCGGTTCATCGTGGAACAGCATCCGGCGAATTTGTTTGCGCAAGGCACCAATATCCTGCGGGTGTACGGCATCCCCCTGCAAGCTGCTAACTTTTTTCAGCTCCTCCGCAACCGGCAGGCCAAACACATTGCTGAACTGGCGGCTGATTTGTAGGGGCAGCAGTTGCTTTCCATCCCAGCGGTAAAGGCAAACCCCGCCGGGCACATTGTCAATGGTGGTTTCCAGCAGGCGGGTCAGGCGCTGGTTTTCCAGCTCAAAGCTTTTCTGCTCGGTGATATCGGTCAGGATCACATAGTATTCCCCGCCATCGCGCGTTTGGTGGAAGTACCCCGCATCGTAGACCCAGCACAGGCTGCCATCCTTTTTTTCAATGCGGTACTGGCATACATCGTACGTTGCCCGGGCAATTTGCTGCTCAATCTCGCGCAGTACCCGCACACGGTCCTCCGGCCATATCATGTTGGTAAAGCAGTTGCTAAATTTCGCAACAAATTCCTCGCGGGTATAGCCCAGCATATGCAGCATATTCTCGCTGATAAAATTGAACTTGCCGGTGCGCGCGCTGTAGCGGAACACCCCGCCCGGCAACAAATCCAACAGCATCCGCCGGTCCTCGGAAAGTTCCTCCATCTGGCGGGCAAGCACCGCGCGGCGGGTATTATCCTGCACATATTGGATGCGCGCCTTGCGGTTACCCCAATCAATCAGCTTGCCCTTTACAATGTAGCTGTTCTCGGTTTCCTCGGGCTGCACCTCATGCTCGCAATAGGTGGTGGATAGCGCATCAATGTGGATGCAATGGCTGCACGGCTCCTTTTGGTTCCACATTACCTCGTAGCAGGGGCGGCCCACACAGTCTTTCTTTTCCTTGTGGGCCATGGCGGTGGCGACGTTATTCAGGTAATGCAGCTCATAGGTTTCGGCATCGCAGATAAACACCGCATCGCTGGATTCATCCAGCAGCCAATCCATATTGCGGTAAAATATCCGGCTGGGTAGCTCCGCATTGCCGCCGTAAAGCTGGTACTGGCTTTTGCCCAGCCGCTTGGCGGTTAGCAGGGCGACATCGGCGTTATGGTATAGCTCCTGGTAATCCCGCCCATACGCCGGGGCCTGGCAAACCCCGATGGAGCAGGATATCTCCACCTGTTCCACCTGAAAGGTAAGGGCCTCCTGCAAGGTATCAAGGATGCCTGCCAGCTCTTTTTCGTTCCAGTTTTGCCGCACAAAAACCGAGAATTCGTCCCCGCCCATCCGGCAAACCATATCCTCTGCGCGGAATTGCTTTTGCAAAATGCGGGCCACCTGGCAGATGGCTTTATCGCCACAATCGTGACCGTAAACATCGTTCACCGCCTTGAAATTGTCGATATCCAGCATGATGAACACGGCCTCGGGCGCTTCGGTAACCGAGAAATAATTGCGCACCTGGCGCTCCATCTCGGCCCGGTTGTAAAGCCCGGTCAGCTGGTCAAGCTTGGCCTCCAGCGCAAGCTCCTTCATCTTGGTCAGCATCCGCTTTTCCCGCTCCAGGGTTTGGATGGCGTTGCGGGCCGTCACATTTTGGACGCGGTGCAGGGCAATATCAATGTTGTAGGGCTTTGATAAAAAATCGCTTGCGCCCAGCTCAAAGGCCTTGGCCTCGCTGGTTTCGCCCGCCTGGGAGGTTACAATCACCGGGATATCGCGCAGCAGGGCGTTGGCCCGCAGCCGCTCTAACAGTTGGAAGCCATCCATCACCGGCATCACCAAATCCAGCAGAATCACGGCAATTTGGTCAAAATTTTCCTGGATGTAGTTGTAGGCCACCTGGCCGTTATCGGCCTCCACAATGGTGTAGGCATTCTGGAAATATTCCACCAAAATGGCACGGTTCAGCTGCACATCGTCCACAATCAGCATCACCTTATCGCCCGTTTGGGTATGCTCCAACAGGCTTCCCTCGTGCCAATCGCGCTCGTCCACCGTGATAGGGTCGGCTAGGTCCATATTCAAAATTTGGCGGGTAAATTCTGCGGCGGGCATGGGGCGGGCATAGTAGTAGCCCTGCACATAGTTGCAATCCATATTGCGCAAAAGCTCAATTTGGTCTTGCGTTTCAACCCCCTCGGCCACCACCAGCAGGTTCATCCATTTTGCCAGGCTGATGATAAAGCTTAAAATATTGCGGCTGCTGTTTTTATCGGTTTCTTTTTGGATAAACCGCATATCCAATTTTAAGATATCAATGGGCAGCTCGGACAGCATATTGAGGGAGGAATACCCGTTGCCAAAATCGTCCATCTCAATCACAAAGCCAAGGGTTTTCAGCTTGCTTACCACCGCAATCAGCTGGGCGGGGTTTTCGGTGTAGGCGGTTTCGGTAATTTCCAGGTGGAGCTGGCTGGGGCGCAGCCCATGCTTTTTGATGATGCCCGTCAGCAGCTCGGGCAAATCGTCCTGGTAGATATCCTTGCGGGATACATTGACCGATACCGGCACATATTTTTTGCCGTCCCGTATCCACCCGGCCACAATCTCGCAGGTTTTATCCCAAATATAGCGGTCAAGCTCGGTGATAAAGCCGTTGCGCTCAAACAGGGGGATAAACTCGGGCGGGGCCATAAAACCCAGCGTGGGGTGCTGCCAGCGCACCAGTGCCTCGGCCCCGGCAATCCGCTCGCTCTGGATATCGTATTTGGGCTGCATATACACCAAAAACTGTTCTTCCACCAGGGCGGTAACAACCTCATCGGTAATCTGCTGTTCCTTCAAAAGCTGCCGCCGCACCGAATCATCGTAGTAGGCGCAAATATTTTTGTACTGCCCCTTCACGCTGGCGGCGGCCAAAATGGCCCGGTCGCACATGATGTCCACCGGCACATCCCGCGCGGTGATGGGGTAGATGCCAAATTTTATGGTAATTTTCATGGGCAGCGGGTAGGTTTTCAGCTTTGCCTCGGCCTGCGCCAACACCGCTCTCATCTGGGCATCCTCCACCGCACAGGGTATCAGCGCCACAAAATGGTCCGCGCTGTGGCGGCCACACAGCCCCCCTACCTCGGCCATATGCGCCTGCAACCGCTCGGCCAGGTAGCGCAGCAGTTTATCCCCGGCTTCCGTTCCAAAGCTATCGTTTACCAGCTTAAAGCGCTCTACATCGGTGGCAATCAAAAAATAGTCGCCCGTAGGGTCACCCTCCAGCCGCTCGGTGGCATAGCGGCAAAACGCCTCCTTGCTGTACAGCCTGGTTAGGCCATCCCGCTCAATACGGTCAATGCAGCTTTTGGATTCGTACAGTTCAATCAAATTTTCCAGCCGCTGGCGCAGCACATCGGCATTGTAGGGCTTGCCGATAAAATCCCGCGCGCCAAGCTGTAGGGCCTTGCTCTCCGACTCTTGCTTGTCTGCCTGGGAGGCTACAATCACCGGGATATCCGCCAGCACCGGGTCGTTGCCCATTGCAACCAGCACCGCATAGCCATCCAGCACCGGCATCAGCAAATCCAACAGCACGGCGGAAATGGCCGTGCCCTGCTGCCGCAATAGGGCCAGTGCCTCCACCCCATTTTCCGCCTCAAGGATCTCGTAGTGTTCCCCCAGTATTTTTTTTAAGATAGCACGGTTGATTGCTTGGTCGTCCACAATCAAAAGTTTTCTCTGCATTTGCCATTCCCCCCGCACCCCTAGGCGTACTACGCATTTGGGGCAATACTAATATAATTATACGCCATCATCCGGCAATAGCAACAAAATTTCGAGATTTTCTCCTAAATCACGGCAATAATGCACAAAATATGGGCATAAAACCAAAAAAAGAGGCCAAAATTTGCCTCTTTTTACAAATATCTATTTTTGGGGGGTGGCAGCCTGCAAAACCTGATGGCGGCGCTGCGGGTACCCCCTGCGCCAAGATAAGGGGAAGGCTTGCCAAAAGGGCCTGCCAAGGGGTTTTGCCGGGGCGGGGCCAGGCCGGGGCAAGCCGCTTTACAAAAAATTGCGGTGGGGGTTGACAGGGGCGGTCTACCATGGTAGACTTGTGTTAAACCGGTTTACTGCAATAGACCCACCAGCCTTTGAATTGGAGGAAATTTGCGATGGCAATACAAACAGAACCAAAAAGCGCCCAACCGCCCCGCCTGGCCGAGGGGGAATACCGCTTTGCCAGCCTGGTTTGGCAGAACGAACCCCTGGGCAGCGGCCAACTGGTGCTTTTGAGTGAGGAAACCCTGGGTTGGAAAAAAAGCACCACCTACACCGTGCTAAAAAAGCTGTGTGAGCGCGGCATTTTGCAAAATGAGGGCAGTGTTATCACCGCCCTTGTCAAGCAAAACGAGGTACAACAGGCGGAAAGTGCCGCCGTGGTTGAAAAAACCTTTGATGGCAGCCTGCCCCAGTTTGTGGCCGCCTTTTTGGATGGCCGGCCCATCAGCAACCAGGAGGCTGCCGAGATACGCGCCCTGCTGGACGCTGCCGAGAGGGGGCAAACGCCATGAAAGAACTGTTGACCCAACTGGCCGCTTTAAGCCTATGGGGCGGGGCTGCCGCCCTGCTGGTGGTGGCCGTGTGCGCCGCGCTGCGCCGCCTGCACGCCCCGGCGGCCCTGCTGCGCGGGCTGTGGCTGGCGGTGGCGGTGCGGTTTCTCTGCCCGCTGGCCATCCCGGTGGCGCTGCCCGCCGCAATGGCCGCCGCAAGCGCTGCCAACCTCCAGCCCGAAGCCACTGGGGACCCCATTGACCCCGCCCCAGCCTCTGCGAAATTGGATGCCGCGGGGGACGAGCTGGATGCCTACCTGCGGGAGGTGATTCAGTCATCGGTTCCCACGCCCGCCTCCACCCCCTCTGCCGAGGATACCGCTGCCGCGTTGAATGCCGCGGCACAAGCGCTGGCTGCCTACCATAAGGATCTGGATGAAACATCGAACCCCCAGCCCGGCCCCACGTTCACTGCCCCGCTGGCCAGCTATACCGCCATCTCTCGCCGGTACCTGCAAGATGGCCACAACGGCACCGATTTTGCAGCCCCGTTGGGCACCACGGTTTCGGCCCCGGCCGCGGGCACCGTGCTTTACGCGGGGTATAGGCAAACCCATGGCAACTACATTTTTTTGAACCATGGCCTGTTTGAGGATGGCAACCACTACGCCACACTCTATGCCCATTTGGATAGCCTGAGCGTGAAAACCGGCGATAGCGTAGCCCAGGGTGCCCAGCTTGGCACGGTGGGCAGCACCGGCAACTCTACCGGCAGCCACCTCCACCTTGAACTGTACAAAAACGATAGCCGGGTGGAGCCACTGGATTATATCCCCGCCGAGTAAACCCGGCCCATAGCCCCCCCTAGCAAAGCAGCCCCCGCCAAAAAAGGCGGGGGCTGCTTTACTATGCGGCAAACGGCAATTACCGGTTATACACCCCGGCAGGGGCGCTTTCGTTTACAAAATAGAGTTCGTACCAAAGGATAAAGGAGTAAAAGCTCCATATCTTGGTCATATTTTTGGCCTTGCCGTTTTTATGGTCGTCCAAAAGGCGGCAAAGGGCAGCGGTATCAAAAAACTGTTCCGCCACCGGGCCGGTAAACTTTTCGCGCACCATCGCGTAATATTTATCCTGGCGCAGCCAATCGTTCAGCGGCACCGGGAAGCCCAGCTTTTTGCGGTTGGCAACGCTGGCGGGTAGCTGCTTGAAGGCCGCCCCGCGCAGCGCAATTTTGGTTTGCTCCTTGCCGCTGCGGTACCGCTGGGGGATGGAAAGGGCAAGCTCCAGCATATGGCGGTCCAAAAAGGGCACCCGCAGCTCCAGGCTGTTGGCCATGCTCATACGGTCGGCCTTGAGCAGGATATCGTACAGCACCCAGGTGTGGATATCCACCCACTGTAGCTGGGTGGGTTCATCCAAATTTTGCACCTTATCAAAATAGGGCTTAAAATATTCCTCCGGGCGCTTGCTGTGGTAATCTTTTTTAAGGTACTGGTCACGGTCGGCAGGGTCGGCAAAAACATAGTTGGCCCGCATATACCGCTGCCAGGGCTGCTGCGCCCCCCGCACCAAAAAGTGTTTGCCCTTAAACTCCGGCAGCTTGGCCGCCACCGCCCCGGCGGCTTTGCGCAGGGGGGCGGGCAGCTTTTTTTCGTAATCCATAAAATGGACGGCCTGGCAGTACATGGGGTAGCCGCCAAACAGTTCGTCTGCCCCCTCGCCCGAGAGCACCACCTTGACCGATTTGCGGGCATTTTGCGCCAGGAAGTAAAGGGGTACCTCGGCCGGGTTGGGCATGGGTTCATCCAGGTACCACTGGATAAGCTGGTTGGCCTCAAAAAATTGGTCGGCATCCACCTTGTTGCTGATGTTGGGCACCCCAATCTCCTTGGAGAAGGCTTGGGCATACGGCAGCTCGGAATACTGTTCCTCGCTGTAGCCGACCGAGAAGCTTTTGACATGGGGGGTGCCTTTGGCAACCTCGTTCACCACAAAGCTGGAATCCACACCCGAGGATAGAAAGCACCCTACCTCCACATCGGCAATTTGGTGGGCAGCCACACTCTCGGCAAAGGCATCGGTAATCTGTTGTTCCCATTCGTCCTGGGTTTTGCTCTCATCAATATGGTATTTTATATCGTAGTAACGTTCAATTTCAAGGTTTCCTGCCTGCCAGGTAAAGCTGTGCGCCCCCGGCAGCTTGAAAACGTTTTTGAACATGGTTTCCTCGTTGGGGATATACTCAATGCTCAAATATTCCGGCAGGCGCTCCTCGTTCAGCTCCTTTTTAAAGCCCGGGTGGGCAAGAAAGCTTTTAATCTCGCTGCCAAACAGGAACACCCCGTTTTGGTTGTAGTAATAAAAGGGCTTGATGCCAAAAATATCCCGCGCACCAAACAGGGTTTTGTTGGCGGTATCCCACAAAACAAAGGTGAACATCCCCCGCAGCCGGGCGGGCAGGGCCTTGCCCCACTGCTCGTAGCCGTGCAGCAGCACCTCTGTATCGCTGTGGGTGGCAAATTGGTGGCCGGCGGCTTCCAGCTCGGCCCGCAGCTCCATAAAATTATAAATTTCGCCGTTGAAGATGACCACCAGGCTGCCATCCTCGTTGAACATGGGCTGCTTGCCACCCTCCAAATCAATGATGGAAAGCCGGCGGTGCCCCAGGGCTACCTGGCCATCCACATAGTACCCCTCGCCATCCGGGCCACGGTAGGCGATTAAATCCGCCATCCCTTTTACAATTTTTTTTGCCTGGGCAGCATCCTGGCTGCGGGTGGCAAACCCGGTGATTCCACACATACGTTCTCTCCCCTATCGCTGGTGTTAATCGGTAAGGCCCTTGTTGCCATAGTAGCGGGCCGTTTTGCGGTAATAGTTTAGCTGGCTGCGCAGGTACCATAAAAAGCGCTTGAGGGTAAAATCCTCCCGGCAAAAAAGCTGGTGGGCACATTTCCCCTCTTTTTTCAGCCGTGCGGCCTGGGCCAGCAGGGCCGGGTCCTTCAGGTATTTTTTAATAACCCCATACGGGGCAATCATCCACAGGCTCTCGGCATCGGCCACGGTGTAGCCGGTATCCCGGCCCTCCAGCACATCGGCCACCAGCCAGGTGGCTAAGTTGTAGCCGCTGGCCGTTACATAGTAGCTGGAGCGGCCCTGGCGGGGGTTCATCTCAAACAGCTTATATTCGCCGGTGCGCGCGTCGTACTTCATATCAAAGTTGGCGAAGCCCTCCCAGCCCACGGCCTCCAAAAATTCTTTCATTTTGTCCATCAGGGCATCATCCCGGATGGATAAAATGGCCGCATAGTTGCCGATGCCCTCGGGGGTTTGTTCCTCCAGCAGGGGCCTGCCCAGGGCCATCAGGTGCACCTTATGGTCCCGCCCGCAGTAGGCGTTCAGCACCCGCATACAGTTGTCATCGCCGGGGATGTATTCTTGCAGCACCAAATCGTCCTGGTAGCTGCTGCCGTAAATGGCCGCCGTGATGGCATCAAACTCGGCCTGATTTTGGGCCAAAAACACCTTTTTTTTGTGGGGGAAGCTGCAATTCCAATATTCGGCTGAGTTGCTGGCCTTGATAATACAGGGGAAATCAAAGGGCAGGGCAATCTGCTTATAATTTTGGGCGGTGCAGGTGGCGGTTTTTGGGTAGGCAAGGCCGTGGGCCGCGCAAGCACGGTAAAAATTATCTTTTATGTCAAGTTCCAGCACATTTTGTAGGCTGGGGCAGGCAAAATGGTAGTAGGGTTCCAGCGCGGCGCGGTGGCGGGCCATTAAAATGGTATAGCCATCCGCGCAGGATAGCAGCACCAGCGGTTTTTCGGGGTGGGCCTTGGCAAAGGTGATGAGCGTTTGGGGGAAAACCTCGTCCTGCTCCAAATTTGGCTCAACCACCGCAATTTTTACAAAGCGGCTGTTGGCCGTGGCCACCAGTGCCCCCTTGCAGATGGCGGCGCTAACCACCCCATACTGGGCATAAAAGCTGCGCGCCATGCCATACACATTGGCATCGCTGCCCAGCAGCACCGGCAAAAAATCGATCATGGAAGTTCCTCCTGCTCTGGCGTAAACGCTGTAAAATTATAGGTTTTATTGTACTTCTAATAGGCGCGGGTGTCAAATCGGTTTTCGGGCGGGGGTGGCAAACCAGAAAAGCCTTTTCAAACCGGGCAAAATAGAGTATACTAAACCTGATTAAATATTGATTGTATACTATAGTATGCACAAAAAGCAGAGGACGAGGGACTATGTGTGGAATCGTAGGTTTTGTCGGCGCGCGCGCTGACATGGAGGCAGTTTTGCAGGGGATGATGGATGCCATCGCCCACCGTGGCCCGGACGGCCAGGGGAAATTTATTGAGGGGCCGGTGGCGTTGGGGCACCGGCGGCTTTCCATCATTGATTTGGAGGGTGGCAAGCAGCCCATGTTCAACGAGGATGGCAGCCTAGTTGCCATTTTTAACGGCGAAATTTATAATTTTATGGAGCTGCGGGCCGAGCTGGAAGAGGCTGGCCACCAATTTGCCACCCACAGTGATACCGAGGTGCTGCTGCACGGCTACGAGCAGTGGGGCAAGGCCATGCTGGGCCGGCTGCGTGGGATGTTTACCTTTGCCATTTGGGATAAGGCGAAGGAAACCCTGTTTTGCGCGCGGGACCATTTTGGCATCAAGCCGTTTTACTATTACCACGACCCTGCCACCGGCACCCTGCTGTTTGGCAGCGAGATTAAAAGCTTTTTGCCCCACCCGGCTTTTAAAAAAGAACTAAACCCCAGCCAGCTTGAGCTTTACCTCTCCTACCAGTATTCCGCCGGGGAGGATACTTTTTTTAAGGGCGTAAAAAAGCTGATGCCCGCCCACTGCCTGGAATACAAGGCGGGCGAAGCCCCCACCCTAACCATCACCCGCTACTGGGCCCCCGCCTTTGACCCAGACCCCACCCGCACCTTGGAGGATTGGCAGGCGGAGATTGATGCCGCCATGCGGGAGAGTGTTGAGGCCCACAAAATTGCCGATGTGGAGGTGGGCAGCTTTCTATCCTCGGGCGTAGATTCCAGCTATATGGCCGCCTTGGCCCATGTGGACAAAACCTTTACCGTTGGCTTTGCCGATAAGCAGTATGACGAAACCGATTTTGCCAAGGAATTTTCGGAGCATATCGGGGTAAAAAACTATGCCTACCGCATCACCCCGGAGGAATATTGGGCCAACCTTGGCAATATTCAGTACCATATGGATGAGCCTTTGGCCGATGCTGCCTCGGTGGCGCTTTACTTTGTAAACCGCGAGGCCGCCAAGCAGGTAAAGGTTTGCCTTTCGGGCGAGGGTGCCGACGAATTTTTTGGCGGCTACAACATTTATAAAGAGCCCTTTACCGTAAGCTGGTACGACCATCTGCCCCTGTGGCTGCGCCGTGGCATTGGCGCGGTGGCCGAGTGCCTGCCCCCGGTACACGGCGTAAACTTTTTGGTGCGGCGGGGCAAGCCGTTGGAGGAGCGCTACATTGGCAACACCAACCTGATGGGCGAGCGCCGCAAAAAGCAACTGCTGAAAAACTATAGCGGTGCGGTGAAGCCGACCGACCTTTCCCGCCCGTATTTTGCGCAAACCAAAGGCCAGGATGCTGTTACCCGGATGGAATACTGTGATTTGAACCTTTGGATGGTGGGTGATATCCTGCTGAAAGCCGATAAGATGAGCATGGCCAACAGCCTGGAGCTGCGGGTGCCCTTTTTGGATAAAAAGGTGTTTGAACTTGCCAGCCGCATCCCCACCACCTGCAAGGTGAACGCAAACCAAACCAAAATTGCCATGCGCGGTGCGGCGGAGAAGGCCGTGCCCCCCAAAACCGCCGAGAAAAAGAAGCTGGGCTTCCCGGTGCCGGTGCGGGCCTGGCTGCGGGATGAAACCTATGCCGGTACCGTGCGGGCCGCCTTTAACACCCCGGCAGCCAACCAGTTTTTCCACACCGAGGAGCTGAACCGTATGCTGAACCAGCACATGGCGGGCAAGCGGGATAACTGGCGGCAAATTTGGTGTGTGTTTATGTTTTTGACTTGGTACGATGAGTATTTTGTGAAGCGTTGAGGTGAGGGCTATGTTACTGAAGCAACTGGTAAAGGGTTTGGCATACGACCTGATACAGGGCGATTTGAACGCCACCGTGAGCGATATCTACTACGATTCGCGCAAGGTTACCTCCGGGGGGCTGTTCGTTTGCATTGTGGGCACCCAGCGCGACAGCCACGATTTTGCCGCCGATGTGGTGCAAAAGGGGGCCACCGTGCTGGCCGTGCAGCACGATTTACCGCCCGCCGTGCTGGCGGGCCTGCCCGGGGTAACGGTGCTGAAATTTGAGAGTACCCGCTACGCAATGGCCCTGCTTTCGGCCGCTTTTTTTGATTGGCCGAGCCGCAGCATGGTGATGCTGGGGGTAACGGGCACCAAGGGCAAAACCACCACCACCCACATGATTAAGGCCGTGTTGGAGGCCGCCGGTGGGAAGGTGGGGATGGTTGGCACCAACGGGGTATACTACCCCGGCCACCACTACGACCTAAACAATACCACCCCCGAGAGCTACGAGCTGCAAAAAATTTTGCGGCAGCTTGCCGATGCCGGGTGCGATACCTGCGTGATGGAGGTTTCGAGCCAGGGGCTGATGATGGACCGTGTGGCGGGCATCCACTACCAGGTGGGGGTGTTTACCAACCTTTACCCCGACCATATTGCCCCCGGCGAGCACGCCAGCTTTGAGGAATACCGCGCCTGGAAGGGCGAGCTGTTTAAGCGGTGTGATGCGGGGGTGGTGAACGCCGACGACCCCAACACCCCTGCCCTGCTAGAGGGCCACACCTGCAACCTGATTACCTATGGCATGACCACCCCCACCGCCGATTACCGCGCCGCCGATGGCTACAAGCTGCTGCGCAGCAAAACCATGCTGGGGGCCGAGTTCCATCTTTCGGGCAAGGACGAGATGGATGTGCAGGTAAATATGCCGGGGCAGTTTAGCATTTACAACGCCCTTGCCACCATTGCCACCGCCAAGGTGCTGTGCCTGCCGGATGCAGCCATCCACGAAGGGTTGGCCCGCGCCGTTGTGAAGGGCCGCGTGGAGCTGGTGCCCGTAAGCCACAAATTTACCATTTTGTTGGATTACGCCCACAACGAAGCCTCCACCGAGAGCCTGATGGAAACCCTGAAGGCCTACCACCCCCACCGCATGGTGGTGCTGTTTGGCTGTGGCGGCAACCGCAGCAAGCTGCGCCGGTACGGCATGGGCGAGGTTTGCGCCAAAATGGCCGATTTTTGCATTTTGACCGAGGATAACAACCGCTTTGAGAAGGTGGAGGATATTTTGGCCGATATCCGGGTGGGGATGGCGCGCGGCAACCCCAACGCCGATTATGTGGAAATACCCGACCGGCTGGACGCTTTGCACTACGCCATGGACCATGCCCAGGAGGGCGATTTGATTGCCGTGATTGGCAAGGGCCACGAGGCCTACCGCGACCGTGAAGGGGTGAAAACCCCGTTTTTGGAGCGAGAATTGATTGAGGAATACGCCGCCGAGCTGGGGCTGGAATAAGCCCCACAACGCCGGCCGGTTTTTGCCAGGCCCGTTGCCCCCGTTGGGCGGGCACGATGTATCGTGCCCCTACGGAGCCCGGCCCATGCCGCCAACCCCCTGGCGGGGTGCATATCCCCGACCGCCTCCGTAGGGCCACCATACATGGTGGCCGCCCTGCCGGGCGCCGGGCCCAAAAAATGAACCGCACCACCGGTGCGGTTCATTTTTGATTATCCACACAAAGGCGGTATTTTTAGCATCTGCCGTATTTCCTGCGGGGTGGCGGGGCAACAATTTTTTTCTTTCAAAATGCCCGCCAGCTCGGCAATCATGGCGGCGTTATTTTTCGCCTTCACGCCGGGGCGCAGGCAATCGCTATCCTCAAAACCGATGCGCAGGCTATCGGCCCCGGCATCCAGCGCCACCTTCACCATCTCCCAGTCCTGCCGGTGGGCCTGGGTATAGCCCCACAACACTTCGCCGGGCGTGGGGAAGGCTTCTCTCAGCGCCTCCACCATATGCCGCAGCGCGGGGCGGGTGGCGGGCATTTCGCCCTCGTGGCCAAACACCAGCGCAAACAAAATGGGGCGGATAAAATGGAACTGTTCGTCCAAACGCCGCGCCGTTTCCAGCATACCCAGTTCAAAAACCTCAATTTCGGGTATTTTTCGGTTCGCCATAATCTGCTCTACACAGTAGCGCACATCCCGGATGGGGTTTTGGTAGACGGCCTCCCCCAAATTTACCGAACCAACGTTCAAGCTATTGCACTCCACCCAGCTGGGGTAGCAGGGCTGGCACCGCTGCTGGATGGTCAAATTCGATACCCCGCCGGTGGAAATTTCCACCACAATGGGGCAAAGGGCGCGGATGCGGGCCACCGTTTCGGCCAACAGGCTTACATCGGGGGTTAGCTGCCCGCCGCTATCCCGGCAGTGCAGGTGTACCATCCCCGCGCCGTTGTGGTAGCATTCCAGCACATCCTGCGCAATGGCCGCCGGGTCAATATGGGTATCGGTTGCCGCCACCGGCGCCACCGAAACAATAATTTTTTTCATTGGGCAGTTCCCTCTTTATTTTCTGGTAGCGGGCCGGCCGATTGCCAGTAGATATAATGGTCGGTAACCGCCTGTTGAATTTTATCCGCCTGCTTATTTTCAATAATGGCCAGCAGCTCCCGGTGCAGCGCCACAAACTGCGCCATCTCCCCCTTTGCCACCCAATGCTCCACCGCTTGCAGGCGGGAAGGGATGGTTAGCCGGGTAACATACTCGGTGATGGTAGCAAGCTGGGGGTTGTGGGCGGCCCCGGTAATCAGCCGGTGGAAGGCGGTATCGCAATCCATAATGCGGGTAGGGTCGGGCTTGGGCGCGGCGCAGGCGCCCTCCAGCGCGGCCAATGCCCCCCGCAGCGCGGGGAGGTCGGCTGCCTGCCGGGGGCGCTCCACCAGCACATGGAGGGTGCCAATATCCATCACCCGGCGCATCTCAACAAAATCGGCCCAGCTATTTTTTTGCAGAATCAGGCTGTAGAGAATGGGGTCGAGCATTTTTTGGTTGTAGTGCTCGCTCACATAGGTGCCATCGGCCCGGCGTATGTACACAACGCCGTAGGCTTCCAGCTTTTTAATGGCCTCCCGCACCGAGTTGCGCCCCGCCGCGAACTGTTCGCAGAGGGCGGTTTCGGTGGGCAATTGGCTGCCGGGGGCAAGCCGCCCCTCGATAATGGCGTTGATGATGCCGTTAAACACGGCCTCCACCACCGAGCCTTTGTTTTTGCTTTGGCGCGCCATGGGGTATCCCCTCCTTCCTGCGGTTTGCTGCGGCCCGCCGTTATGCCTCGGCGGGGATGGTTCCTTTTGCAATCAAGGCCTTTTTCAGCGCTGCTGCGCCAAAACGGGGGCTGCTGAGTACCGTTTTGCCGTACAGCCCGGCAAGGTATTCCTCACAGTAGGCCATCGAGCCTTGGGCAAGCAAAATTACATCCGCCTGCGCGGCAATGGTGGCGGCGCTCTCGGCCATGCGGGCGCGGAAGGCATCGGGGTTCAGCCCAAAGGCACCCTCCACCAGGCAATCCACCAGCGTTACCGTGCGGCCCATCTCCCGCGCTACCCGGCGCACGGTGTTTGCGGTGGGGGTTAGGGTGGTGGGCAGGGTGGCCATCACCGCAATGCGGCTGCCGCGGCGCACCGCCTCGCGGCACATTTCCTCGTCCACCCGCACAATCGGCACACCCAGGTAGCGGGCGGCGGGCTGCACGGCATCGGCAACCTCCCCCACGCTGCTGCACAGGTTCAAAATGGCATCGCAACCGGCCTCCACCGCCTGCATATACATCCCAATCAGCCTGGCGGCGGGGGCGGCGGTTACAAACCCGGCCTCCCGCACATCGGCCAGGATGGTAGGGTCTTGCAGGGAGAAAAGGGTGGCTTCCTCCCCCAAATTTTTCTTGACCTCCTGCTCCACCAGTTCAATCAGTTCCGAGGTGGTGGAGGTATAAATCAGCCCTATTTTCATGGTAAATCCTTCTTTCTTAAATCGCTAAATTTCTTGATTTCTTGATTTTTAATCGGCTTTTTGCCGGCTTTTTTCCTATCGATATACAAAAAACAGTTCCTGTTTTCGGTTTATCGCTCTGCGCCATTCGCCGGGCCGCAGCCCATCAGCGTTTCCACCGCCTGGCGCAGGGTGCCGGTTTCCCCCACATTTCCCGGGAAAATGATGTAGGGGATGCCGGGGAAGCGGCTTTCGGCCCCGGTGCGCCAAACTGGGATGCCCGGGCAAATTTGCCCCAGCACGGTGGCCCGGCGCACCCCCAGCGCCTTGGTGCCAATATCGCTGGAGGTAATGCCCCCCTTGGCCACCACAAAGGCCGGGGTAACACCCAACTGGCCCACCAGCGCCTGCACCGCGCCCGAAATTTCCACACTGCGGCGCAGGGCATCCTCCTTGGTATCCCCCGGCAGGGTAAGCAGGGCCCGCTTGGTGTACACCACCACCGTGCGCCCTGCGCGCAGCAGGGCGTTTTCCCGCGCTACCAGGGCGTGTACTTCATCTTGCAAGCCGCCGGGCTCCAGCACCCGGTCGGAGTTCATCTCGATGAACTCCACCCCGGCAAGCCCCTTTAGCGCTTCCAGCTGGGCGGTGGTTTTTGCGGTGTGGCTACCCACTACTACTATGCCACCCCTGCCAGCGGCGGGGCCGGGCTGGCCCAGCATCTCGGCCCGGGCTAACAAGGGGCGGTCCGCAATGTTGCCAAACGCCTTTACAAACGCGGCCGCCGTGCGGTAGTTAAAATGCTTGCCACGCGCCAGTGCCCGGTACAGCGCAATGCAAAACACCTGTACATCGCAGTTGGCGGCGGCGTTTACCACCACTTTATTGTAGCCGGTTACGGCCATAAGCTGGGCTTCAATTTTATCCAGCGCCAGGGTGCGCAGGTCTTGCAGGGCAATGCAGGTTACGCCATCGGCGGGGTAGGCGCCGTTTGTTTTTTCCGCGATATACGCCGGCAGGTTGGAATGGGTATACCCAAAGGTTTTATCCTTCGCAAATTCTGTTTGGGCCGCGGGAATCAATTCCTCGCCATAGCGCAGGTAATGCACGTTATTAAGGGTAAAGCGGTTGCCCTCCTCAAAAAAAGGGCATACAATCTCGCCATCCACCTTCCAGGGGTTTTGGGCCTCCACCCCCTGGCGCAGCAGCTCGGTTTCCAGCGGGTAATGCCCCCGCAGGGTGGAATCTCCCCGGCTGACGATGGTATATTCCCGCCCGGCGGCCTGGGCGGCGGCGTGCAGGTTTTGGGCAATTTCCCGGTGGGCGCGGGTGGTTTCCTCCACCGTCATCCCGCGGGAATTGGTTAGGATAAAAAACAGCTTATTTTCCTCGGCAAAGGCGGCGCGCAGGCTATCGGGCGCCCAATCGGTGTAAACCGAAACATCATGTACGGTTTGCACCCCGGTGGGGTCATCGTCCAGCACCACAATCTTTTTCTGGTTTTTATCGGCCTCGGCCTTTAGCAGCTGCGCCACCAAGGCGGCATCCGGCAGGGGGAGCTTGAAAAGCGCCGATGCAGGGATTTTGGGTTCGTTCATGGCAAAGTGCCCTCCTTGGGGTGTGGGTGGGGGCGGCCCGGTGCAACATCCTACCTTGCCCCCTTCAAAAAAAGATACCCAAAGCCATGGGTACCCGCTGGTTCTTTTAGTATAGCGCAGCGTTTTGGCTTTGGGTAGCCGCAAAACCGCTAAAAAACTTAGCAAAAATTTGGCACTTTCACCCTAATTTGGCCGCCCTATGCCTTGCGCGGGCCGGTGCCCCATGCTACAATAGCACCACAAGTAGCCCCGGCGCAAAGCCTTGGGGCGCTGCGGCGTTCCGCCGTTTTACCAGCAGAAGGGAGCCTGCCATGACCCTGCAACAACTGATTTACGCCGTAACGGTGGCCGACCAACACTCGATGAACCGCGCCGCCCAGGCGCTATTTATCTCGCAATCCAGCCTATCGGCCAGCATCCAAAATTTAGAGCAGGCCGTGGGGCTAACCATTTTTAACCGCACCAACCGGGGCGTTACCCTAACCCCCGAGGGGGAGGAGTTTTTGGTTTACGCCCGCCAAATTGTGAACCAATACCGCCTGGCGGAGGAAAAATACATCTACAAAAAGGAGGTGCGCAAAAGCTTTAGCGTATCCTCCCAGCATTACACCTTTGCCGTTAAGGCATTTATTGAGATGGCCCGCCGCTACAGCATTGACGAGTACGCCTTTGGCATTTACGAGTGCAAAACCGCCGAAATTATTGAGCACGTAAAAAACTACAAAAGCGAGCTTGGCGTTTTGTATATGGATGATTTTAACCGCGATATCCTGCAAAAGCTGTTGGGGGATAACGGGCTGGAATTTTGCCCCCTGTTCCCCTGCCGCACCTACGCCTTTTTGGCCGCCGGGCACCCGCTGGCGGGGCGGCAAAGCCTTGCGCTGGAGGAACTTGCCCCCTACCCCTGCCTCTCGTTTGACCAAGGGGGCAACCAAACCTTCTACCTGGCCGAGGAGGTGTACAGCACCTACCACTACCGCCAAATCATCAAGGCGAGCGACCGTGCCACCCTGCTCAATTTGATGGTGGGGCTGAACGGATACACCCTATGCTCGGGCATTTTGTGCGAGGAACTAAACGGCAACGGCTACCGGGTGGTGCCCCTGCAATCGGATAAAATTATGCAAATCGGCTACATCAAGCGGCAGGGCTGCGTGATCAGCGCCTTGGGGGAGGTGTACATTGCCGAGCTGAAAAAATGCAACGTGAATGTGCTGGGCGGCCCCACCCCCACCGAGGCAGAGTGAGGCAGGGCTTCTCCCGTTTCTAGCCGCTGCCCTTTTGGCCTTTTTGGCATTTTGCAGGCCCCGTTATCGGTTAAGGCGATAGCGGGGCTTCTGTTTTCGGTATTAACACCCGCCTGCATTCCCTAGTATAATAATAGGCATTGAAGGACAACAA
>JAQUSS010000176.1 GCA_028710135.1 Gemmiger sp. | reverse complement strand
AATGGGGATAGAATTGGCATCATCGGGGCCAACGGCACCGGCAAAACCACCCTTTTGCGCATCTTGTGCGCACAGTCGCAGCCGGATACCGGCCACGCGGCCTTTGCAGCCGGGGTACGCTGCGGCTATTTGGAGCAATCGGCCGTGCTGGACCCGGCGCTGGATGTTTATGGTACTATGCGCCTGGCCTTTGCCCCGGCCCTGGCCGCCATGGAGCGGATGGCCCTGCTGCAACCGCAGCTTGCCACCGCCACCCCCGAAAAGGCCGAGGCACTCACCGAAGAAATCTCCCGCTGTACGGCACAAATCGACGCGGTGGACGGGTATACTATGGATACCCAGATTAAAAAGGTGCTCAACGGGATGGGCTTTGCCCCCGATACCTGGCAAAAAAAGGCCGGGGTATTATCGGGTGGGGAGCAAACCCGGCTACGGCTGGCGCACCTTTTGATAGAACAGCCGGATATCTTGATTTTGGACGAGCCCACCAACCACCTGGACCTGGCAACCATGGGCTGGCTTGAAAATTACCTGGGCACCTACCGCGGCGCGGTGCTGGTGGTAAGCCACGACCGCTATTTTTTGGATAAGGTATGTACCCGAATCTGGGAGCTGCGGGGCAAAACCATCCTTACCTACAAGGGCAATTACTCGGCCTACCTGCCCCAGCGCCAGGCAGCCGATGAGCGCCAGCAAAAACAGCACGATGCCGATGTAGAAAAGGCCGCCAAGCTGCAAGATTATGTTGACCGTAACCTGGTGCGGGCCTCCACCACCAAGATGGCCCAAAGCCGCCGCAAGCAGCTTGAAAAACTGGAAATTACCGAAGCCCCCCAAAACGAGGCCCAGGCGCTGAACTTCCGCTTTACCTACGATTTGGAGCCCTATAACGAGCTGGTAATCCTTAAAAAGCTTTCCATCCAAATTGCCGGCCGCACACTGCTGGAGGCACTGGACTATGTGGTACACCGGGGCGATAAACTGGTGATTGCCGGGCCGAACGGTGCCGGTAAATCCACCTTATTGCAGGTGCTGGATGGCAAGCGCCGCCCCACCGGCGGTATGGTGCGCCTTGGCGCCGGCGCAAAAACCGGTATTTTTGTGCAGCAGCAGGCGCGGCGGATGGGCCGGGTAATCGATGCCATCTGGAACCAATACCCCCGCTTTACCGAGCTGGAGGTGCGCAGCCACCTGGCCAAGTTTGGCTTCCGCGGGGAGGATGCCTTCAAAGCGTGCGATACCCTTTCGGGCGGGGAACTGGCGCGGCTTCGCTTTGCCGAGCTGGCGCTGGAACGCCCCAACCTGATGTTTTTGGACGAGCCCACCAACCACCTGGACATTTTTATGCGGGAGAGCTTGACAAACGCCCTGAACGCCTACACCGGCACCCTGCTGCTGGTAACGCACGACCGCTATTTGATGCAAACCCTACATTGCCCCATCCTTTATTTGGCGGATGGCAAGGCAGTTTTCTACCCGGATTTTGATGCCATGCAGGGGGGCAGTGCCCCCAGCGCGGCACCGGCCGCCGAGAAGGCGGAGGAAAAAAGTGCCCGCCCTGCCTACGGCAAGGAGCAGCGCCGCCGCCGCGCCGAGGTGCGCACCCGCCTGAAAACGGTGGAGCAGGAAATTGAGGAGATTGGTGCACGTATTGTGGAGCTGGAAAACACAATCAACGACCCTGAGGTGCTGCGGGACCATCTGCTGCTGCGCGATACCTGCGATGAGCTGGACGATACCCGTTTCCACCAGCAGGAGCTGTATGAGCAGTGGGAGGCCTTGGCCGAGGAACAGGCCCGCTACGATGCCGAGGATGCCGCCGAAGGCTGATGCGCCGGGCTTTTTGCCGGGTGGCGGGGCAGGGGAGAAACCCTCTTAACCTAACTGTAACTTGCAATCTGCGCGCAATGGTCTATACTATCAAAGCAAGGGATAAAAACAAGGGCGAACCCGGCCCAAGAAACCAAGGGCGCCGCGCAGCGCCCGAAAACGATTGCAAGAAACGCAACCGCAAATTTGTTTTTACATAACAATTTTGTGCGAATATTGGGGATTTGAATTTGAAAACCACCATCATCGTTGCTACCCATAAGCCTTATTGGGTGCCGGAGGATACCATGTATCTTCCGGTACAGATGGGCCATGCCATCCACCCGGATATCGGCTATATTGGGGACGATACGGGCGAAAATATATCCGAGCGAAATTGGAACTTTTGCGAGTTGACCGGCATCTATTGGGCCAGCCGCAACCTGGATGCCGATTATATCGGCGTGGTGCATTACCGGCGCTATTTTGGCAGCCGCCACCACCGCTTTGCGCCGGATAAGCGGAAACGGGTGATTGGGCATGAGGAGTTAAACGCCATCATGGCCACCACCAACGTTCTGCTGCCCAAAGAGCGGCACTACATCATTGAAACGAACTATACCCAGTATATCCACGCCCACCACCGCCGGGATTTGGAGGTGACGCGCGCCATCATCGCCCGCAAATACGCCGAGTATCTGCCCGCGTATGATTTGTATATGTCCAAAACACACGGCCACCACTTTAATATGTTTGTGATGAAGCGGGAATTGCTTCGCCATTACTGCGATTGGCTGTTTGATATTTTGTTTGAGCTGGAACAGGAGCTGGATATTTCCGATTATTCGGCCAACGACCGCCGGGTGTTCGGCTTTGTGAGCGAACGCTTGCTGGATGCCTGGCTGATCACCAACAACATCTCCTACGAGGAGCTGGATGTTGTTTACCTGGAACCTCAGCACTGGCTGAAAAAGGGGGGCGCGTTTTTGTACCGCAAGCTGTTCCCCAAAAAAGATGTTTAGCCCCCTGCGGCGGGTGGGCGCGGTGGTGGTAACCTATAACCGCAAGGCGCTGCTGGCCCGCTGCCTTGCCTGCCTGCAAAACCAGCAGGGCAATACCATGCCCCTCTGCGAAATTTGGGTGGTGGATAATGCCAGCACCGATGGCACCGAAGCGATGGTGAAGGCACTTGCGATACCGGGGCTAATCTATCGCAACACCGGCGAAAATTTGGGCGGTGCGGGCGGTTTTTGGTATGGCATCAAGGCGGCGGTGGAGGCCGGGTGCGATGCACTGTGGCTGATGGATGACGATACCTTGCCCACGCCCGGCGCACTGCAAGCGCTACTCGGGGCCGATGCCGCGCTGGGGGGCAGCTACGGGTGGTTATCCTCCCGCGCGCTGACCCCCGCGGGGGCCGACCAACCCATGAACCGCCAGCGCAAAACCCCCTACCGCGATATCGCCGGCTACGATGCCACCGATGCCAAGGGCAACATCCCGGCAGTGATGGCAAGCTTTGTATCGCTGTTTTTGCGGGCTGAAACCGTGCGGAAATACGGCTTGCCCTACCGGGAATTTTTTATATGGTCGGACGATTGGGAGTATACCCGCCGCATCTCCAAAACGGAGCCGTGCTGGGTGGTGCCGGGCAGCCGGGTAACCCACGCCATGCAGCAAAGCACGGTGGTAAACATTGCCGCCGATACCCCCGCCCGCCTGCCGCGCTACCGCTATTTTTACCGCAACGATGTGGTGCTGTACCGGGGCGAGGGCGCACTTGGCTGGCTGTGGCTGTTGCTAAAATATGCCTGGCACTCCGCCCAGGTGCTGGCCGGGCATACCCCCGATAAGCTGGCCCGGCTGGGTGTGATTTGGCACGGCTTTGCCGAGGGTGTTCGCTTTGCACCCGCGCAGAGCTTCCCCCAAAAAATGGAGGCCCCCCATGACTGATTTTACCGCCGGCTTGGCAAAGGCCGCCGATGGCTACCCGGCAATTGGGTTTGATGTTTTTGGCACCCTGCTCCTGCGGGATTTGGCAAAACCGACCGATTTATTTGCCTGGATGGAGCAATCGGGCGCGGCGCCCCGGGGCTTTATGCCCCTACGGGTAGGGGCTGAAAAAAAGGCCCGTGCCGCCCACCCCCATGCCGAGGTGACCCTGGCTGAAATTTACGGGGAAATGCCCCCCAGTGTTGGCCGTGCGGGCCTTGCTAGCAAGGAATGTGCGGCCGAACTGCAAGCCGGCACCGCCAATTTGCCGTTACTGGCCCTCTGCAAGGCGCTGCGCGCCGCGGGCAAGCGGCTGTATGCCATATCGGATATCTACCTGCCGGCGGCACAGCTGCAAGCCATGCTGCACCGCTGCGGCTACCCGGAATTTGACGGGGTGTATGCCTCCAGCGAATATGGGGTGCAAAAGCGGAGCGGCAAGCTGTTTGCCCTGGTTTTAAAAAAAGAAGGGCTGCTCCCCCGGCAATTGCTT
>JAQUSS010000037.1:4863-20688 GCA_028710135.1 Gemmiger sp. | reverse complement strand
CTGCACGGGTAGCCATTGTCGTTCAAAATGCCGGGGTCAAGCCGCTCCCGGAACAGCCCGGCAAGCAGCCCGGCCTTTAACCCCTCAATCCGGGCTAGGTGAATCGATAAATCGTGCCCGTACAACACATAGTTGCAAAGGGTGGGCAGGCTGGCAAAGGCAATGATGCCCCCCAGCGCCAGGGCAATGTAGCGCCCCCGCACCGTTTTGATGGGGAAGGCCAGGCGGTGGGTGGCAAGCAAAAGCAGCCAATCCAGCAGGGCAAAAAAGGCAAGGGCCGTTAAAAAACGAACATACGCGTAGGCGTGGGTGGGGATCATTTGCGCCCCTGTAATGTACATGACCCCGCCGTTTGAGGAAAACTGAAGCTGGGCATCGGTGCGGTGGGTGGGCATCCAAAGTGAAAACACCGTGTAGGTGCGCCCGGTGGGCAGGGTGGCCGAATCGTACTGGGCGGTGGGCATAATATCATCCACAAATTTTACCGCACCATCGCCGCCATCGTTCACATAATTAATCACCACCTGGTAGCTGCCGGGGGCAAGGTCAATCCAGCGGGTGGTGGCAAAAACGCCGGTATAATTTTCAATCCGCGCCCCGCGGGCATCGTTGGTACACTCGCTGGCGTAGGGCACAATTAAGTCTGGGGTGATATCCACCGCCTTGCCTGCGCCAAAATCGCTGGCAAAACGGCCCAGCAGGAAAAAGAGCTGGGCCACCAACAGGGCCGTCAGCCAAAGGTTGCGCCGTGTAAAGGCCCGTGTAACAAGCCCTTTGCATTTTTTTGCAAAAGCGTTCATTCGCATTCCCCTTTTATGGATGGTAACGTATCGTTTAAAGTGGCATTTTTTAGGAATATACAAATACAAGTATACCTGCTTGGCACAAAAGGTGCAAGGCGTGGTATACTGGTAGTATCAAAATACCTGCAAAATAACCGTAAAATTTTAAGCGATGCAAAGGGGAAAACCGATGGAAATTGAGCGCAAATGGATGGTGGCGGGCTGGCCCCAGGGCTTGCCCTGCACCGAAACCTACCAGATGGAGCAGGGGTATATCAGTGTGCGGCCCACCGTGCGGATACGGCGGGAGGCCCTGGCGGGCGGCAAAACCGCGTGGGTGCTCTGCTTTAAAGGGGCGGGCTTACTAGCCCGCGAGGAGATTGAAACCGAGATTGACGAGGCACTGTTTGGGCGGCTGGCCGCCCTGATTGGCAAGCCGCTGATCCCCAAAACCCGGCGGGGCTACCGGCTGCCCGGCGGCTTGACGCTGGAGGTAAACCTGGTGGATGCCGGCACCCCCACCGAATTTATGTATGCCGAGGTGGAGTTTGCCACCGAGCAGCAGGCCCTTAGCTGGGAGCCTGCCACGGCAGGGCTGAGGGCCTACCTTGCGCAGGAGGTAACCGGTAAGCCGGGCAAAAGCATGGGGGCCTACTGGCTGCAAACGCGGGGGGAGCCCGGGGGGCAATAAACGGGCTGCAACCCCTTGCAGCCACCCCCCGGCGGTGGTATACTAGCGCTGTGTACTGCCACGGTGGCGGCGCGGTATAGGGAGGAAAAGCAACACCATGGAAAAACGAGAACGTTTGTTCACCAACCACCAGCTTTTGCTGTTGCTTGGCCCGCTGATTATTGAGCAGGGGTTGGCCGTGCTGGTTGGCATGGCCGATACCGTGATGGTATCCAGCGTGGGCGAGGCCGCCATCTCGGGCGTATCGCTGGTGGATATGATCAATAACCTGATTTTTAATATTTTTGCGGCCCTTGCCACCGGCGGTGCGGTGGTTACCAGCCAGTTTTTGGGGGCCAAGCGCCCGGACGAAGCCTCCCGCAGCGCGGGACAGCTTGTCAGCCTAAGTGCCATTTTGGGCCTTGCGGTTATGGCGGGCAGCATGGTGTTCAGCAAGGGGCTGCTGCGGCTGTTTTTTGGCCAGATAGCGGGGGATGTTATGTCCGCCGCCCTTACCTATTTTTTAATTACGGCCATTTCCTACCCGTTTTTGGCCCTGTATAACGCGGGGGCGGCCATCTTCCGCTCCACCGGCAACAGCAAGGTGTCGATGCGGGTCAGCATTCTTGTCAACCTCATCAACGTTTGCGGCAACGCCCTGTGTATTTTTGTGCTGCACATGGGGGTGGAGGGGGTTGCCATCCCCACCTTAGTATCCCGCGCGGTGGGGGCGGTGATGATTTTGGTACTTTCCACCCACGCCGATAACCAGGCCCGCGTTCGGTGGGACGGGGTGCGCCGGTTGCAGCCCCGCATGGTCAAAAATATTTTGTACATCGGCATCCCCTCCGCATTTGAAAATAGCCTGTTCCAGTTGGGGCGGGTGCTGGTCGTCAGCATGATTTCGCTGTTTGGCACGGTGCATATCTCGGCCAATGCGGTGGCCAACAACCTGGATGGTGTGGGCTGCATTGTGGGGCAGGCCATGTGCCTTGCCATGATTACGGTGGTGGGCCGCTGCGTAGGTGCCAAGGATACCGGCCAGGCAGTGTACTACACCAAAAAGCTGCTGCTGTGGGATTATTTGGCGCAGGGGCTTACCAACGCCGCGGTAATTTTGTTTTTGCCGCAGTTTTTGGGGCTGTACACCCTCTCGGCCGAAACAACGGCTTTGGCCACCACTCTGGTGTGGATACACTGCGGCATGGGGATACTGATTTGGCCGGTGGCCTTTGTGCTACCCAACGCCCTGCGCGCCGCCAACGATGTTCGGTTTACCATGATGGTTTCCATTCTATCCATGGTGGTGTGGCGGTTAAGCTTCTCCTACATTCTTTGCGTCCAAATGGGCTGGGGCGCGGTGGGGGTATGGGTTGCCATGGTCATCGATTGGGTTTGCCGTATGCTCTGCTTTATCCTCCGCTTTGTGGGCGGAAAATGGAAGCGCCCCTTTGAGGAGGAGGCAAAACCGGCCCCGGCACGTTCAGCAGGCTAGGCCGCGCCAAAAACCGAGAGCAGCATTGGCTTGAGCGGCCCAACGGGCCAGTTGGCCAGCTGGCCATCCAGCCATCCAGGTAATGGCCAGATACTAGCCAGATTGTAGATACGATATAATAGGAGCAAAAAATGAAACTGATCAGTTGGAATGTAAACGGCCTGCGCGCTTGCCTGAAAAAGGATTTTGCCGCCCAGTTTGCCGCCCTGAACGCCGATGCGTTTTGTGTGCAGGAAACCAAAATGCAGCCCGGGCAGGCAGAATTTGCCCCGGCGGGCTACCACGAATATCTTTTCAGTGCCGAAAAAAAGGGCTACTCGGGCACGGCCATCTGGACGAAGGAAAAGCCTTTAAACTGCACCTACGGCATTGGGGCCGTGCTACATAGCCACGAGGGGCGGGCCATCACGCTGGAATACCCCGGTTTTTACCTGGTAAACGTCTACGTTCCCAACGCGCAGGAGGGGCTGGCCCGCATCGATTACCGCCTGCAATGGGAGGCAGACCTGCGCGCCTACCTGCTGGGCCTGGCCGCAACCAAGCCGGTGGTGCTGTGTGGAGATTTGAACGTGGCAGCAACCGAAATCGATTTGAAAAACCCCAAAGCCAACGAGGGGCACGCCGGGTATTCCGAGCAGGAGCGGGCAGCGTTCAAAACCATGCTGGATGCCGGTTTTACCGATAGCTTCCGCTACCTCTACCCCGATGTGACGGGCGCCTATACCTGGTGGAGCTACCGCTTCCACGCGCGGGAGAATAACGCAGGTTGGCGCATCGATTATTTCCTTGTAAGCAACACCCTGAAAGATAAAATCAAAGGGGCCACCATCCACAACGAAATATACGGCTCCGACCATTGCCCCATTGAGCTGGAGCTTGAGGTGTAAAGGGCTGCATGGCGAATAGCCGAATAGCAAAGCACCGCGCTGGCCGTTTTGGCCCTCGCTTTTGGGCGGCGGGGCTTGCGCCGGAACCCTGCAAAACAAAAAAATGCGCAGCCATAGGCTGCGCATTTTTTATGCTCAAATTATGCTCAAAGCGGGAAGTGGGCAAAATCTCGCTCGGGCGGGTGCGCCCCACACTGGGTAACGCACGTTACCGGTTGCTGCCCCAATAGAAAAGCGCCAAAGTGCCGGGGCCGCTGTGCGCGCCGATAACCGGGCCGATGGGGGCAAACGCAATCTCGGCGGTGGCAAATTTTTTATGCAGGATATCGGCCAGGGCCTGCGCCCGCTCAGGGCAATCGCCATGGCCAATCAACACGTGGGTGCCAAGCGCCGGCAGCCACCCGGCTTCCATCCGGGCGGCTTGCTCCAGCATGGATTTGTGGATGCCGCGTATCTTGCCCGCCGGTTGCAACGTGCCATCGGTGGCAACGTGGAGCAGTGGCTTGATGTTCAGCGCGGTGCCCATCATCGCGGCGGCGGCCGAAACCCGGCCACCGTGGCGCAGGTGGGCAAAGGTATCAATGGTAAACCAGTGGCAAACCTTGCCCCGGTGTTGCTGCACCCAGGCGGCCAGCGCCTTCATCGGTTCGCCCGCTGCCTGCCTGCGGGCGGCTTCGCGCACCAAAAGCCCCTCGCCCAGCGAGGCACCCAGGGTGTCGACACAAAGAATTTTCCGCGCGGGGTACTGTGCTTGCACCTCCTGCGCGCAGAGGGTGGCGGTTTGGAAGGTGCCCGATAACCCCGAGCTAAAGCAGAGGTAGAGAACATCCACCCCGGCTTTCATGCACGCTTCAAAGCATTGCAGGTAGGTAGCCGGGCTAATTTGGGAGGTGTGGGCAAATTTGCCCGCGCGCTGGGCGGCATAAAATTCCTCCACCGTAATATCCCCGCCGGGGCCGTAGGTGTACGGCTGGCCATCCAAAACAATTTCCATCGGCAGCACGGTAATAGGGGGCAGCCCCGCCAGCAGCGCGGCGTTTAAATCGGCGGTGGCATCGGTGACAAGTTGGTAACCCATAATTTTTCCTTGAGTTTTCCTTTCTCTCGCCGCTAGGGCAACACAGCCCCGGCGGTGTTATGCCGGTTGAGGGGGCGCCTCCTTTGAATCCTTTGAAGATATGCGGGCAATTTTATCGGAGGTTCCCCAAAGCCCCTGTTTCAGCAGGCGAACAAACGCCTGCGCGGGCATAGTATCTTTTGCCAGCCAGCGCCGGGCCGGATCATGCAGGCAAAGGCATCCGCGTAAAAATCTACAAAAAAATCTACCGAGGGCGCATCGCAAAACACCACATTCAAATCCTCGGTCAAAATGCAAACCGCCCAAAACCGCGTTTGAAAGCGCAGCGCGGTAACCCTGCCGCCGCTGCGGTTGCGCTTGGCATTTTAGGCAATTTGAATAATAGTCTACCCTATGGTACCACAAAACCTACCTTGTTTCAACAAAAAACGCCGTTTTACCGTTGGGCGGTTTCCACCGGCTGTGCGCCTGCGCTTTCGGCAAAACATCCTGCGGCTGTTTGCGCCGCTAATGTAACAACAAAGGCAGATGCCGCCCAGTTTGGTGGCATCTGCCTTTCGGTTATCTCAATCTGCCGACCCGGCGCGGAGGGCGGCTTGCTTCATTTGGCAGACGTAGTCGCCCACGGGGGCGGCGGCGTCGCGGCCATATTTGGCCACCAGCTTGACGATGGCGGAGCCGACGATGACGCCGTCCGCTTTGGCGGCCATCTGTTCGGCCTGCGCGGGGGTGGCGATGCCAAAGCCGATGGCGCAGGGGGCGGTGGTGTTGGCCCTAACGAGCTGCACCAAGGCCCCGACGTCGGTGGTGATGGTACTGCGCGTGCCGGTGACGCCAAGGCTTGACACAATATAGACAAAGCCGCTGGCCGCTTTGGCGATTTTGCCGATGCGGTGCGCCGACGTGGGGGCAATCAGCGGGATAAGGTCAACGCCGTATTGCTCACAAAGCGGGGCAAACTCGTCCCGTTCCTCATAGGGGATGTCGGGCAGGATCAGCCCGTCGATGCCAATCTCGGCGCAGGTGGCGATAAATTTTTCGGCCCCGTAGGAAAAAACGACGTTGGCGTAGGTCATGAACACCATCGGGACGCGCACATCACGGCGCAGCTCGCGCACGAAATCAAAAATTTTATCGGTCGTTACACCGCCGGTCAGGGCGCGTAGATTGGCCTGCTGGATGACGGGACCTTCGGCGGTCGGGTCGGAGAAGGGGATGCCCAGCTCAATCAAATCCGCGCCGTTTGCGGCCATGGCGCGGACAATTTTGGCGGTCGTTTCAAGGTCGGGGTCCCCGCAGGTAACGAACGGGATAAAGGCCTTCCCGTTCTGAAAGGCTTCACTGATACGGCTCATTCGCTGATCTCCTCTCCTCTGTAGCGGGCGATGGCGGCGCAGTCCTTGTCGCCGCGGCCCGAGATGGTCACCACCATAAGTTGGTCCTTGCCCATCTGCGGCGCAAGCTCCCGCGCGTAGGCAATTGCGTGGGCCGACTCGATGGCCGGGATGATGCCCTCCATCCGCGAAAGATACTCGAACGCCGAAACAGCCTGCTCGTCGGTTACCGGCACATACTCGGCGCGGCCACTATCATGCAGCGCAGCGTGCTCGGGGCCGACGCCGGGGTAGTCCAGCCCTGCCGAAATCGAGTAGACCGGCGCAATTTGGCCGTACTCGTCCTGGCAGAAATAGGACTTCATCCCGTGGAAAATGCCCAGCCGCCCGGTGTTGATGGTGGCGGCGGTTTCAAGCGTGTCAATGCCGCGGCCCGCGGCCTCACACCCAATCAGCCGCACGCTTTGATCCCCGATAAAATGGTAGAAGCTGCCGATGGCGTTGCTGCCGCCGCCCACACAGGCCAGTACGGCGTCGGGCAGGCGGCCCTCCTTCTGTTGCAGTTGCTCTTTAATCTCCCGCGAGATAACAGCCTGAAAATCCCGCACGATGGTGGGGAAGGGGTGCGGCCCCATGACCGAGCCAAGGCAGTAGTGGGTATCACTGATGCGGCTGGTCCACTCGCGCATGGCCTCGGACACGGCGTCCTTCAGGGTCGCGGTGCCGGTGGTCACGGGCACAACATCGGCACCCAGCAGCTTCATTTTATAGACGTTCAGCGCTTGGCGCTTGGTGTCCTCCTCGCCCATAAAAACGACACATTCCATCCCCATCAGGGCGGCGGCGGTTGCGGTGGCCACGCCGTGCTGGCCCGCGCCCGTCTCGGCAATCAGGCGGGTTTTGCCCATCTTTTTGGCAAGCAGCGCCTGCCCCAACACGTTGTTGATTTTGTGCGCGCCGGTGTGGTTCAAATCCTCCCGCTTGAGGTAGATTTTCGCGCCGCCAAGGTCCTTGGTCATTTTTTCGGCATAGTAAAGGCGGCTGGGGCGGCCCGCGTAGTCGTTGAGGAGCGCGGTCAGCTCGGCGTTGAACGCCGGATCATTCTTGTAATGGTCGTACGCCTGTTCCAGCTCGATGACGGCGTTCATCAAGGTTTCGGGGATATACTGCCCGCCGTGTACGCCAAAACGTCCTTTCGATTGTGGCATGGTATTCTTCCTTTCCATCGGTCGTAGGTGTTTTTTTCAAATGCTCCCGCGTGGGGGAGCCGCTTCGTTGGGGTAGGCCCGGACCGCGCGCACAAACGCCCGCATCTTGGCCGGGTCTTTAACGCCGCCCGTTTCGACGCCGGAGCTGACATCGACGATGTCCGGGTGCGCAAGGCGCAGCGCGGCGGTGACGTTTTCGGCGTTCAGCCCACCGGCCAAAATAAAGCGGCGGCCCACGTTTTGCAAGAGCGACCAGTCAAACGGCTGGCCGGTGCCACCGGGGCCATGGTCGAGCAGGATGCAGTCCGCCTGGCTGGCCTTCGCCCGTGCCACATCGGCGGCGGTCTTGACCTGAAACGCCTGAATGATGATGCAGGGCTGGCCGGTCAGGCGGCGCAGCGCGGTAAGGTAGGCGTCATTTTCATTGCCGTGCAGCTGGGCGCAGTCAATCACGCCGCTTTGTAAGAGCGCCGCTACCTGCGCGACCGGCGCGTTGACAAAGACGCCGACCGCCTGAATCTGCGGGGCCAGCGCCGCCTTGAGCGCTGCCGCGGCGGCAGGGGAAACGTACCGTGGGCTGTTTTCGGCAAACACAAAGCCAATCAGCTCGGGGGTTAGCGCGTTGGCGGCGGTGATATCCGCCATCCGGCGCAGGCCGCAGATTTTGATTTTGCAGCCGCTCATAGGGCATCCCCCCGCAGGGCGGCCAGCATGGCTTTTTTGTCGGGCGCACGCATCAGCGCCTCACCAATCAGCACGCCGTTCACGCCCGCGCCGCGCAAAACGGCAACGTCCGCCGCGGTGCGGATGCCGCTCTCGGCCACAAACAGCACCTCCGGCGGGGCCAGCGCCCGTAGCCGTTCACTGTTGTGTACATCGACGGTGAAATCGTGCAGGTTGCGGTTGTTGACACCAATCACCCGCGCCCCGGCGTTTACCGCCATGGCAATCTCGGCGGCATCGTGCGCTTCCACCAAGGCGGAAAGGCCCAAGCTGTCGCACAAGTCGATGCGCCGCCGCAGGGTTTCGGCGTCCATCAGCGCACAGATTAGCAGCACCGCCGCCGCGCCAAGCGTTTTTGCCTCGTAAATCATGTAGTCGTCGACGGTGAAATCCTTGCGCAGGCAGGGCGTTTGGACGGCGGCGGCGATTTCGCGCAGGTAGTCGTCCCGTCCCAAAAACCACTTTGGTTCGGTCAAAACAGAGAGGGCGGCGGCCCCTGCGGCCTCATACGCCTTGGCAATTTGCAGGTAGGGGAAGTCCGGCGCAATTAGGCCCTTGGAGGGCGAGGCTTTTTTGCACTCGCAGATAAAGCCAATCTCGGGGCCTTGCAGTGCCGCTTCAAACGGGAAATCCGTCCCCACCGGCAGCGCCCGCGCCGCGGCTTGCAGCGCCGCTTCGGGGTGTTTTTCCTTCGCCATCGCTACGCGCAGTTGGGTAGCGGCGGCAATCTCCTCTAAAATCGTTTTCATACGGCGTTCGATACGCGGATCAGGTCGGCCAGTGTTTGGGCCGCCGCGCCGCTGTCAATCAACCGGGCGGCGAGGGTGACGCCGTCGGCGTGGGTGGCGGCTTTATCAGCCAGATAGAGCGCCGCCCCGGCGTTGAGCAACACCGCGTCCCGCTTGGGGCCTTTTTCGCCGTTCAAAATCGCGCGGGTGATGGCGGCGTTCTCGGCGGGCGTGCCGCCCACAAGGTCCGCCTTGGCGCAGCGGGTCAGGCCGAACTGCTCGGGCGTGATGGTGTAGGCGCGGTAGATGCCGTTTTGACATTCGCAAATCGAGGTCGGCGCACTCAGCGAGATTTCGTCCAGCTTGTCCTGCCCGTAGGCCACCATCCCGTGGCGCACGCCAAGGCTGTTCAGCACCCGGGCCAGCGGCTCAACCAGCGTGGCGTCATACACGCCGAGCAGCTGCATTTGGGGGCTGGCGGGGTTGGTGAGTGGCCCCAGAATGTTAAAGACGGTGCGGATGCCCAGCTCTTTGCGGATGGGGCCGACATATTTCATCGAGGTGTGGTACTTCTGCGCGAAGAGAAAGCACATCCCGACCTCGTCCAGCAGCCGAAGGCACTGTTCCGGCGTCAGCGAGATGTTGACGCCCAGCGCCTCAAGGCAATCGGCAGTGCCGCACTGGGAGGATGCCGCGCGGTTGCCGTGCTTGGCAACCTTGACGCCGCCCGCCGCCGCCACCAGCGCCGCTGTGGTGGAGATGTTGAAGCTGTGGGCGTTGTCACCGCCGGTGCCGACGATTTCCAGCACCGGCAGGTCGGTGTGGACCTTGGTGGCGTGGTCGCGCATGGCCGCGGCGCACCCAGCGATTTCGTCGGTCGTCTCGGCCTTGGTGCTTTTGGTCGAGAGCGCGGCCAAAAACGCGGCGTTCTGGGTCTGGCTTGTCTCGCCGCTCATAATCTCGTTCATCACGGCGTAGGCTTCGTCATAGCTCAAGTCCTGCTTGTCCACAATCTTTACAATGGCCTCTTTGATCATTGAAATTCCCTCCTATACGTTCCCGTTGTTGTATTTTTTTGTAAACGCCAAAAAGTTGGCCAGCATGGCCTCGCCGTTTGGCGTCATGATGGATTCGGGGTGGAACTGCACGCCAAAAATCGGGTATTCGGTGTGCTGCACCGCCATAATCTCGCCCTCCGGCCCGGCCACTCGGGCGGTGACCTTTAAGCAGGGCGGCAGCGTGGCGGCATCGGCGGCCAGCGAGTGGTAGCGCGCCACCGGAACCACGGCGGGCAGCCCCTCAAACAGCGGGCAGTCGGTGTCAAGCGCCGCGTCGGACTGCTTGCCGTGCATCAACTGCCGCGCGTAGGTCACGGTCGCGCCATAGGCCGCGCAGATGGCCTGATGCCCGAGGCAAACGCCCAGCAGCGGAATCTCCGGCCCCAGCGTTTGGGCGGCCTCGATACAGATACCCGCGTCCTCCGGCCGGCCGGGGCCGGGGGAGAGCAGGACCGCCGCGGGGTGCAGGGCCTTGATTTCGGCCACCGTCAGCGCGTCGTTGCGCACCACCCGAATATCAGGCTCCAGCGAACCGACGAGTTGGTAGAGGTTGTAGGAAAAGCTGTCGTAATTGTCAACCAGAAGAATCATCCTTCCACCTCCCCGGCCTGCTCAAGCGCCCGCACAACGGCGGCGGCCTTGTTGATGCACTCCTGATATTCCGTCTCGGGCACCGAATCAGCCACGATGCCAGCCCCCGAGCGGACGAACACCCGCCCGTTTTTTTGGTAGGCAATCCGGATGGCGATGCAGGTATCGAGGTTGCCGGTGAAGTCCAGATACCCGATGGCGCCGCCGTAGATGCCGCGCTTGTTGTTTTCCAGATCGTTGATCAGCTGGCAGGCCCGAATTTTCGGCGCGCCGGAGAGGGTGCCCGCGGGTAAAATCGCGTCGACGGCGTCCAGCGCATCACATTCGGGCCGCAGCGCCCCGCGCACGGTGGAGCCGATGTGCATGACATAAGAAAACCGCTCGATGCTGTGGTACTTTTCCACCGCTACGCTGCCAAACCGGCTGATTTTGCCCAAATCGTTGCGGCCAAGGTCGACCAGCATATTGTGCTCGGCCAGCTCCTTGGGGTCGGCCAGCAGCTCGGCTTCCAGCGCGGCGTCCTCGGCTTCGGTGTTCCCGCGCGGCCGGGTGCCCGCCAATGGGAAGGTGTGCAGTGTGCCGTCCTCCAGCTTGACGAGCGTTTCGGGCGAGGCCCCGGCGACCTCAACATCGGTGCCGGAAAAGTAGAACATATAGGGCGAGGGGTTCTGCGTGCGCAGCAGCCGGTAAGCGCCCAGCAAGCTGCCCTCATACGCGGCCTCCAGCCGGTTGGAAAGCACAATCTGGAAAATGTCACCCTCGTGGATGTGGTGCTTGGCCCGCTCGACCATGGCGCAGTAGGCGGCCTTGTCAAACAGGGGGCGCATCGGGGTCAGCATCCGGCCCGGCGTTTCCCGCTTCGGCGCGCCGGCGAGGATTAGGCGGGCCATCTCCGCAAGGGCCAGCGCGGCGCGGTTGTACTCGGTATCCACGTCCGCCAAGGCGATGTTCACAATCAGCACAATCTTTTGGCGGTAGCTGTCAAACGCAATCACCCGGTCAAACAACATCAAATCCACGTCCTGAAAGTTCTCGCTGTCGGCGGCGTCCAGCTGCAACGAAGGCTCGGCGTATTTCAGGTAGTCGTAGGAGAAGTAGCCCACCAGCCCGCCGGTGAAGGGCGGCAGCCCGGGCAGGCGCGGGCTTTTGTGCTCGGCCAACACCTGCCGGATATAGTGGCCGGGGTCGGTCGTTTCAAACTGCACGTCACCCACCTGCATCCGGCCGTTCTGGCAACGCAGTTCAAGCTTTGGCTCATAGCCCAAAAAGGTGTAGCGGCCCCACTTTTCATCCCCGGCGACCGATTCCAGCATATAGCAATGGCTGGATACATTTTTGAGCTGCTGTAACACCTGCATCGGGGTTTTGACGTCGGCCAAAATTTCGGCGCTGACCGGCAAGCATTTGTAGCCGCCCTGCGCGGCATAGCGGCGGGCCTCGGCCAAGCTTGGGCTGATGTTCATGGTACTCCCTCCCTCACGGTTGTGTTTCGTGGGCCGTTTTGGCCACAAAAAAAGTCCTTGGCAAAGCTCGGGCTTGAGCTTTGCCAAGGACGAATAAAACAAATTATCCGCGGTGCCACCTTGTTTCACGGCCCCGGCGATCATGGGGCCATGCACTTTGCAGGGTACCAACATACCCCCGGCAACTCACGTATGCCCACACGTTGCAAGATACTAAGCGTTGCCGCTGTTCGCTGCACCCTCGGCGGTCCATTTGATGCGCTGTTTCCCGCCTGCATCTCAGCGCCGCAGGCTCTCTGTGGGGGCATTCGCACCGTTACATCCGCTTCAACGGTTTACTGTGCTAAATATAGCACGCTCGCTTTGCTGTGTCAAGCGGGTAACGGCATTTTTTTGGTGGAATATTTTATCGTGTTTTTGGCAGATGTTTCTGCTCGTTTTTGCTTTTTAGGGGCAAAATGGCGGCAAAATGGCAAATTCTGTTTACAAAAGGCCGCTTGCATGGTGTGCTGAAAGCAAGGTTCTACGCTATACCGTAGCGATCTGCCCCCGCACCAAAACAGCCCCTTTGCGTTTGGTTTTGCTTGGTTTTGTTTCGCTTTTGCCCGGCTTTGCCTCGTTTTACCCCCGCCTTTTGCTGCGGCACGGCAATTTTTGCAACCGAGCCACCGGCGGCGTTGCGGCGCTTACCACCCTTTTTTGGGGGCAGCCTGCCCCGCGCTCTTTTTGGCCGGGCGGGGGGCCTCTTGTTCATCCCCCACGGCAAGCATAATGGCCGATAGCAGCACCATGGAAGCAAGGCTTACCAAGCAGAGGGGGAAGTTCCAGCTTACAGCGGCATCATAGCTGCGGTACCCCACCAGGCCAAGGCTTGCCGTGATGGGGTAAATTTGCGCCAGCGTATGGTTCCCGGCGGCAAACAGCCCGCTGTAGCCGTAGACGAACGCGACAATCACCCCCGCAAGAAAACCGTTTTGCGAGCGGCTTGTTGCCACAATAATCGGCAGAACGGCGATGTAGAGAAACAGGTTTACCATCGTTTGCTGATAGAGCGATTGCACCGCCAGCATCAGGGTAAAGCCGGGCATTTGCACCAGCAGGCAGCCCACCGCCGTGAAAACCGCGCAAACCGCGCCCAACAGCAGCGAGAACAGCCCGGCAACCACCAGCTTGCCGGTTAAAAGCTGCCGGAAGGAAACCGGCACGGTGTACAGGCTTTTCAAGGTATCGTTTTTCAGCTCACGGTTGATGATATACCCGGTGATTAAGGTAATGCACATCGGGAAAATCATCGTCATGTTGGTTTTGATAACCTGCTCGGAGAGAAAGGCATAGCTCCAAACCGTGCCATCCTCGGCCAGCGTGGTGAACAGCGTCAGAATCACCGCAAGCAGCATCAGCGCAACGCCGGCCCACAAAATGTGGTATCGTTTCAGCTTCATAAGCTCGGTTTTGAGGATCCGCCCCATATTATTCGCCCCTCCTTTTGTAAAGCAGCGCCATAATGGCGACCGAGATAACGGCCATGCCGGTAAGAATCAGGATGACGGTAGCCTCGGATGGCACAAGCCCGGCAAAGGCGCGCAAATCGTCCGCATCCCCAATGGCCATGTGCTGCTGCATATCGGTGGCACCCCACAGTGTGGTAAGCGGCACGGGCAGCAGATACACGATGGCTTTTGGCAGCGCCCCCATAACAAACGTGCCCACATCGTTGAGAACACTGTAAAACACGCAAAGCAGGATGGAAAAGATATAGGACTTGCTGAAAAATACCACGATGGCTACCAGCGGCAACGTCCCCGCCGTGATGTACACCCCCATTTTAATTGACATCCACAGCTTGTAGCCAATGCCCTGCACCTCAAAAGCGACAAGGCCACACCCCACGGAAACCAACGTGGAAGCCACGCAAAATATGGTGCTGAACAAAAATAACATCGCCACCTTTGCCAGCACCAGCGCGGTGCTGGATACCGGGACGGTGCGCAGGCTTTTGAAGGTATCGTTATCCCGCTCCGAAAAAAACAGCAACGCGGCCACAATGCCAAGGATGCAGGGCAGCAGCAGCTGGATGCCATAGCCCAGCACCGATTGCCACATCATATCAAACACCTCTGCCTGTGTGCTGCAATGCGCTTGTATCGTGGGCCAGTGCATACACAGATAGGTCAGCGGGATAGGGAAAAGAAACGCGGCGGCAACCACCAGTTGCACAAACCGCTTGCGTTTTAGCTTCCAAAATTCGCATTTTATCAGCCTAAGCAATGCCAACACCCCCTGTAACCTTTTTAAAATAATCCTCCAAGGTATCCTCAAACACATGGGCGTCGGAAACATCGATGCCGTTCTCCACAAAGCACCGGTTGATGGCGGCAACGGGCAGCGTGGTATCCAGCAGCCGCAGGGTGTGGTTATTTTCCACCTTAAAGTTCTGCGTTTTAAAGGTTTGTAGCAGAACTTGGGCGGCTTTTGCGGCATCGGATACGAGGAAACGGATGTATTTGCCGTTTTTTTCCTCCAACGCCGCAAGGCTTTCTTCCTCCAGCAGCCGCCCTTTGTCAATAATGCCGATATCATCGGCCAGCAAGGCAATTTCGGGCAAAATGTGGCTGGAAATCAAAATGGTTTTCCCCTGTGCGTCGCAAAGCTCCCGAATGAAGGCGCGAACCTCGGCAATGCCAATGGGGTCCAGGCCGTTAATCGGCTCATCCAAAATCAGCAAATCGGGGTTGTGCATCACGGCAAGGGCAATGGCCAGGCGCTGCTTCATGCCAAGCGAGTATTGCGCGTACAGCTTTTTATCGCGGTACGGCAGCCCCACAAGCTCCAGCGCATTCTGGATGGCATCTTTCTTTTTTATCCGGCGCAGCTCCGCAAAAATTTTTAAGTTTTCTGTCCCCGTTAGGTTGGGGTAAAACCCGGGCGATTCAATCAGGCTGCCAACATGGGGCAAAATTTCTCGCTCGCTGGTGCCAATGGGTTTGCCAAAAATCTTGGCCTCGCCGGCGGTTGCCTTGGTTAGCCCCAGCAGCATTTTCATGGTGGTGGTTTTTCCGGCACCGTTGCGGCCCAGCAGGCCATATATCCTGCCCCGGCGCACATGGATATTCAGCGCTTCCACGCTTTTTTGCGCACCGTAGCACTTGGTAAGGTTTGTGGTTTCCACAATCATTTCATTCATAGAAAAGCCTCCTTCGCTTTGTGTAGCAATTGTAACATCGCAGCCTTGAGCCTAGTTGGAGGCATCCTTGCGTTTACCTTGAGATTGAACCGGCAGGATATACAAGCGGCGTGGCCGGTTGTATAATAAAAACAAAAAACGCCCCCTTTGTGGGGCTTGCAGAACAAAAGGTGTGCCGAATGAAGGATAAACCGATACTGATTGTGGATGACGAGCTTGCCCTGCTAACAATGCTTCGCTCGATTTTTGAGCGCGCCGGGTTTACGCAGATAATGACCGCGGATTCCGGCGAGCGGGCACTGGCAATACTCTCACAAAAAATGCCCGCAATGGCCATCCTGGATGTGATGATGCCGGGCATGGATGGGTTTGAGGTGCTACAAGAAATACGCAGGGTCAGCAACATTCCTGTGCTGATGCTGACCGCAAAAGGGGAGGCGGAGGACCGCTGTACCGGCCTTGCGCTGGGCGCGGACGATTATTTGGTGAAGCCCTTTTTGCCCAAGGAGCTTTTGTTGCGTGTAAGCGCCATTTTAAAACGCGCCTACCCCGAGGGCAACCGCATGGTTGCACTTGCCGCAGCCACGGTGGATTTGGATAAGGCGGAGGTGCGGCGTGGCGCGG
>JAQUSS010000037.1:0-4853 GCA_028710135.1 Gemmiger sp. | reverse complement strand
AACCTTTGCCTTGACGGCCAAGGAATACGCGATATTTTTAAAGCTTTCCGAAAACGCGGGGCGCATCATCACAATAGGCGCTTTGTGCCAAACGGCCTGCGGGGAGGTTTGGCAGGGCTATGAAACCACGCTGATGACGCATATACGCCATCTGCGCGAAAAGATAGAAGAAAACCCCTCCGCGCCGGTTTCCCTTGTTACGGTGAAGGGGCTGGGCTATAAGCTCAATGTAAAGGGGGCGCGGGGATGAATGCGGTGCAGCGCTTTTTTCGCAAATACTTTCTTTCCACCGTGGGGATTCTTTTGCTGTTTTTTGCCGTCAATATCCTGCTGTTGGGCATTGTTGCTACCGCCGCCTACAGCAATTCCAACACGCCGGATATCCCGGTCGGCCAGCTTGCCGCTATGGTGACAGAAACAGGGGGGAGCATCCACGCGGCGCAGGCGGTAAGTAGCACCCTGGCCGAGCGTGACGCGTGGGCCATGCTGCTGGATGATGGCGGCACGGTGATTTGGGAAGAACGGATGCCCGCAAACCTGCCGCGCCACTATACGGCCACAGAGATTGCAAGGTTCAGCCGGTGGTATTTGCAAGATTACCCCGTCTATGTTTGGGAGCACCCGGCGGGCCTGTTTGTTGTTGGCTACCCGCCAAACCGTATGCTAAAATATACAATTTCCGTCGATGCAAACGATTTTGCTACCTATGGCTTCGGCGCTTTGGCGGCGTTTATTGTGAATGTGCTGTTGATGCTGTTTTTGTTTTGGCACAGCACCCACAAGGTTGAAAAAGCCGTCAAACCAATTTTGACAGGCATCAACACCATGGCGAACGGCGAGCCGGTGGCGCTGGAGGAGCGCGGGGAGCTTGCCACACTTAGCGCGGAGCTAAACCGGGCCGGTGCGCAGCTGCAAAAAAAAGATACCGCCCGTGCCGAGTGGATTCAGGGCATCTCGCACGATATCCGCACCCCCCTCTCCATCATGCTGGGGTATGCGGGGGAGCTGGAGGAGGATGCCACCCTGCCCGCCGAGGTTCAAAAGCAAGCCGGCATCATCCGCCAGCAGGGCGAAACGCTGCGACAGCTTATTATCAACCTCAACCTGGCGTCCAAGCTCGAATATTCCATGCAGCCGCGCAAGCTTGAAACCATCGACCCGGTGGAGCTTGCCCGGCAGGTGATTGCCGATTGCATCAACGGCGGCTTAGAGGAAAACAAATACACCCTGCATATGGAAACCGCGGCCCAAACCCCCGGCTTTACCCTGCAAGGCGATTGTTTTCTTTTGGAGCGGATGCTGCGCAATTTGATACAAAACAGCATTGCCCACAACCCGGCGGGGTGCAGCATCACGGTGGGGGTGAACCGGCAGGGCAGCCGCTGCGCCTATACGGTGGCGGATGATGGCACCGGCATTGCCGAGGGGCAGCTAAAACAATTGAATGCGGGGCAGTTTGTGCAAACCGATGGCAGCGATGGGGTAAAGCATGGATGGGGGCTGTATTTGGTTTACCAAATTGTTCGGGCCCACCAAGGTGAAATCACCTTTGCAAATGCCCAGCCCCGGGGGCTGTGCGTCACCATTTTGCTATGAGGCCCAAAACGTATCGCCAAGCGGGTGGCGCAGCAGCCGGCACCCGGGCAACATAAAAAAGCGCTGAAGCCCAAGCAAAACGGAGCTTGGCTTCAGCGCCTTTTTATTTTGTGATGCCGGCCTTGCTATCGCCGTCAAACAGTACCAAATTGGTTCCTTCCACAGGGTGGGGTTCGGGGGCGGCCAGGTACAGCTCCTCCGCCTCGCGCAAAGCGGCTTGCAGCATCCGGCGGGTGATGGCTGCCTCGGGGTAGGGGGCCAGGGCATCAATGGCATCCGAGGTTGCCCCGCAAAGCAGGGCGTACATTTTTTGATAATCCGGCATGGGTAACCTTCCTTTTTGGCGCTTTTTTTATAAAATGGCGCGGCGCTTTTTTGGTAGCAAACGGCCCCGCCCGCAAAGCCCTTGCCGGGCTTTGGGTGGGGGCGGCTTGGCAAAACTTCCTTACTGCTATTATACGCAAAAGCCTGCCCAAAAGAAACTGGCAAAGCCATTTTTTTGCCGCGTTGGGATAAAAAGGAAGAAAAAGCGGTAATTCAAATTATTCCGACTGTAATAAGTTGATTTGTAATAACTTTTTGTACAAAACGTCTATGACATTTTTTCGCCAAATAGGGTATACTATATAATAAGAAGATTTGGGTTGGCAATGAAAGGGAGTAAAAAATGTTTCAAGTTGGAGATACCGTTACTTACGGCACGTCAGGGGCGTGCAGAATTACCGCAATGGAAAATAAGCGCCTGGGGGACCGTACCCTGGATTGCTTGATTTTAAAACCAATTTACGATAGCAGCCTGACCATCAGCGTACCCACCAGCAACGAATTGCTGATGGGCAAAATGCACGCCGTCATCAGCCGCGCCGAGGCGCTGGAGCTGATTCACCAGATGCGCCAGGAACCTGCGGATTATGAAACCGATATGAATGCCCGCAAGCTGTATTATAACGATACCTTGCGCAACGGCAACCACCGCCAGCTGGTGCAGATGATCAAATCCATCTACCAGTTCAAACAGGCCCGCATGGCAAACGGCAAGCGGCTTTCGAGCTTTGACGAAAATGCCATGCGCGAAGCGGAAAACATGCTGTACACCGAATTTGCCCTGGCGCTGGATATCAAGCCGGGCGAGGTTGTGCCCTTTATCCGCCAGCAGGTAGAGCCGCAGGCCTAACGGGGCACAATTTGGGGAACCCCATCACAACCTCCAAAAGCATCGGTTCACCTACCCGCCGAAGGCAAAATTTGCCTCCGTAGGGCAAGGGCTCTGCTCTTGCCGGTCGGGCTTTGCGGTGCCGGTGCATTCTCTTAGTGGCTGGGGCCCATGTGGCGGGTAAATTTTTTTAACCGCCCGGGGCCCATGGCTCGGCATTTTGGGCGCTGGCGTTTGCCTTTATCATTTGCCGCAGGCTAGCCGCAATGATTTTGGTAGGCCTCGGCCAGGCAAGGTTCGGCAAGAGCAGAGCCCTTGCCCTACAGTTTTTGGGGAGCACCTATCACAAACCCTAGGCGCACCAATATGCCTGCAACGTGCGCCTACCCGCCGAAACCGAAAGCCGCCCCCGTGGGGCAAACCCCTGCCTGAAATTTTCAGGCCACTGGCCCTTGCGGCCTATCCATTGGTACCATCCACACCTCCCGCTACTATTATGGTGGCGGGAGGTGTTTTATCTATGTGCCCAAAAAACGAGAAAAGCCCAACCGAATATACCCTTACCACCGAGGCCGGTGCCCCGGTGGCCGATAACCACAATGCCATCACCGCCGGCCCGCGCGGCCCAGTGGCGCTACAGGATGTGTGGCTGCTGGAAAAGCTGGCCCACTTTGACCGGGAGGTTATCCCCGAGCGGCGGATGCACGCCAAAGGCTGGGGTGCCTATGGCCAGTTGACGGTTACCAAGGATGTTGCCCGCTACACAAGGGCGGCGGTGCTGCAAAAAGGGGCAAAAACCCCGGTGTTCATCCGTTTTTCCACCGTGGCGGGGGAGCGTGGCGCCGCCGATACCGAGCGGGATATACGGGGCGTTGCCATGAAATTTTATACCCCCGAAGGCAATTGGGACCTGGTTGGCAACAATACCCCCACCTTTTTCCTGCGGGATGCCCACAACTTTGCGGGGCTAAACCGCGCCATTAAGCGCGACCCCCACACCGGCCGCCGCAACGCCCAGGCCAACTGGGATTTTTGGACGCTTTTGCCCGAGGCATTCCACCAAATCACCATCACCATGTCCGATCGGGGGATACCGGCCTCCTTCCGGCAGATGGATGCCTTTGGCGAGCATACCTTTAGCCTGTATAACGCCCAAAACCAGCGGGTTTGGTGCAAATTCCACTTTAAAACCTGCCAGGGCCTGCACTACCTTACCGATGCCCAGGCCGCAGAGATTGCGGGCAAAAACCGAGATTACCACGGGCAAGACCTGTACGATGCCATTGCGCGGGGCGATTACCCGCGCTGGAAAATGTACCTGCAAATTATGACGGAGGAACAGGCCAACCACCACTACGAGAACCCGTTTGATGTTACCCGCACCTGGCGGGAGAGCGAGTTCCCCCTGATTGAGGTGGGGGAGCTGGAGCTAAACCGCAACCCGGTAAACTTTTTTGCCGAGGTGGAGCAGGCGGCCTTCAACCCCGCCCATGTGGTGCCGGGCATCGGCTTTTCGCCCGATAAGCTGTTGCAGGGGCGGCTATTTTCCTACGGGGATGCCCAGCGCTACCGCCTGGGGGTGAACAACCAGTTGATCCCCATCAACCAGGCGGCGGCCCCCCTGCGGGATAACCACCGGGATGGCAAGATGCGCACCGACGATAACTACGGCCCCCTGCTTGCCTATACCCCCAACAGCCCCGGCTACTGGCAGGCACAGCCCGCGGTTGCCGAGCCGCCCTTACCCCTTTGCGGCCCGCTTGCCCGGTACGACCCCGAGAAAGACCCCTGCCAGCAGGAGGAATACGACGATTTCCGGGCGGGGGGAGAGCTGTTCCGCGCCATGACCGCCGGCGAGCAGGAGCGGTTACTTGCCAACACCGCACGGGCCATGGCCACGGTAAGCGAGGCCGTGCGCTACCGCCACGCGGCCCACTGCTACCGCGCCACCCCCAGCTATGGTGTGCGGCTGGCGCAGGCACTCTCGCTGGATGTTGCCAAGGTGCGCGCCCTGGCGGCCCTGCCGAACAGCGCGCTGAACGCCGCCACCGGGGCAAAATAAACCGAAAAGTGGCATAAAAAATAAAAATAAAAATAAAAGCAA
>JAQUSS010000175.1 GCA_028710135.1 Gemmiger sp. | reverse complement strand
TTTGGGGGTGTTTACCTGGCAGGGCCCCTCGCCCGAGGGGGATAACCGCCAGCTACGCCATATTGGTAAGCTGGGTACGCTGGTGTTTGACGCCGCTTACCCCGCACAAACCGCAGGAGGAATGGAATGCAGGCCATTGTAAACGTACCAATTTGCCCCATTAAAAGCGCCCCCGCCACAGTAGCGGCGGAGCCGGGGCTTTCGCACCTGGAGGATGAAGCCCTTTTTGGGATGCCCTTAACCCTTACCGGCCCCGCGCAGGGGGGCTGGCTGCCGGTTGAAACCGAGTACCGCTACACCGGCTGGGTAAAAGCTGAAAATTTGGTGGTGGGGGAGGAAGCCGCCGCCACCTGGGCCGCGCTGGAAAAGCGGGTGGTGCTGCATAAGCACACCGCCGATGTGCTAACCCAACCCAAGGTACAGGGGGCGGCCCTGGTGGCCGCTTTGCCACGGGGCGCGCGGGTGGCCCCCTTAGGGCAACCGGTGGAGGGCTGGCAAAAGGTGGCCCTGCCCGATGGGCGGCAGGGCTACCTGTGCGCCAGCGTTTTGGGCAGCTACTATACCGCCCCCTGTGCCGATACCCCAGCCGCTTTGCGCCGTGCCTTAACGGATGCCGCCCGCCTGTACGCGGGGGTGCAGTACCGCTGGGGCGGCAAAACGCCGGCCGGCATCGATTGCTCGGGGCTGTGCAGCATGGCCTACCTGCTTTGCGGCATTTTAATCTACCGGGATGCCGCCATCCAGCCAGGCTACCCCATCCACGAGATACCGGTGGCGGAGATGCGGGAGGGCGACCTGCTCTATTTCCCGGGGCATATTGCCATGTACCTGGGCGGGGGAGAATATATCCACTCCACCGGGCGGGCGGGGGACGATGGGGTAACCATCAACAGCCTGGATAAGGCATCCCCCCGCTACCGTGCCGATTTGCCGGGCCTAATCACCGCAGTGGGAAGTTATTTCTAGGGGGACCCCGCGCAAATCCCACCGGGCGGCTTTGGGAGAATTACCCTGTTTTTTGTTGGTGCGTTCTGCTGCGCGGTGGTGCGGCGGGGCGCTTTTTTGGCAGATAGGGCGGCATAGTCGTACTTATAGCCGCTTGGTACAGCACTTTCACCAACTTTGCGTGGAAGTGGTAGGAAAAGATTGTATATGCAAAATTTTGTATTTTGTGTGCGGATATGGTACAATTTTAACCATGTAAACCGACCCTTGGTTTGGCGGGTAGGACGCTGAACCACCCCGGGCAGCGTGGCGTTGCCCGGCAGGAAGATAAGAGAACTGTGAGAAAAGGAGAACCCGTATGGCGCATTATTTTTCGGAACCGTCCCGCACCTTTGGTGAGTATCTTTTGGTACCCGGCTATTCCTCCTCCGAGTGCGTACCTGACCGTGTCAGCCTGAAAACCCCGCTGGTAAAGTACCGCAAGGGCCAGGAAGATTGCCCCATCACCATGAATATCCCGATGGTATCGGCCATCATGCAGTCTGTTTCGGGTGAAAAACTGGCAATCGCCCTCGCCAAGCAGGGCGGCGTATCCTTCATTTACGGCTCTCAAAGCATCGAGAGCGAGGCCGATATGGTGCGCCGGGTCAAGGCGTACAAAAAGGGCTTTGTCACCAGCGATTCCAACCTGCCCCCCCACGCAACCCTGGGCGATGTGCTGGATTTAAAAACCCGCACCGGGCATTCCACGGTGGCCATCACCGATGACGGCAGCGCCCACGGCAAGCTGCTGGGCATTGTGGCCAGCCGCGACTACCGCCTTTCCCGCATGAGCAACGAGCTGCCCGTTACCGAATTTATGACCCCGCTTGCCAAGCTGGTTACGGCCCCCGCCACCACCAGCCTGCACGATTGCAACGATATTATCTGGAACAATAAAATCAACACCCTGCCCCTGCTGGATGAGAGCGGCAAGCTGCAATACATCGTTTTCCGCAAGGATTACGATAGCCATAAAGAGAATTTTAACGAGCTGCTGGATGCCAACAAAAGCTATGTGGTGGGCGCGGGCATCAATACCCGCGACTATGCCCAGCGCATCCCCGCCCTGGTGGATGCCGGGGTGGATGTGCTTTGCATTGATTCGTCCGAGGGCTTCTCCGAATGGCAGGCCCGCACCGTTGGCTGGGTGCGCGAAAACTACGGCGATGCCGTGAAGGTGGGCGCAGGCAACGTGGTGGATAAGGACGGCTTTTTGTTCCTGGCAAAGGCCGGGGTCGATTTTGTAAAAATCGGCATCGGCGGCGGTTCCATCTGCATCACCCGTGAAACCAAGGGCATTGGCCGCGGCCAGGCTACGGCGGTGATTGAGGTGGCAAAGGCCCGGGACGAGTATTACAAGGAAACCGGCGTTTATGTGCCCATCTGCTCGGATGGCGGCATTGTGCAGGATTACCATATTTCCCTGGCGCTTGCCATGGGCGCCGATTTTGTGATGCTGGGCCGCTATTTTGCCCGCTTTGATGAAAGCCCCACCAACAAGCTGCGCGTGGGCGGCAACTATGTGAAGGAATACTGGGGCGAAGGCTCCAACCGCGCCCGCAACTGGCAACGGTACGATTTGGGCGGCGCGCAAAAGCTGGGCTTTGAGGAAGGCGTTGATAGCTACGTTCCCTACGCAGGCCCCCTGGCGGACGGCGTGAACACCACCCTGTATAAAGTGCGCAGCACTATGTGCAACTGTGGCGCGCTTTCCATCCCCGAATTGCAGGAGAAAGCCCGCCTGACCGTGGTTTCCTCCACCAGCATTGTGGAGGGTGGCAGCCACGATGTCATCTTGAAAAATACCCCCAACACCTAATTTTACAATTGAATTTTTAGCCAAAACAACCCCTGACGAACGCCTGGTAAAGGCAACGTCAGGGGTTGTGTTTTTTTTGTTTGGCGCGCTGGTATGTTGGTGCGCGGCCCTTGCGCTAGTGCCGCGCAGGGGCGGGCTTGGGGGCCAGCACCGGCAGCTTGCCATCACCCGGCCAGAAGAATACGCAGGGCAACAGCAGAAAAAACGGGTTGGCGGCGGGCAAAAACAGCTTGTTTTCCATCACGCAGTAGCAAAGCAGGGCCGCCATACACATGGTTTCGCAGGTGTGGCCGTTTTTGCAAAGCCGCCATAGCAGCAGCAAAAATACCACCGCCACCACCACGGCCCCCAGCACGCCCTTGTTCATCGGCAGGGCCAAAAATACGTTATCAATGGCGTGTTGGTCGTCACCATCGGTGGGCAGCCCGCCCAGCAGGGAGGCGGGGGCTTGCCAAAATACATTGTGCCAAATTTCAAACCGGCCCGAAAGCAGGGCGTTCAGCTTAAACAAAATGGGCGTTGCCAGGGGCTGGGCCGGGTTATAGCGGTAGCCGCAAAGCAGGCTGGCCGCCGTGATAACCGGCCAAAAGGCAAGCAGCCCGGCCTTCCACAGCCGCCCCTCCAGCAGGCGGGGCAACAGGCGTTGGGCGGCAAATAGGGCAAGCAAAATCAGCATACCGCCCAGCGCGCCACGGCTGCCCGGCACCAGCGCGGTGTAAAGGGTGAGTGCCCCCAGGCCCAGCCAGTCAAACCAGCGCAGGCGGGGCCAGCGCAGCCATGCCCAACCAAAAAATACGCCAATCAGCCGGGCACCGTAGCCGTTATAGTGGCCATAGCCAAAATCCCAGTTGCGGCAATAAAAGCGGTAGGGCACCAGCGGGGTTAAAAAATGGAGTAGCTGCACCAGCACCAGCCCGGCAACCGCCACGGCCAAATATACTTTTAAAGCAGCGCGCAGGTCAACATCCTTGGCACCCAGCGCCAATAGGGCAAACAGAAAAAACCAATGGTCCCCCCCGTACAGCGCCGCAAAGCCGGTGTAGCCCAGCACCACGGCCACCACACCCCATTGCAGAGGGCCGGTATAGTGGGTGCAAAACAAAATTTTGCCCAGCAGCACCACCACGGCCCCCCCGGTTAGCAACAGGCGGCAAAAGTGGCTGAAGCCGGGCAGCGCCTGCTGGATGTTGGAGCTGAAAACCTCCGATAACACCAGCAGCAGGGCCAGGCCCAGGGTATAAAGCCGCTGGGCGGTGGCGTGGGTGCGCAGGGTGGAAAGCCGAACCATGGGCAATGTCCTTTCGTTGGCAGAAGCAATTTTACTTTAAAAACCGTTGCAAATCCTCGTTGCGGCCCATCACCAGCATGGTTTCGCCGTGGGCAAACGTGTGCTCGGGGCCGGGCATCGAAAGCATTTTTTCGCCCTCTTTAATGGCAAGAACACTGATGTTGTACCGCCCACGCACATTGAGGCCCAAAATGGTTTGCCCTACCCAATTTTCAGGGACGGAAATTTCGCAGATGGCATACTCGCCGGTAAGGGCCATATA
>JAQUSS010000036.1:9868-21001 GCA_028710135.1 Gemmiger sp. | reverse complement strand
CATCAAAACGGTATTCGTCCGCGTTCATAGAATTACCTCCCGCATTTTTGTTTTGCCATTTTGCCATTTCAAACCACGCGCCCCGCGCCACGCGCCCTGCGCCACGCGCCCTGCGCCACGCGCCCTGCGCCACGCGCCCTGCGTGATGAGCGACATTAGACATTAAATATATTCAGTATAACCTTTTTGTAATCACTTGCGCAAGTCGTAGGGCAAATTTCACCCCAAAAACAAAAAAGGCCCCCGTAGGGGGCCGGCTAAAACAGTGGCCGCAAGCCAGGGGGGTTACAGCATATGGTTGCGGTGCAAAATCCAGGCAAAAAGGCCGCAGAGGGCCAGCACCAGCCCGCACACAATGGCAAAGCCACTCTCCCACCCGGCAAAGGGCATCCCCTCCAGGTTCACGTTCATCCCGTAAAAGCCGGAAATTACGGTGGGTATCGCCATCAGCAGGGTGATGGAGGTCAGGTATTTCATGGCGTTATTTAGCCGGTTATCAAGGATGGCGGAAAATAGCTCTCGGGTGCCCTTGATATCATCGCGGTAGATGCTGGTCATCTCAATGGCCTGGCGTATCTCAATAATCACATCGTCCAATAGCTCGCGGTCGTCCGGGTACTGCTCCAGCCGCTTATAGCGGGTCAACCGGTCCAAAATGGTGTTGTTGCTGCGCAAGCTGGTGGCAAAGTACACCAGGGTGGATTCCAGCGCGTGCAGCTCCATCAAATCACTGTCCCGCAGGGTACCGTTCAGGTGCTGTTCAATTTCCATCCGGCGGCGGTCAACCAGGCGCAGCTCCTGCTGGTACAGGGTGGCCGCCCGGTAGAGCAGCTGGTAGACGAACCGCATCTTTTTCCGGGTGCTAAAATCCTTCACAATGCCATCGGAAAAGGCGGTTAGCAAGGGCGTTTCCACCGAGCATACCGTAACCACAAGCTTTTGGGTCAAAAGAATGCCCAACGGCACGGTGGTATAGATGCCGGCGGAGGCATCCGCCGTGCGGCAGGGGATATCCACCAAAATCAAGGTGTAGCCATCCTCCAAGGAAACACGGGCCGATTCCTCAGCGTCCAGCGCCGCCCGCAAATCGCTCGGCTCAATGCTTAACAGCGCGGCAATATGCTCGGTTTCGGCATTGGTGGGGCTGGTAAGCTGCACCCAGCAGCCTTCCTCCACGGCGTTGCATTTGGCAATGCAGGTGCCCTCGGTACGGTATAGCTCAATCATACATTCCCTCCATCCGCGTTCTGCGGCTTGTACATCGCTAGCTATTAGTATACGGAACTTTTGCGCCGGGCGCAACCCAAAATTGCGCAAATGGCGCATAACGGCAAAGCACTGACTTTTTGCACAGATGTTGCGCTGTTTTTTCTGGTTGGTTTTTTACCCCAAAGGTATTATAATATAACGTAACGATAGCCAGGGGAGGATTACCATGCTGCAACAAGAAAAAATCCTGCTGGGCAAGGGGGCAGAGCCGGTTTACCTGCTGCCCGCCATGCTCAACCGCCATGGGTTGGTTGCGGGGGCCACCGGCACCGGCAAAACCGTAACCATCAAGGTGATGGCCGAGGCACTTTCGGAGCTGGGGGTGCCGGTTTTTATGGCCGATGTCAAAGGAGATTTAAGCGGGCTTGCCCTGCCCGGCACCGCCAACGAAAAATTGCAGGCGCGCCTGGATACCATCGGCATCCCGCCGGCGGCGTTTGCCTACAAGGGCTACCCCTGCCGCTTTTGGGATGTATTTGGCCGCCATGGCACCCCGGTGCGGGCTACGGTGAGCGAGCTTGGCCCCCTGCTGCTGGCCCGCCTGCTGAATTTGAGCGAGGTGCAGGAGGGTGTTTTGAACCTGGTGTTCAAAATAGCCGACGATAAGGGCTGGCAGCTGATTGATTTGAAGGATTTGACCAGTATGCTTGCCTATGCCAGCGAGCACCGAAAAGAATTTACCGCCACCTACGGCAGCCTATCCCCCCAAAGCGTGGGGGCCATCCAGCGCAGCCTGCTGGCGCTGGAAACCGCGGGCGGCGAGGGCTTTTTTGGCGAGCCCGAGCTGGATGTGGCCGATTGGCTGCAAACCGACGCTGCGGGGCAAGGCATCATCCATATCCTTCATGCGGCCGAGCTATTTCAGCAGCCGCTGCTTTACGCCACGTTTTTGCTTTGGCTGTTGAGCGAACTGTACGAGGCCCTGCCCGAGGTGGGCGATTTGGAAAAGCCCAAGCTGGTTTTCTTTTTTGATGAAGCCCACCTGCTGTTTGAGGGGGCGCCCAAGGTGCTGGTGGATAAAGTTACCCAGGTGGTGAAGTTGATACGCAGCAAGGGGGTGGAGGTGTATTTTTGCACCCAAAACCCCGCCGATTTGCCCGACCCTGTGCTGGCGCAGCTCAACAACCGCATCCAGCACGCCCTGCGCGCCTACACCCCCGCCGAGCAGAAGGCCGTGCGGGCGGCGGCGCAAAGCTTCCGCCCCAACCCGGCCTTTAAAACGGAGGATGCCATTGGCACCCTTGGCACCGGCTGTGCCCTTGTCAGCGTGCTGGACGAGAAGGGCGCGCCCACCGTGGTGGATGCGGTTACCATCTGCCCCCCGCAAAGCAGCTTTACCCCCCTGGCAGAGGCGGCCCGCGCCCAACTGATTGCGCTGGACCCGTTGAACGCCAAATATAAAACGGCGGTTGACCCACGCTCCGCCTACGAAATTTTGTCGGAGGAGGAGGCCGCGGCACGGCAGCAGGCCGAGGCCGAAGCCGAGGCGGCAGCCGCCGAAAAAGCCGAAAAGCGGGAGGCACAGGCCCGCCAAGCAGCCTACCGCGCCGAAGGGCGCGACCGCAACGGCTACACCCCCATCGAGCGCTCGGTGCGGCGGGCTGCCGCCACCACCGCCCGCGGCATTGGGCGGGATGTGGGCCGCCAAATCACCCGTGGGGTGCTGGGCACAAGCAACCGCACCCTGTCCAACGCGGTGGGCAGCCTGTTGGGTGGCCTGCTGGGCGATATCTTCCGATAAAACACCCCGGTGCCAACACGGCCCCCGGCTTGCTTGCGGCTTTGCCGCCGCAACGCCCCGGTGGCCGGGTAACCAGGGAAAGGCCCGGTAAACGGCCAGGTAAAAAGGATAGGAGGACACATGGCAGGGATAAAACGCGGGTGGCGGGTAGGCTGCGCTTTTTTGTTGTGCTTGTTGCTGTTTGGGCTGTGGGCTGCCCCTGCCCATGCCGCGCCGGGGGATACACTGCGGGTGGCCTTTTGCCCGCTATCCGGCTTTTTTGAGTACGATGAAGCCGGCAAAGAAACCGGCTACGGGGTGGAGCTGCTTGATAAATTATCCAAATATACCGGCATCCAGTTCACCTATGTTCCCGCCGATGGCTGGGAGGATACCAAGCAGATGCTGTTGGATGGCCGGGCCGATATCCGTATGCCCGGCACCGCTCCGTCTGTGCCCTCCACCGATTTGGGCTACACCCAGCACAATATTATGGATACCTTTTACGCGGTGCTTACCCTAAACAGCCGGGAAGATTTGATTTATAACGATTATGCCACCCTTGGCACCCTGCGCTGCGCCGTTACCCGGGGGTTAAAAAAAGTATCCCCGGTGGATGGCCAGCTTGCGGGGGTGGGCATGAGCCAGGAAAACCTGGTAGATTACGAAAATTATAACGCTTGCCGCGCCGCGCTGGATGCGGGCGAGGTGGATGCCGTCATCACCAATATTTTGGATATGACCCCGGATATGAAGCAGCTTGCCCGCTTTCCCACCGTTTGCAATTACATCAGCATGACGCTTGGCAACCCCTACCTGGATGTGCTGAACGATGCGCTGGCCGAGCTTTCGATGGACGAGCCTGCCTTTTTGGCAAACCTTTATAAAAAATGGTTCCCTGACCGGGTGGTGGTGCCCTTCACCCGGGAGGAGCTGGAGTACCTAAACACCCTGGGCACCCAAGAGGGGAGCGGGCTAAACTTCTATTTCCATGACGGGGAGGGCTTTTTGTCCCGGCGCGAAAACGATGGCAGCATGGCTGGCTTTTACCCGCTGCTGGCGGCCCGTGTTGCCGATAAGGTCGGCGTGCCCTGCACCCTTTCGGAGATGACGGACGCGGTGCAGCGCACCTATATTTTTCCTGAATTTTATTACGATTACGGTTGGGCCGCCAGCCACAACACCGAGATTACCAAGCCGTATTTCATCGTCAGCTATTACAAAATTTTCCGCAAGGGGGGCAACCTTTCGCCCGAAACCGGCAAGGTGGCGGCGGTGAACAATTTCCGCGTGACGGAGGATTTGTTGAACAGCGGCTACACCCAAGACCAATTGGTGCTTTGTGAGGATTACGAGGCCTGCCTGGAGGCCGTGCAGGCCCGCCATGCCGATATTACCTACCTGCCCAGCTATGCGGCCGATTATTACCTAAACCTTTACCGCTACAACGCACTTTCGGCGGTATTATCCGAGTATTCGCACCAGGTGTGCTTTGCCGTGTATGGCGAGCAAAGCGCCCTGCTGGCATCCATACTGGATAAGGTGCTGGCCGCCACCGGCGATGAGGAATTAAACGCCCTGCTGGTGGAATGCACCGCCCTGCGCCCCACCCAAAACCTGCTGCTGGAATGGCTGTACGAAAACCCGCTGCGCAGCGTTGCCGTTATCAGCAGCCTGGTGGCGGCGCTGGTGGTTTTGGGCATGGTGTTGCTGTTTATGGCCCGCACCCGGCGGCAAAATATGGCGCTGCTACAGGCAACCCAGGCCAAGCAAAGCTTCCTTGCCCGGATGAGCCACGATATGCGCACCCCCATGAACGCCATCATCGGGTTTTCGGCCTTTGGGCAGGAGAGTACGGCCCTGGACGAATCGAAGGGGTACCACACCAAAATCAACCGCGCGGGCCGCTACCTGCTCCAGTTAATCAACGATAGCCTGGATTTAAGCAAGCTAGAAACCGGCAAGTACCGCTTTAATTTGGAGCCGACCGGCAGCGAGGAATTTGTGGAAGCATTGCGCAATATTCTGCAACCCCGCGCCGAGGAAAAGGGCATCACCCTCACCATACGGGATAACACCATCGCCCAGCGGAAGGTTTTGTTTGATAAGCTGCGGCTACAGCAAATTTTTGTAAACCTGCTCAACAATGCCATCAAGTTCACCCCGCCCGGGGGCCATGTGGTGCTTACCCTATCGGGGGAGCTGCAAGGCAGCGACACCATGCAAACGGCGTTCACGGTGGCGGACGATGGCATTGGCATGAGCGAGGAGTTCCAAAAAGAAAGAATGTATGCCCCCTTTGAGCAAGCCGATGCGGGCGAGATGGAAAACGGCACCGGCTTGGGGCTATCCATCGTGAAGGAACTGGTGGATGCCATGGGCGGGCAAATTACCTGCGAAAGCGCACCGGGCAAGGGCACCACCTTCACCGTTACCATCACCACCAAGCTGGCAGAACCGTGCAGTAGCCCCGCCCCGGCGGCTGCGCCTGCCGCCCCCGCCGCCGATGCCCTGCAAAGCCTGGCAGGCAAGCGGGTGCTTGTGTGCGAGGACCACCCCATGAACCGCGAAATTGCGGCGCGGCTGCTAAAAAAGGTGGGGATGCTGGTGGAGGATGCCCCCGATGGCCAGCAGGGGGTGGCGCAGTTTGCTGCCGCCGCCCCGGGGTACTACAGCGCCATTTTGATGGATGTGCGTATGCCGGTGATGGATGGCCTGGCGGCCACCCGGGCCATCCGCGCGCTGCCCCGGCCCGATGCCGCCACCATCCCCATTTTGGCCATGACAGCCAACGCCTTTGCCGAGGATGCCCAGGCCTGCGTTGACGCTGGCATGAACGAACACCTCGCAAAACCCATCGACCCCCAGGCCCTCTACCAGGCCCTTGCCGAGCAGATTGCGCGGGCAACACCTTAAACGCCTGTCCCAAGCTTAACCCCGCCCGGCAACATTATACAAACCAAACAAAGCGCCGCCAACCCAAATGGGCTGGCGGCGCTTTGTTGTGGGCTGCCCCAATCTCAAAAATGCCTGGCGTTCCGTAGGGGCACCATACATGGTGCCCGTGGAACCTAAAGGGCACCCGTATCCTTACAGGGTGGCGGTGGCATTATAAATGCCATCTCGTATCCCTGCATGGCATCCATACTCCCCACGGGGTCAAACCGCGCCCTTCCATCAACCGGCGGCGGTTTCGGCGGTGGCGGTGGGGGCCACAGGGGCTGCGGCCAAACGCTCCACCAGGGCACCGTTCAAAATGCCGCCCACCGTGCCGGTATCATAGCTCAGGCGGATGGTATCGCCCACGTTCAAAATAACAACGGTCGGGTTTTCGGCAGCGTTCACGCTGACAAAGGAATCTTGCCCTTCCAACCGCAGGAAATAGTAGGAGTTACCGTCCAGCACGGCGGTGCGCAGCTCGGCAAGCACCCCGGTAAGCTCGGTTTGCTCGGGCGCGGCGGGCAGGGTGTTCTCCTCCAAAATAATCCCGGCGCTGGCAAGGGCGCGGCGGTAATTTAGCTCACAATCGGCAACGGTACCCCCGGTAGAAACCAGGGAATACTGCTGCACGTTGACCATGGCGTACATCTTTACCAGCCCATCGTCCCCCTTCAGGGCGATAAAATAGGTGGGTTGGTCGGCAATGTTCAACAGCAGCGGGAAGGTGGCGGTGTAGCGCATCTGCTGCACCTGGCTTTGGGCCGATGCCTGGGCCGAGGATTCGGTTGCACCGGCCACCGAGTAGAAATGTGTTTCCTTGGTGCGCTGGTTGGAAAGGATGAACCCAATGTTCGATTGGTCGGAGGTGACGGAGGTTACCCCGGTGTACATATAAACATCATCGTTGATGGCAATATAATTGTAGCCCTCGGTCGTCAGGGTAACATCCCGCTGGCCAAACAGAGAGTTCAAAAAGCCGTTGTGGTACTGGCCGTAATAGTCGTACTGCTCCATAATCAAATCGGAGGAATACACGCGGTCTACCCAGTTGGGCACATCCTCGTAATACTGGCTCTCGCCGGTAATGGCGTTCACCAGCACGGCCCCCTCAATATCCAGCCCGCCAAACAGCCCAATGGTGTGTACCTGGCGGGAGCATACCCAGTAGGGGGTGCCCTCATCATCAATTTCAAACACCGGCTCGGCAAACATCATGGTGGGGTAGTTAAAGCGCAGGTGCCGGTACAGGTTGCGGCCAAAATGCTCGGCAGTGGTGTACTTCATCCCCTCGCTCAGGCGCACCACCTCGGCATCCTGGGTCACCATATCAATCACCAGGTAGGCGGGTAGGCCCTCGGCCCGGTTGGTAAACCACTTTACCAAATCGCCGTACCGCAGCGAGGTTACCCGCACCGGGCGGCCCTGGTAGTTGATTTGGGTGTAGGTGGGCAAAATTTCAAACTGCGAAACCATATCGCTCAATTCGCCCAGCTTGCGGCTGCCAAGCTGCCCCGCCGAAGCGGCATCCAGCATGGGGATTTGGTCGTAGGATATCTCCTGGATATCCTCGGCAAAATCGCCGGTTTCAACCGGCAGCAGCTTGCTGTAGGCATCGGCCCGCAGCACCACCCAGGATAGCACCGCCCCGCCCAGTGCAACAACCAGCGCCGCGGCCACCACCAGCAACGGGATGGTGCATTGCTTTTTCAAAAAGCTGAAATAGCTTTTTGCGCCGTCCCCCTGAAAGCCGGAGGTGATAACCGCCGATACAAAGTACACAGCGCAAAGCAAAAATAAAAAGGTGTAAAAGGCTTCGGATTGCAGGTTGATGGCGGGCAGCTCCAGGTAAAAATACACCAGCCCGAATACCAGCGTTACCCCCAGGTTAATCAAGGTGCGGGTAACGGCGTTGCCAATCGGCTTGCGGGGCTTGCCCGGCTTGCCGGTGCCGTTAAACGAAAAATTGCCCGGCCCGGGGCCGCCCATGCCCGGGCCAAAGCCGCCGGGGCCAAACGAAAACGGAAAATCCATAGTATTATACCCTCATTGTTGTGTGTGGCAGGTGCTACCCACCCGTGGTAACGTATATTTTAACAGTATACCCCAACGGGGCGCTGACTGCAAGGCCGTTACGCCGGGCGTTTGCCCAAAAGATTGCGCGGCCAATACCGGCGCGCAACCGGCTGCCAAAATTGGCGAAGGGGTTTGTTTTTGGCCGTAAAATGTTGTATGATAAAGAAAACACAATGCTTTTGGTGGCAGGGGGGCCTGCACCGTTTTTGGCCGCCGGTTGCGGCATATTTGGGGAGGTTTTTGGGATGTGTGAAGTGGCAGCGCAGGGGGGCATCCCCAACACAGCAGCCAACACAACGGCAGATCCGCGTAACGATGCCCTGGTGCGCTATAATTTGATCAGCCAAACCATGTCGGGCGGGATGATGGGCGGCTACCGGGAGCCGGGGTACCCCTTCTATTTTATCAGCCGCCGTATGCTCGATTATCTGGGTTACCCCACCGAGGAAGCCTTTGTAAAGGATACCGCGGGCTGTATCCGCAACTGCATCCACCCGGAGGATGCCGCACAGGCAGAGCGAGAGGTCGATGAACAGCTTGCGGCCGGGCCGGATTATTCGGTGCTATACCGTATGCGCAAGCAGGATGGCAGCTACCTTTGGGTGCAGGATTACGGCAAGGAAATTACGGCGGAGGATGGCCGCGCGGCCATTATCTCGGTCATTTACGATATTTCGGGGAAGGTTGAAGCCGAGCACCGGCTGCAAGATACCGTGCGCCGGATGGAAAGTATTATCAACGCCATACCCGGCGGGGTGGCCGTATATAAGATATCGGATATTTTTGAAACGGTCTATTTCTCTGACCGTGTACCCGAGCTTTCGGGCTATACCGTGGCCGAATACAACGAGCTTATCAAGGGCGATGCCGCCCAGATGACCCACCCGGAGGATAAAGACCGGGTGGTGCAGGCCCTGCGCCGGGTTTACCAGCAGGATACGGTGGCGGACATTGAGTTCCGCAAAATCCACCGCAACGGGAAGATTGTTTGGGTGCGCCTACAGGCCAGCAAAATTGGCGAGCAGGATGGCTACCCCCTGGTGCAGTGCGTGTTCCACAACATTACTGCCAAAAAAATGAGCGAACAAAAGCTCTATGCCAGCCGCAAGGTGTTATCCATCGCCATGGGCCATGCCGGGGTGGATTATTGGGAGCTGGATTGTGCCACCCGCACGGCGTTTTTCAGCCCGCATATTCAGCGGCAGTTTGGTGTGGCAGAATCTTTTGAAGGCTACCCGGATAGCTTTTTGGCCAAGGGCTATGTAGCACCTTCCTCCGAGGAGGCTTACCGCAACGGGGTAAACCGGCTGCTGGCAGGGGAGCGCTACATTGAGTTTGATGCCCAGATAAAAACCCTGCAAGATGGCTATGTGTGGTACCGCATCCGCCTTACTAGGATGGACGACCGCAACGATTGGGCCGTTTGCACCGCCGAGCCGATTGCGGAATATAAAGATTTGGAAAAGCGGTTTGCCACCGTGCTGGAGCAAAACCACATTGAAACCTGGCTGTATGATATCCGCCACAAATGCTTGGTTCCCAATGTGGCGGGCAGCTACGGCAGCTCGCTACCGGAGCATACCGCCATCCCTCACAGCGGCGAGGCCATCGACCCTGAAAACCGCAGCAAGCTGGATGCCCTTTACCACCGCATTGCCGAGGGTGAAAAGCAGGTGGAGGATGTGCTACAGTGGAAGGACCCTGCCACCGGCAAGCCGTGCTGGAAGCGGTGTACCTACACCGTTATCCCGGATAGAGAGGGCTACCCCACCTTTGCCCTTGGCAGTGCGGTGGATATGACCGAACAGATGCGGGCGCGCCAAAAATACCACAATGCCATCCGCTACCGCTACCGCGCCCTGGGGGAAAATACCCTGCTGGCCGGCCACAGCAACATCACCCAAAACACCGTGCTGGAGATGGTGGGCACCGTGGGGCCGGGGCTGCTGGCCAGCCTTGGGCGGAACCGCACCGAATTTTTTGCCGGGCTTAGCGCCATGATTCACGATGCGGCGCAGCGGCCGGAATTTGACAACACCTTTGCCTATAAAAATGTGGTTGCCAACTATGCGCTGGGCATTACCCAAAGCAGCCTCCAGTGCGAGATTGAGTTTGCCCAGTTTGGCTTGGGGCGGCGGTGGGTATCCATCACCCTGGACGAGGTGCAGGATAACGAAACCCACGAGCTGATTGGCTTTTTAACCATGACCGATATCACCGCCCGCCATGTGCAGGAGCAAACGCTGGAGGCCGTGGTTCAGTTCGATTACGATTATGTCAGCCGCGTGGATTTGAACGCGGACGAGATGGTAATGTACCAGTGCAGGGGCCTGGGGATGGAGCTGGGCGGGTACAGGTTTGGCGTATCCTACCCCTACACCGCGGCGGTGGCAAACACCACGAAGGAGTATATTGTGCCGGCAGATAAGGCAATTTACCAGCACAATATGTCCATCCCCAACCTGCGCCAGCAGCTTGGCCAGCGGGATATTTACGAATTCAGCTACCAAATGCGGGAAAAAGCAGGGCGGCTGCGCACCAAGCGCGCCCGCTTTACCATGTACGACCGTGCCAATTGGATTGTGGTGGTTAGCCGGGTGGATATCACCGAGCTTGTAAACCAGCAGGAGGCCCAAAAGCGCACACTAAGCGAATCCCTTGCCATTGCCCAAAAAGCAAACCGCGCTAAATCCGACTTTTTGGCATCCATGAGCCATGATATCCGCACCCCGATGAACGCTATTATCGGGATGTGCGATTTGGCCATTGAAGACCAAAGCAACGCCACCCAGGTGGAGGAAAGCCTGCGGGTAATCAAAAGCTCCTCCACACTGTTGCTGGGGCTAATCAACGATATTTTGGATATGAGCCGGATTGAAAGCGGCAAGGTGCTACTTAAAAATGATAAAATTCCGTTTGAAGAGTTTATGGGAGGAATCAACTCCATCTGCTACTCACAAGCCGGAGCAAAAGGTATTGATTATGAAAACATTGTGGATTCCAATGTGGAGGATTACTATATTGGCGACGCGATGAAGCTTCAGCAGATCATCATCAACATCCTTTCCAATGCCATCAAATTCACGCCTGAACAAGGGAAGGGATCTATTAGTGTACGTCAAATGAAGAAG
>JAQUSS010000036.1:3629-9858 GCA_028710135.1 Gemmiger sp. | reverse complement strand
CTTGCGCAGGAAGGCTTTTCGGTGATGGAGCAAATTGCCATTGCGGGCAGCCGCTTCCGCCCCCTGGCCGACCAACAGGGCCTCAAGCTTTCGCTCTACACCGATATCAAGCACGACCGCTGCACCGGCGATGTGGTGCGCATCCATAGGGTGATGGATAATATTCTATCGAACGCCCTGAAATTTACCCCCGCCGGCGGGCAGGTAAGCTGCCGCATAACCGAAAACCCCATGGCAAACAAAAATTACGGGATGTACCGGTTTGAAATTACCGATACCGGCATTGGCATGAGCGAGGAACAGCAGCTACACGCGTTTGACCCCTTCTACCGCGCCCAAACCGCCCTCACCGAGCACACCGAGGGAACGGGGCTGGGGCTTTCCATCACCAAAAACATGGTGGATTCCATGGGCGGCACCGCCACCCTGCACAGCACCGTGGGGGTGGGCACCACCTTTGTTGTGGAGCTGCCGCTGCGTGTGTCCGGGGGCGAGGGGCAGCACCCGGCAACGTGGTCTAACACCGGCGCAGGCACCGGGGCGGCAGCCGATACCAGCGGGCTGCGCGGGCTACAGGTTTTGGTGTGTGAGGATCACCCCATCAACCAAACGGTGGCAAAGCGCATCCTGGAAAAGGCCGGTATGCGGGTGGTTTTGGCGGAGAACGGGCAGGCCGGGTACGAAAAATTTGCACAGTCCCGCCCGGGTAGCTACCAGGTTATCCTGATGGACATCCAAATGCCGGTGATGAACGGGTACGAGGCCACCCAGGCCATACGGGAATGTGGCCACCCGCAGGCAAAAACCATCCCCATCCTGGCCATGACGGCCAACGCCTTTGCCGAGGATATCCAAAAATCCCTGGCAAGCGGCATGAACGAGCATCTGGCCAAGCCGCTGGAACCGGCCAGGCTGTACGCGGCGCTGCGCCGGTTTACCAAGGGGGTAGAAGGCCCCGCCATCAAGCAGAAGGTGCTGTTTGTCGACGATGTGGAGCTGAATATTGCGGTGCTGACCGCCGCCATCGATGAGGAGTACGAGGTGTTGGTTGCCCACAGTGGCCGCCAGGCGCTGGAGGTTTTGGCCCAAAACCCCGATATCACCGCCGTAATCACCGATATTGTCATGCCCGAGATGGATGGCATTGCCCTGATACGTACCCTGCGCGCCGACCCACGCTACCGCCGCCTTGCCATTTTGGCAAACACCCAATATGGAGACCCCGCCCAGGCGGAGCAACTGATAGATGCCGGTGCGGACGACTTTTTGTATAAGCCCACCACCCCCCACGTTGTGCGCAACCGCCTGCAAAATGTACTGCGCAAGTACCAGCAAGATTAAATACCCCAAAGCAGAAAACATAGCCGCCGCCGTGGGCTTAGTACCCACGGCGGCGGCTGTGGTTGGAGCTTTTTTGATGGCTTTTTGGTATTTTGTGGTTTCCCCTGTGGCCATAAAAGATGGTGAATGAATTTTATTCATTGACAAATTGAAGATAACCGTGTACCCTAAGTGTGGGAGGGATACCATGCAGAGAATCACAAAAGACCCCGAAACAAGGCGCCAAGAAATCGTCGATGCCGCCATCCGCCTTTTTATTGAAAAGGGCTATGAACAAACGACCATGCAGGATATTACCAAAAGCATTCAGGTATCGTCTGGCCTGTGCTACCGCTATTTCAAGTCAAAAGAAGAAATTTATCAAGCGGCCCTTGAAACGTATGTAAACCAGGGCGTGGAACAGTTTGTTTTTTTGCTAGGGGATAAAGCGCAACCCTTGATGGATTGTATTGACCATATGCCCTCTTTGGATGGTGGAAACAACCAAGCAAGCCCCTACCATGAATTTTTTAATGCAGGGAACAATTCCAATTTCCATTTGCAAATGGAAATTGCACTGATAAACCGCCTTATCCCCATTGTAGCGCAGCGCCTTGCAGTGGCAAAAGCAAAAGGGGAAATCAGCATAGAAAACCCATTATCCATGGCTTCTTTTTACCTCTATGGGCAGCTCGGCATTTGGCAAATGAAAGATTTGGATAGCGAAGTAAAAAAACAAGAAGTACGAAACTACTTGAAACAATTATTAGGCATATAGGCATATAAAAAGTAAGCCCTAGCGGGGGCTTATCTTTTTGAGAAATTAATGAATAAAATTTACTCACTCAAAGGCGTAAGGCGCGTTTTTGTTTTTGGGGCTTTTGAGCCTTTTGAGCCTGCCTATCGTACAGAAGGGCATAGGGGTTCTCTTTTATTGCAGCAGAATTTATATCGTGTTGGTTTTATACAAATATAAGCGGGGGTAATAGGTTGGCAAACTTAAAGCATTTAAAGCATAAAGAAATGACGGATTTTATCCACACATCCATCAAGGCCATCCCGGTACAAGGGGTATCGCTAAACATCACCAATCAGAGCAAAACCATCTATTCGCTGCAATATGGGCAAGGAATTGATAAAGATTCATCCTTTGTTCTTGGCTCTACAAGCAAAGCCATTACAGCCACATCCCTTTTAACCCTTTTGGAAGAACACCACATAAGCCTGGATACCCCCATAAAAGCATACCTGGCTTGGATTCACACAGAAAACAGCATCTCTATTTTAGATTTACTCAACCATACAAGCGGTATTGCTACCTATGAAACAATTGAGCATCTTCAATATGCAGGAACCTATGGCGTGTTTGAATATTCAAATGCCAATTACAATTTACTTGGTAAAATTATGGAGAAAATAACGGGAAATAGCTTTTCAAAAACGGTGGAACAAACGGTTTTTGAAAAGTTAAAGATGGCGCACAGCTTTTCGTTTACAAATGCTACAAAACAAAACGTTGTGCGGGGGTACAAGTCCTTCTTCGGTGTGCTGATTCCTTATCAAGAAAAGGTTCCCCAGGAAAATTCATGGATACAAGCCCCCTCGGGTTATCTGTGCGCAAGGCCTAGCGATATGGCCAAATACTTCCGCTTTTTATTACAGTACACGTATGGCAACCAGCAGCTATTGCAGCTTGTCAAAAAACGGGGGGTTAGCGTTCGTAACGACCCGGCCATCGAAGGTATTTATGGAAACAGCGGTATCTATAGCATGGGGTGGGTTTATAAAAATGTAAACGGCACAGAGATTCTTTACCATACCGGAAAATTATCTACCTATAGTAGCCTTTCCGTTATCATTCCCCAAAAAAATATCGGGATATCGGTCATGTGCAATATGGGGGATTTTTTGGTTGGCACAAACTTGATGGAACAACTGTACGAGGGAATTATTTCTATTACAATCGGAAAAGCACCGCCCACAATCCCGGCAAACAGCTATGCAAAGCAACACGCAAGGATTAATTTGGCGTTACTTATCGTATTTACGCTGTGTTTGTTCCCGGCGCTCAGGTTGCTTACAAAAGGGGGCGCGTTTTCCGTGGATGCCAAAACGGTTTGCCCCTTTCTTTTGTTACATGGGTTGCTTCCTATCGCCTTTCTTGAATTTTTTGCAATTTTCAAAATCCCTGACAAAGTAGTGGCAGATTTTGCACCCGACGTTTTTATGGTTTTTCGTATTTGCGCAGTAACCCTGTTCATAACCGGGATATGGCAATGTATCGTAACTGCCATGGGGATGGATGCTTTCCTCCAATAAAAGCCGGGCCCACCGGCAAACCGTGTGTTTGGCAAAGGGGCGCGCCAAAACATAGCCGCCGCCGTGGGCTTAGTACCCACGGCGGCGGCTGTTTTTGGCGCTTTTTTGATGCTTTTTGGGGCCGTTTTTAAGCGTTTTTTAGCATTTTTTGGCGCTTTTTGTGTTACAAATTTTCTAAAAAGGCAATCAAATCGGCAAAGGTGCCGCGGTTGCCCTGCCATGGGTGGTTTTGGCAGGGGATGGCGCAATCGGTTACCCAGTAGCAGGCAAGCCCGGCGGCGGTGGCGGCGTGCATATCCTCGCCCTCATCGTTGCCAATCATCAGGCAAGTGGCGGGGTCTACGCCCAGGCGCTGGCAAACCGAACGGTAATACGCGGGGTTGGGCTTGCAGTAACAGTCACTTTCGTAGGAGGTAACCAAATCAAAATCGGCCGGGGTTAGGCCCACCCAGCGCATCCGGGTGGCCTGCCCGCACAGCGGGAACAGCGGGTTGGTGGCAAGGGCCACCAGGGGGGCTTTTTGGTGGGCCAGCGCCACGGCCCTTGCCGCCAAGGGGTTGGGCTGGGTGGCAGTGCGCGCGGCATCAAAGCCGCCGGTATAAAAGGCATCCACCGTGGGGCGCATGGCGGCGGCATCCACCTGGCAATCTGCCGCAAAGCGCGCCCAAAACACTTCCTCGTTGGTGCGGCGGCCATCGTTTTGCACCATGGCGGCGGTGCCCTGCCATACCCCGGCGGTTAAGGCCCCAGGCGGGATGCCAAACGGGGCCAGCGCCGTGGCCAGCGCGTGGAAGTAGGCGGCGGTAAATTCCTCCTGCTGCATGGGCAGCAGGGTGCCATCCAAATCAAACAAAATGGCGTTATACGGTTTAAATTCCACGCGGCGGCTCCTTATTCTCTTTGTCTTTATTGCTGTTCAAAATGTCCAGCTCGGGCATTAGCTCTTGGCTGATTACGGTCAGCATACTTTCCAGCTTTTCCACATCCTCGGTGGGGAAGCGTTCCTTCACCCGCTCAATCACGGTGTGCAGGTAGGCGTAGCTGATGGAAAAGTATTCCACATATTTTTGGGTGGGGCGCAGGTGGTATTCCCGCCGGTCGGTGTGGGATTGCAGCTTTTCCACATAGCCCTTTTGCACCAAACTGTTGATTTTATAGGCGGCGTTGGGGGTGGAAATTTGCATCATCCGCGAAAATTCCGCAATGGTGGGTTCCCCCATGGCCATGATGCCTTCCATACAAAAGGATTCAACGGTGGTCAGGGTGGCATCCCGCGTTTCAAACCGGGCAAACACCTTTTGATAAAAATGCAGCTTAAATTTTGTGTAAACTGCGCTAAAAGCCTGTTCCAACATGGGTAGTTCCTCCGCAAAACGATAAAATGATCGTACTTTTATGGTGATACCAAAGCGGCAACACGGCAAAGCACGGGGCAATGCCGCCGCGCGTTTGCCGCCTATGTATGCGCCTTTTTAGTATAGCATAAAATTCGGTCGGCTGCAAAAGGGGCTACTGGCTATCCACCACGGCAAAGGTTAGCTCGGCAATGGCCGCAACCTGCCCATCCACCCGCGCCACCGCCTGCCCGGTGCCCACCGGGCCGTGGCGGGCGGTCAGCTCGCACCGCAATTCCAGCACATCGCCGGGGGTCACCTGCTTTTTAAAGCGGGCGTGCTTGATGCCGCCAAAGAGGGCCAGCTTGCCCGCGTTGGCAGGCTCGCTTAAAACGGCCACAGCCCCCACCTGGGCCAGGGCCTCCAAAAGCAGCACCCCCGGCATCACCGGCTGCCCGGGGAAGTGCCCACAAAAAAACGGCTCGTTTAGCGTTACGCATTTCCGCCCAATGGCCCACTGGCCGGGCTGGTAATCTAAAATACGGTCCACCAGGGCAAAGGGGTAGCGGTGGGGCAAAATGCCGGCAATTTCGGCGGCGGATAGGGTGTTTGGCGGGGTGCGCGGGGCATCGGGCATGGTGTTGTTTTGCTCTGTTTCCATCGTGTTATCCCTCCCACTTGGCAAAAATCAGGCTGGCGTTGTGCCCGCCGAAGCCCAGGCTGTTGCTAAGGGCATAGCGCAGCGGCAGTGTGCGGCCCACGTTTGGGATATAATCAAGGTCACACGCGGGGTCGGGCTGGCGGTAGTTGATGGTGGCGGGGGCAAAGCCATCCCGCAGGGCCAGGGCCGTAAAGATGGCCTCCACCCCACCGGCAGCCCCCAAAAGGTGCCCCGTCATGGATTTTGTGCTGGAAACACAAAGTGTATCCGCCCACGTGCCAAACACGGCCCGGATGGCGGCAGTTTCGTACCGGTCGTTCATGGCGGTGCCGGTGCCGTGGGCGTTGATGTAATGAATATCGGTGGGGGCAAGGGCCGCATCCCGCAGGGCCAGGGCCATGCAGGCGGCGCCCCCCGTGCCGCCGGGGGCCGGGGCGGTAAAGTGGTAGGCATCGCAGTTGGCACCGTAGCCCACAACCTCGGCGTAGATGCCCGCCCCACGCGCCAGGGCGTGCTCCAGCTCCTCCAGCACCAAAATGCCGCTGCCCTCGCCCATCACAAAGCCGGCACGCTCGCCGTCAAAGGGGATGCTGGC
>JAQUSS010000036.1:0-3619 GCA_028710135.1 Gemmiger sp. | reverse complement strand
CGGGCAGGGTCGGCAGCGGGGGATAGCGCCTTCATGCTGGCAAAGCCGCCAATGCCCAGCTCGCTGATGCAGCTTTCGGCACCGCCGCAAAGGTGTATCTCCTCGTAGCCATCCCGTATCCGGTGGAAGGCATCCCCCAGCGCGTTGGTGCCGCCCGCGCAGGCGGTTACCGGGCAGCTGCACATCCCTTTTAGGCCAAAGCGTATGGCAATTTGGGCGGCGGCCATGTTGGTAATGGCCATGGGTACAAAAAAGGGGCTTACCCGCTCAAACCCGCGCTGTTGGCCCCGGGTATGCTCGGCCTCAATGGTGGGCAGCCCGCCAACGCCGCTGGATACCATCACCCCAATCCGCTCGGGGTTTTCCTGCGCGGTGTTCAGGCCGCTATCGGCCCAGGCTTCAGCGGCGGCCACCACCGCAAGCTGGGCAAAGCGGGCCATTTTTTTGGCTTCCCGCTTATCCAGCAGCAGCTCCGGGTCAAAGCCCTTCACCTCCCCGGCACACTGAATTTTATAGCCGGTGGCATCAAAGGCCGTGATGTGGCCAATGCCACACACGCCATTTTTGGCGGCCTGCCAGCTTGCGGGGGCCGTGTTGCCAATGGGGTTTACCGTGCCAAGACCGGTAATAACCACTCTGCGTTTGCTCATGGGGGTTCCTCCTTTGTGTATCAAATGGCCATGCCGCCATCCACGCAAAGCACCTGGCCGGTAATGTAGGCACTTTCGGGGCGGGCAAAAAATGCCACCGCATCGGCTACCTCGCCCGGTTGGCCGGGCCTGCCCGCCGGTATGGCGGCCAGGGTGGCGGTGCGGGCGGCGGGGGAGATGGCATCCGTCATGGCGGTGGCAATAAAACCGGGTGCCACGGCGTTTACCGTGATGGGGCGGCTGGCAAGCTCCTTCGCCAAACTTTTCGTAAGGCCCAGCAGCCCCGCCTTGCTGGCGGCATAGCTGGCCTGCCCGGCGTTGCCCCGCAGCCCCACAATGCTGCTGATGTTGATGATGCGGCCATACCGCTGGCGGAGCATGGCCCGGGCGGCGGCCTTGGCGCAAAAAAACGCGCCCTTTAAATTGGTATCGAGCACCGCGTCAAAATCGCTTTCGCTTTGGCGCAAAATCAGCCCATCCCGGGTGATGCCCGCGTTATTTACCAACACATCCAGCCTGCCAAGCCGGGCCAGGGCGGCTTCCACCAGGGCCGTGCAGCCCGCCGCGGTGGAAACATCGCCCTGTAGGGCAAACGCCTCTACCCCTTTTTCGGCGCAAAGGTGGGCGGTTTCCTCAGCGGCATCGGCGTTGCCGGCATAGTTGACGCAAATTGCTAGCCCCTCTTGGGCAAGGCGCAGGCAGATGGCGCGGCCAATGCCACGGCTGCCCCCGGTTACCAGGGCGGTGCGGGGGAGGGTATCACCGTTTTGCATGTGGGCACGCTCCTTTCGGGCTTTGGGCGGGGGTTAAAGCGGCTAGGGCGTTTTCTAGCTCGGCAGCCGTTTCCACCGGGTAGCAGGTGATGGCGCTGCCCACCGTTTTTTTAAGGAACCCTGTCAGCGCACGGCCGGGGCCAACCTCAATGGCGGTATCGACCCCCAGCTCTGCCAGGCGGCGGAGGGTATCCTCCATATAAACGCTGGATTGTACCTGCCGCTCCAGCAGCAGGGGGATGGAATCGCCGGGGCCCATCTCCCGCCCTAGGCAGTTGAAGAGCACCGGGCAGCGCAGGGGGGCAAAGGTGGTGTGGGCAAAACGCGCGGCCAAAGCCTCCCCCGCCGGGCGCATCAGGCTGGTGTGGAAGGGCCCGCTCACATTTAAGGGCAGGCACCGCTTGGCCCCGGCCGCCAGCGCCAGAGCTGCGGCGGCATCCACGGCGGCCTTTTCGCCCCCAATCACCAGTTGGCCGGGGCAATTGTAATTGCAAATTTGCACAACGCCGTGGCCGGCGGCGCGGCAGCAGCACTCCAGCAGGGGGGCGCGGGCCAGGCCCAGCACGGCGGTCATCCCGCTGGTTACCCCGGCGGCAGCATTTGCCATGGCCTGGCCCCGAAACGCGGCCAGCTGAATGGCCTCGGCGGCATCTAGCGCGCCCGCTGCCTGCAAGGCGCTGTATTCCCCCAGCGAAAGCCCGGCCGTATAATCGGGCGTTAGGCCACGCGCGGCCAGCACCGCCGTTACCCCGGCGGCAAAGGCAACCATGCAGGGCTGGGTATAGCGGGTTTGGTTCAAAACATCCGCAGGGCCCTGAAAACAGACGGAATGCAAATCAAAATCCAGCGTTGCGGCATCAAAGGCCGTGCGGAAAGCGGGGTAGGCATCGTAGAGGTCTTGCCCCATGCCGGGGTGCTGGCTGCCCTGCCCGGCGTACAAAAAAGCCAATTTCATAAGGCTGCTCCTTTCTTGCTGCGCAAATTTACCAATGAAAAAAGGCAAAAATTCAAAAATTTATAGCGCGGCCAACCCGGCAAGGCACCGGCGGGTATCGGCCCACAGTGCGTCCAAAATTTCGGCGGCGGGGCGTATCTCGTGCAGCATCCCGCTCACCTGGCCCGCCATCAGGCTGCCGGTATCGGTATCGCCCTCCAGCACGGCCCGGCGCAGCCCGCCTAGGGTGTATTGCTCCAGCGCCATTTTATCGGCCCCGGCCTTTTCTTGCCGGACATATTCGCGGCTCATCCGGTTTTTTAGCACCCGCACCGGGGTACCGGCAATCCGCCCGGTTACAATGGTATCGCTATCCTTCGCTTTTAAAAGGGCGGCCTTGTAGGCCGGGTGGATGGGGCACTCGGTTGCCACCAGCAGGCAGGTGCCCACCTGCGCGCCGCACGCGCCAAGGGCCAGCACAGCGGCAAGCTGCCGCCCATCCGCAACACCCCCGGCGGCCACCACCGGGATGCTTACAGCATCCACCACCTGGGGCACTAGGGCCATGGTGGTCATCTCGCCCACATGGCCGCCGCTCTCGGTGCCCTCGGCAATCACGGCATCGGCCCCGGCTTTTTCCAGGTGGCGGGCCAGCACGGCGGCTGCCACCACCGGTATCACCCGGATGCCCGCCGCCTTCCACCGTGGCAGGTATTTGCCGGGGTTGCCGGCCCCTGTTGTCACCACGGGCACCTTTTCCTCGGCCACCACGGCGGCAAAATCGTCGGCTTTGGGGTGCATCAGCATAATGTTTACCCCAAAGGGCTGGTTTGTCAGGGCCTTGCAGCGCCGTATCTCGGCCCGCAGGGCCTCGGCATCGGGCAGGCCGCCCGCCGCAATCACCCCAAGGGCCCCGGCGTTTGCGCAGGTGGCGGCAAATTCGCCGGTGGCAATGTTGGCCATGCCACCCTGGATGATGGGGTATTTGGTCCCTAAAATTTCGTTTAGAAGCGTCATTTTGCGCCCTCCTTCGCGGGTTTTACCCGCAGCAGTGCCCCGGCCCAGGTTAGCCCGCCGCCAAACCCCACACAAAGCAGGGTTTGCCCGGGGTGCAGGTTGCCACTTTCAAACAGCTCGTTCAGGGCAAGGGGGATGCTGGCCGCGCTGGTGTTGCCGGTGCGGGCCAGGTTTTTGTAAAATTTTTCGGGCGGGGCGGCCAGCTTTTTAATGCAATGGTCTAAGATGCGCTCGTTGGCCTGGTG
>JAQUSS010000174.1 GCA_028710135.1 Gemmiger sp. | reverse complement strand
TCCCATGATCAACGAAGCCGCCGTCATCAAGATGGAGGGTGTTTCCAACATCGAAGGCATTGATTCCGCCATGAAGCTGGGCGCCAACCATCCGATGGGCCCCCTGGAATTGGGCGATTACATTGGTCTAGATATCTGCCTGGCCATCATGGACGTGCTGTACAAGGAAACCGGCGATAGCAAATACCGTGCCTGCCCGCTTATCCGCAAGATGGTGCGCGGCGGCAACCTGGGCTGCAAGAGCGGCAAGGGCTTCTACGTATACAACGCCGACCGCACCAAAACTGCGGTGGATGCGCTGTAAGTAAATAAACCAGTTTCTCCTGGCGGCAACCAAAAGGTCGTCAGGAGGAATTTGTTTGCTATAAGGAGGATGCGAAGTATGGATTTCAGTTTGTCCAAAGAACAGCAGCTGGTACAAAAGATGTACCGCGAATTTGCTGAGAACGAAGTCAAACCCCTGGCAAAAAAGGTGGATGCCGAGGAGTATTTCCCGGCGGAAACCGTTAAAAAGATGGCAAAACTTGGGATGATGGGCATTTACTTCCCCAAGGAGGTTGGCGGCGCAGGCGGCGACGTACTGTCCTACGTGATGGCGGTTGAGGAACTGAGCAAGGTTTGCGGTACCACCGGCGTTATTGTTTCGGCACATACCAGCCTTTGCGCAGCACCTATTTTTGAGAACGGCACCCCCGAGCAAAAGGAAAAATACCTGCCCAAGCTTTGCAGCGGCGAGTGGGTAGGCGCCTTCGGCTTGACCGAGCCGGGCGCCGGCACCGATGCACAGGGCCAGCAGACCACCGCTGTGGATATGGGCGACCATTGGCTGCTCAACGGCTCCAAAATTTTCATCACCAACGCGGGCGTGGCGGATGTGTTTATCATCATTGCCATCACCGGCATTGTGAAGGACCGGAAGGGCCGCCCCACCAAGGAAATTTCGGCCTTTATTGTGGAGCGCAACTTCCCCGGGTTCAGCGTAGGCAAGCCGGAGGATAAGATGGGCATCCGCGGTTCCTCCACCTGCGAGCTGATTATGGAGGACTGCATTGTTCCCAAAGAGAACCTGCTGGGCGCTAAGGGCAAGGGCTTTGCACTTGCCATGAAAACCCTGGATGGCGGGCGTATCGGCATTGCCAGCCAGGCGCTGGGCATTGCCGAGGGCGCGCTGGACGAAACGGTTGCCTATGTGAAGGAGCGCAAGCAGTTTGGCCGCAGCATTGCTCAGTTCCAGAATACCCAGTTTGAGCTGGCCGAGATGAAGGCCCGCGTAGAAGCTGCCAAGTACCTGGTTTATGCCGCTGCCCTGAAAAAGCAGCAGGCCATGGATGGCGCCAAGGTGCGCTACAGCGTGGAAGCTGCCGAAGCAAAGCTGATTGCCTCCCGCACGGCCAGCGATGTTACCCGCCGCTGTGTGCAGCTGTTTGGCGGCTACGGCTACACCCGCGATTATCCCATTGAGCGGATGATGCGCGACGCCAAAATCACCGAGATCTACGAGGGCACCAGCGAGGTGCAGTTGATGGTGATTTCGGGCGATATGCTTAAGTAAGGAGGGCGTGAAAGTATGAAAGCAATTGTTTGTGTAAAACAGGTACCCGATACCCAGGGTAAAGTGGCGGTTAAGCCGGACGGCACGATGGACCGTGCCGCCATGGCCACCATCACCAACCCCGACGATTTGAACGCGGTGGAGGCAGCCCTACAGCTTAAGGAAGAAACCGGCTGCGAAGTGATTGTTGTTACCATGGGCCCGCCCCCGGCCGAAGGGATGCTGCGCGAGCTGATGGCCCGCGGCGCTGACCGTGGGGTGCTGGTTTCGGGCCGCGAATTTGGCGGTTCGGATACCTTTGCCACCAGCCAAATTTTGGCGGCTGCCGTCAATAAAATTGGCGTTGGGCCGGAGGATATCGTGTTCTGTGGCCGCCAGGCCATCGATGGCGATACCGCCCAGGTTGGCCCCCAGATTGCAGAAAAGCTGCATATGCCCCAGGTGACCTATGTTACCGAGATTCAGAAAAAGGCAGACGGCCTGGTTGTGAAACGGATGCTGGAGGATGGCTACATGGAGATGAAGGTGCAGACCCCCTGCCTGCTGACCTGCATCAAAGAGCTGAACCAGCCCCGCTACATGAGCGTGCCCGGCATTTTTGAGTGCTATGCCAAGCCGCTGGATATTTTTGATTACAATGCCCTCAAGGACGATCCCTTGATTGAAACCGATACCATCGGCCTGAAAGGCTCTCCGACCAACGTTTACAAATCCTTCGCTCCTCCGGTCAAGGGTGCCGGCATGATGGTGGAAAGCGTCAGCCAACTGGTCGGCATTCTGAACGACAAGCATCTGATCTGAGAGAGGAGAGAAGTATAATGGCTGAATACAATGCTATGGACACCGCCGCCTTCAAGGGCGTATGGGTCTTTTGTGAGCAGCGCGAGGGCGCAATCCAAACCATCAGCTACCAGCTTTTGAGCGAGGGCCGCAAACTGGCCAACGATTTGGGCGTGGAGCTGTGCGGCGTGGTGATGGGCAGCGAAGTGAACGAGGGCTACGTTAAGGCCCTGGGCGGCTACGGTGCCGACCGTGTTTACTACATCGATAGCCCCCTGCTGAAAACCTACACCACCGATGGCTACGCCAAGGTGCTGTGTGATTTGGTGCAGGATAAAAAGCCCGAAATCGTGCTGATTGGCGCAACCAACCTGGGCCGCGACCTTGGCCCCCGCTGCGCAGCCCGCCTGCACACCGGCCTGACGGCTGACTGCACCCACCTGGATGTGGATGTGGAAAAATATAAGGGCTTTTTGCGTGAAACCTCCAACATCGATGTGGAAAACACCGCGTTTGAGGAGAATACCAACCTGAAAATGACCCGCCCGGCCTTTGGCGGCCACCTGATGGCCACCATCATCTGCCCCCGCTTCCGCCCGCAGATGTCCACCGTGCGCCCCGGCGTTATGCAGACCCAACCCTTTGACGAGGCCGGCATGAACAAGGTTGTGATTGAAAAAATCACCCCGGCACTGACGGCTGAGGATATCCATGTTCAGGTGCTGGACGTTAAAAAATCTGCCCGCAAGATGGTAGATTTGATTGGTGCCGATGTGGTTGTTTCGGTTGGCCGTGGCATCAGTGCCGACCCCAAAAAGGGCATTGCCCTGGCCGAGGAGCTGGCAGGTGCTTTGGGCGGCGTTGTGGGTGCTTCCCGCGCTGTTACCGATGCCGATTGGCTGCCCAGCGACCATCAGGTTGGCCAAACCGGCAAAACCGTACACCCCCGCATCTATGTGGCGCTTGGCATCTCGGGTGCCATCCAGCACTTGGCCGGTATGCAGGATTCTGAAACCATCATCGCTGTCAACAAAAATGCCAGCGCCCCGATTTTTGAGGCCGCTACCTATGGCGTAGTGGGTGATTTGTTCAAGGTTCTGCCCGATTTGATCAAAGAGATCAAGGCCATCAAGGCTGCCCAATAATTTCAATTACGCTAAACCCCAAAAAGCAAAGATAGCAGAAGCCCCTGCGGAGAAATCCGCAGGGGCTTCTTTTGTGGGGCCGGCAATTTTTAATTTACAATTTGCCATTTGCAATTTGAAATGCGCAATGCGCGGTAAAATCAGTCGATCTCGATGGTGCGGGTTAAATCGGTGTCGAGGGTGCCACCCATCACCTCGGTGAAGGCGGTTACCACCTCCTCGGCGGTTACGGCATCGGCAAGCTGGCTATCCACCAGCACCAGCAGCACGGTATCGCCGCTGGCGGCGGCCCGCAAATCATCCGCTTGCACACAAACCCATTTGCGGGGGTCAATGCCATCCAACATGGCCTGGGCGGTGGCGGCAGCGTCGGCAGGGTCCTTCACGCGGGCCAGCACCACCGAGTATGCCTGGGAGCCAATGGCAGCCTCAGAGGCTACGGCGGCATCCAGCTTGGCGGCGGCTTCGGCATCCAGGCCGGTGTAATATTTTACCCAGCCTGCATCGGCCAAATCCACCGGCTGGGTGGCAAGCATCAGCCCGGTATCCTTTGCCGCGTAGATGGCATCCAGCGTTTCGGCCAGGGCTTCATCCGGCGCAGGGGCGGCGGGGGCTTGGTTATCCGCGCCGCCGGGGGCTTCCTCCGGGGTATTGGGGGCCTCCGGGGCCGGCGTGGGGGTGGGGGCTGCGGTGGCCTGCGGGGTGGCCGTGGGGGTAGGGGTGGTATTGGCGCGGCAAGCGGCCAGGCCGATGGCTACCGCCGCCAGGGCGGCAGTGTAAAGCAACAAATTGCGTTTTTTCATGGTGTTCCTTTCTGTGTTAGGTCGTGGGGGCTGGCGGGGGGCTTGTGGTTAGTTTGCCCCCCGCAAACCGGGTTACGCAGGGGTAAAAAGCCGTTTTCTGTCAAAATTTG
>JAQUSS010000173.1 GCA_028710135.1 Gemmiger sp. | reverse complement strand
GTTTGCCAGGGGCAAGAGGTTTTTAACAGCACCCTTGCCCTGCTGCGCCCCAACCTGGAGGCCAAGCACATTCAGTTTAACATCCACATAACCGCCCTGCCCTACACTTACCTGTACCTGGATGTTGGGCGGATTGAGCAGCTAATCATGAACATTGTGGGCAACGCCATCAAGTTTACCCCCGAATATGGCACGATTGATTTTTATATGGATAATGTTTCCAGCGATGCCGATACCCTGTGGGATAAAATTGTGGTGCGGGATAGCGGCATTGGCATCAGCAAGGAGTTTTTGCCCTACTTATTCCAACCCTTCCGGCAAGAGTGCAGCAAAACCACCAGCAAGTACCAGGGCACCGGCCTGGGCATGACGATTGCCAAGCAGATTGTGGAGCTGATGGGGGGAAGCATTGATGTAAAAAGCGAGTTGGGTGTTGGCACCGAATTCACCCTGCTGCTGCCGCTGCGCAAGGCCACCCCGGCCCAAATGGAGGCGCACCGGATGCTGGGTGAACCCAAGCGGCAGGGGGTTTCCTTGCAGGGCAAGCGGGTGCTACTTTGCGAGGACCACCCCCTGAACGCCCAAATTGCCCGCCGCCTGTTGGAAAAGCAGGGGGTTGAGGTTACCCACGCCGAAAACGGGAAGCAGGGTGTGGCTCTGTTTGAAGCCTCCTACCCCGGGTATTACGATGCCATTTTGATGGATATTCGGATGCCGGTGATGGATGGGCTGGAGGCCTCCCGAATTATCCGCGCGCTGCCCCGCCCCGATGCCACACAAATTCCCATTTTGGCAATGAGCGCCAACGCCTTTGACGAGGATGTGCGCCGCAGCCAAGAGGCAGGAATCAACCTGCATCTTTCAAAGCCGGTGGATGCCCAGCGGCTCTATAATGCCCTGGCCGAATGGATTACCCGGTAACCCCCCAAAAAACAAAAAGCCCGCCCCCATGCTTTGCAGCTTTGCAGCATTTGCAAACGCATGGGGGCGGGTTTCTATTTTTTGTTTTTTGCTTTTTTGTTTAGGGGCCGCGGCGCTTTAGCTCATCAAATATTCCTCCACAAAGTGGGAGGCTACCGCGCCATCGGCTGCTGCGGTAACCACCTGGCGCAGGGCCTTGGTGCGCACATCCCCCGCCGCAAACACACCCGGCAGGCTGGTTTTTGTGGTTTCGTCGGCCACGATATAGCCGTTTTTATCCAGCGCCAGCTGCCCGCCCAAAAAGCCGGTGGTGGGCACCCGGCCTACCGCCACAAACAGGCCCTCGCAGGGCAGCTCCCGCTTTGCGCCGGTGGCCTTATCCGTCAGGGCCAGGCCGGTAAAGTGGGTATCGTACTGTAGCGCATCGATTGTAACATTGAGCACCGGCTCAATATTTTCGGCCGCTTTTAAGGGTGCCAGGTAGCTTTGGGAAGCCCGCAAGGCATCCCGCCGGTGTACCAGGTACACCTTTTTGCAAAGCTTGGCCAGGGCCAGGGCATCGGCGGCGGCCGTATCGCCGCCGCCCGCCACCGCCACCGTTTTGCCACGGTAGAACATACCATCGCAGGTGGCGCAGTACGATACCCCCCGCCCGGTCATCTCGGTTTCGCCCGGCAGGCCCAGCTTGCGGGGCGCGGCCCCGGTGGCAATAATAACGGCCCGGGCCGCCACATTGCCGGCGGTTGTTTCCAGCTGTTTGGGGTTCTCGGCTAGGTGCAGGGCTGTCACCTCGGCAAATTCGCTCTCGGCGCCAAAGCGTTCGGCCCCGGCCTGCATTTTTTCAGCCAGCTCAAAGCCGCCCACCCCGGCATCAAAGCCCGGGTAGTTATCCACCGTGGTGGTGGTGGCCATCTGGCCGCCCGCCCCCAGCATCTCCAGCACCAGGGTGGTAAACCCGGCGCGGGCGCAGTACAGTGCCGCGGCGTAGCCTGCGGGGCCGCCCCCCACAATCACGACATCATATTGTTGCTTCATTATTTTCTCCTTCTGTTGTAGAAAATGCCCCACGGTGGGGGCCGTAAGTGCTGCCCCGGGCCATTTGGGCAAGGGGCAACGGGTATTTTAAAACCGCTCCACGCCATCTTTGGTTACGCGGGCATAGACAAGGGGCGGCAGAACCGGTTTTTCGGGGCCAATTACCAGGCCATCGCGGTACATTTGCTCGGCTGCGGGGAAAAGTGCCGGGTCGTTGGCATAAAAGGTACAAATTGCGTCCCCGCTTTGCACCCTATCCCCCAATTTTTTGTGCATGGTGATGCCGGCTGAAAAATCGATGCCATCCTCCTTTTTCAGCCGCCCGGCCCCCAGCAGCACGCTGGCATTGCCAATTTTTTCAACATCGTTTTTCATGATAAAGCCATCGGTTTTTGCCGTCAGTTCGTACCGGTAGGCTGCCTGTTTAAATGTTTTGGGGTCTTTTAAAACCGATATATCCCCGCCTTGGGCCGCAAACAGTTGGCAGCATTTGAGGAAGGCCGTGCCATCGGCCAAGGTTTGCTCGGCCATGGCGCGGCAGGCGGCAAGCTCGCCCCGGCCTGCCAGCCACAGCATATTGGCGGCAAGCTGCACGCACACCTCGGTTAAATCGGCCGGGCCGTGGCCCTTTAGCACTGCCACACACTCGGCAACCTCCATCGCATTGCCAATATTTTGCCCCAAAGGGGTATCCATATCGGTAATCAGGGCGGCCACCTGCCGCCCATGCGCGGTGCCAATGGCAACCATCAGCCGGGCAAGCTCCAGCGCATCGTCCAGCGTTTTCATGAAGGCGCCATCCCCCATGGTTACATCCAGCAAAATAGCATCCGAACCGGCGGCCAGCTTTTTGCTCATGATGGAGGAGGCAATCAGGGGGATGCAGCCCACCGTGGCCGTCACATCGCGCAGTGCATACAGCTTTTTGTCCGCCGCGGCAATCTGCCCGCTTTGCCCAATGACCGAAATACCAATTTGGTTGACCTGGGCAAAAAATTCCGCCTGGGTCAGCGCGGTGCGGGTGCCCGGCACGGCCTCCATTTTATCCACGGTGCCCCCCGTGTGGCCCAGCCCGCGGCCACTCATCTTGGCAATTTTCACCCCGCAGGCCGCCACCATGGGGGCCATGATTAGGGTGGTTTTATCCCCCACCCCGCCGGTAGAGTGCTTATCCACCTTAACCCCCGCAATGGCCGAAAGATCCACCATATCGCCGGATTTTGCCATTACCTCGGTCAGCTCCGCTGTTTCGCGGTCGGTCATCCCACGCAGGTAGATGGCCATCAGCAAGGCACTCATCTGATAATCGGGGATATCGCCCCGCACATACCCCTCCACCGCAAAGGCAATTTCGGGCTGGGTCAGTACACCACCATCCCGTTTTTTGGCAATGATGTCATAGATACGCATAGTTTCTCCTTCCGCTGCCAAAGCAGCAGCACCCGGCCCGAAAACCGGACCGGGCGCTGATTTTGCAGGTTTTGCAGGTTTTGAACCTTTTTTGCAGGGTACGCCGGGGTTAACGGCTGCCCTTATCGTAGGGTACGCCCTCCGCCTTGGGGGCCTGCGAGGTTTTGGAGGTAAAAATCAGCACAATCATGGTAACAATATAGGGTAGCATTTGGTACAGGTTGGAGGCCGATTTCAGGTTGCTGAATTTTGGTAGGAACGGGATGGCATCGTTGTAGGCGGCCACCACCTTAAATAGGGCAAAGAACACCGCCGAGCCCAAAATGGGCAGGGGCTTCCAGTTGCCAAAAATCATGACTGCCAGGGCCAAAAAGCCGTAGCCGCCCACGCTGGAGGTAAAGCTGCTGCCCGCCGCCATGGTGTAGGCAAGCCCGCCGATGCCGCCCAAAAAGCCCGAGATCATCACCCCGGCGTACCGCATACGGTAGACGTTGATGCCCACCGAATCCGCCGCCTGGGGGTGTTCGCCACAGGCGCGCAGCCGCAGCCCAAAGCGGGTTTTGTACATCAGCAGCCCGGCCACAATAAACAGCACAACCGCCACCGGGGTGGTAAGGTAGTTGTATTTAAAAAACAATACCTCAAAAAAAGATTTGCTGTTCTCGGCAGCCGGCAGCCCCAGGGTTGCGCGGGTGATGCGAATCCAGCTGGGGAGCTGGATGTTGGTAAGGCCCTGGCCCTGGATGGCCCATGTCATAACAATGGCAAAGGCCGGGGCAAACTGGTTCAGCGCCGTGCCGCCAATGGTTTGGTCTGCCTTCAGGTTGATGGCCGCAAACCCCAGCAGCAGCGAAAACAGCATCCCCGCAACGCCCGCCACCACAATGGAGGCCAGCATGGATACCAGCGGGTGGGCTGCGCCAAAGCCGCTTTGGTCAAACGCTTGAAGGGAAAGCGCCGCAAACAGCGCCCCAAAAATCATCATGCCTTCCAGCGCAATGTTGATAACGCCCGAATGCTCGGCAT
>JAQUSS010000172.1 GCA_028710135.1 Gemmiger sp. | reverse complement strand
CCCGCAATGCGCTACATCGCCAACATCTTGGGCTTTGGCCCTGGCTTTGTTCTAAACAGCGAGACTTATCTGCCCGGCACGGGGTGGATAGGTCTCGCTTTTTTTGTGCCAAACCGCCCAAAAGCAGCGCCCTTAGCAACGGCGAAGCGGCGGCTTTTGCCCCGTTTTTCACATCGTTTGGTGCGCCGCCCCCTAAAAAAGCCCTAAAAAAGGAGTTTTTGCCCATGACTATTTTAGACATTATCGTAATTGCAATCGGCCTATCGATGGATGCCTTTGCGGTATCCATCTGCAAGGGGCTTTCGGTTCGCGCGCTGCGCCCCCGCCACGCCCTGCTTTGTGGGCTGTATTTTGGCGGGTTCCAGGCCCTTATGCCCGCGCTTGGCTACTTTTTGGGCACCCGCTTTTCCACCTTTTTGGAGCGTGTGGGCGGGTGGGTAACCTTTGTGCTGCTGCTATTGATTGGCATCAACATGATCCGGGAAAGTTTTTCCCCGCCCGAAACGCTGGACGACGATTTTTCCGCCCGGGCCATGCTGCCCCTGGCGGTGGCAACCTCCATCGATGCGCTGGCCGTGGGGGTATCCTTTGCGGCGTTGCAGGTATCCATCTTGGGGGCCGCCGCGCTGATTGGGTGCATCACCTTCCTTTTATCGGCCGTGGGGGTAAAGGTGGGCAGCCTGTTTGGCACCCGCTACCGCGCCCTTGCCGAGCGGGTGGGCGGCATTGTGTTGGTTTTGATGGGTTTTAAAGCCCTGCTGTAAAATTTTACACACTTTTTGAGTTTTGCCATTTGCCTTTTTTGGTGGATAGACTATAATAGTAGCAATGTACCCTTATGAGGGAGTAATTCCGCACATTTCCATAGCAGCCCGTAACGCTATCTGCCAGGTAGCCACTATCGGCAGCGATAGAAATGCGCGGAGCGGTATCGTCAGGACGGCGGCAACGCCCGGTACCGCTCACAATGAATGAGACTCATACATAAAGCAGCCCAAGCCCGCTTTGTGTATGGGTATTTTTATATAATTTTCGCGTTTGCTTTTTTGAGAGGAGAAGATTTTCATGCCAATGAAAAATTACGAGCTTACCACCGAGCAAGCCCTTGCCCAGTTGGAAAGCACCCCCAATGGCCTTACGGCGGCGGCTGCCGCCGAGCGGCTGGCAAAGCACGGGCCAAATAAGCTGAAGGAGGCCGAAAAGCCCACCCTGCTACAGCGCTTTTTGGCCCAGCTGAAAGACCCCATGCTGATTATTTTGATGGTGGCCGCCGCGGTTTCTGCCGTTACCAGCCTGATGCAGGGCGAAAGCCTGGCCGAAGTGTTTATCATTTTGCTGGTGGTGCTGCTAAACGCCGTGCTGGGCGTTGTGCAGGAGAGCAAGGCCGAGGCCGCCATTGAGGCCCTGCAAACCATGACGGCTGCCACCTGCAAGGTTTTGCGGGATGGCAAGCAGCTTTCGCTGCATTCCTCCGAGCTGGTGCCCGGGGATGTGGTGGTGCTGGAAGCGGGCGACGCGGTGCCCGCCGATGGCCGCCTGTTGGAATCTGCCAGCTTGAAAATTGAGGAAGCCGCCCTGACCGGCGAGAGCGTGCCCGTCAACAAATTGACCGAGGCACTGGGCTTGAGCGGCAAGGATGTGCCCCTGGGCGACCGTAAAAATATGTGCTACATGGGCTCCACCGTGGTGTATGGCCGTGGCCGCGCCCTGATTACCGGCACCGGCATGGACACCGAGATGGGCAAAATTGCGGGCGCGTTGGCCGCCGCCGCAGACGAACAGACCCCCCTGCAAAAAAAGCTGGACGAACTGGGCAAAACCCTTTCCAAGCTGGTGCTGGGCATCTGCGTGTTTATTTTTGTGTTCAACCTGATAAGCGCCGGCCGGTTTGATTTGGACACTGTGCTTTCCACCTTTATGGTGGCGGTATCCCTGGCGGTTGCCGCCATCCCTGAGGGGTTGGCCACCGTGGTTACGGTGGTGCTTTCCATCGGCGTTACCAACATGAGCAAGCGCAATGCCGTGATTCGCAAATTGACCGCGGTGGAAACGCTGGGCTGCGCCCAGGTTATCTGCTCGGATAAAACCGGCACCCTGACCCAAAACAAAATGACGGTGGTGGAGCACGTTGGCGATGCCCCCCTGATTGCCACCGCCATGGCCCTTTGCAACGATGCCACCTTGGGTGAGAACGGCGCCGAGGGCGAGCCCACCGAGGCCGCGCTGGTAAACTATGCCGCCACCCTCAACCTGCCCAAGCCCGCGCTGGAGGAGGCCACCCCCCGTGTGGACGAAGCCCCCTTTGACTCGATGCGGAAAATGATGTCCACCGTCCACCGGGATGGCACGGGCTGCATCCAGTATACCAAGGGCGCGCCCGATGAAGTGCTGAAATGCTGCACCCACTACTGGCAGGATGGCAAGGCCCTGCCCCTGACCGATGAAAAGCGGAAGGAATTGCTGGGCGAAAACAAGCGGATGGCCGATAAGGCCCTGCGCGTGCTGGCCGCCGCTTTCCGCCGTTGGGAGGCTGCCCCCACCCAGAACGACCCCGCATACCTGGAACAGCGGCTTTGCTTTATCGGCTTGACCGGCATGATTGACCCGGTGCGCCCCGAGGTAAAAGCCGCCATTGCCGAGTGCCGCTCGGCCGGCATCCGCCCGGTGATGATTACCGGCGACCATAAGGACACCGCCGTTGCCATTGCCACCGAGCTTGGCATTATTGAAAGCGCCACCCAGGCCCTGACCGGGGCCGAGCTGGATGCCATCCCCCAGGAGGAGCTGGAGCGCACCATTGCCAACTACGGGGTGTACGCCCGCGTTCAGCCCGAACACAAGGTTCGGATTGTGAACACCTGGAAAAAGCTTGGCTCCATCACCGCCATGACGGGCGACGGCGTGAACGATGCCCCCAGCATTAAGGCCGCCGATATCGGCGTTGGCATGGGCATTACCGGCACCGATGTTACCAAAAACGTGGCCGATATGGTGCTGGCGGATGATAACTTTGCCACCATCGTGGGGGCTGTGGGCGAGGGCCGCCGCATTTACGATAACATCCGCAAGGCCATTCAGTTTTTGCTTGCCAGCAATATGAGCGAGGTTTTGGGGGTATTTTTTGCCACCCTGCTTGGCTTTACCCTGCTAAACCCGGTACACCTGCTGTTTATCAACCTGATTACCGACTGTTTCCCCGCGTTGGCGCTGGGGCTGGAAACTGCCGAGGATGATGTGATGAGCCGCCCGCCCCGCAAAAGCAGCGATGGCATTTTTGCCGGCGGCCTGGGCATTGATGTAATTTACCAGGGCATTTTGATTACGGTAATCACCTTGGCCTCCTACATTATTGGGCACTGCATGGAGGTTGGCTATTTTGAGATGCCGCACGGCATCTCCCCCGATGGCATGACGATGGCCTTTTTGACCATGAGTATGTGCGAGGTTTTCCACAGCTTTAATATGCGCAGCCAGCGCAAGAGCGTGTTTACCCTGCACACCCGCAATGTGGTGCTGTGGGCCGCCATGCTGGGCAGCCTGGTGCTTACCACCCTGGTGCTGGAGGTTCCGTTTATTGCTACCGCCTTCGGCTTTACCCCCATCAGCCTGGCCGAATATGGGGTAGCGCTGCTCCTCTCCATTTTGGTCATCCCGGTGGTGGAGCTTGTAAAAGCCTGCCAGCGCGCCGCCGCAAAGGGCAAAGCTGCCTAACAAACCCGGCGAAAGCAACTTGTTTTAACGGCCCTTTGCAGCACCCTGCCCGCCCTTTGGCGGGGCAGCAGGGCCGCCAAACACCGGCGGGCAAGGCTTGTTTTTGCCCTGCCCTACCCTGAAAATTGCCCACCTTGGCTTTTGGCCAGGTGGGCAATTTTTTTATGTTGGTAAGGCAAAATTTCATCAAATTGTAAAATCTGCCCGCTACATCTTGTATGTGTACCGCGAACCATGTATAATGAAACCAGATTTGTGGCCGCCACCCCGGCGCCCCGAAAGGAGAGGTAAAATTTTGAAAAGAGCAATTTCCCTGTTGTTAGCCCTGGCCCTGGCCGCCAGCATCCCCATGGCAGCCCTGGCCGAGGATGCAACCATTTCGGTAGGTGCCAGTTCCACGGTAGCCACCGAGGAGGTACCGGCTGCGGAGGTGCGTGAGCCTGCCGCAGAGCCTGCCGCCACCACCGAGCCCACCGCAGAGCCTACGGTGGAGCCTACTGCGGAACCCACGGTAGAGCCTACCGCGGAGCCCACGGCGGAACCCATTGCCGAACCGACAGCGGAGCCCACCGCAGAGCCTACGGCCGAACCCACGGCGGAGCCTACCGCCGCGCCCACGGCCACCCCGACGGCCACCCCGACGGCTGCGCCTACCCCCACGCCGACGGCCGCGCCCCCCGCCACCGCCAC
>JAQUSS010000035.1 GCA_028710135.1 Gemmiger sp. | reverse complement strand
AACTGACTATTAGAATATCAAATTTTGGGAACAATTTCAATAGGCAAGCTCCAAAAAGACAAAAAAATGATGACAGAACCCCAAAAAAGCGGCTTTTACCGCTATTTTTCACAAAAAAGACACATAAAGGCGGCCTATATTTTTTTGGTGGCGCTGCGCGGCATGGCTTGGCACGGTTTTATGTAGGGGGCCGGTTTTCCCTCGGCCCCGGGCGCAGTTTTTTTGTTTTGTACCGCAAGCCCAAATGCAAAGCCCGGCGCGGCATTGCGCCCCCCCAAAAAAGCCGCCGCGCCGGTTTTTGAATTCGGGCGCATTTTTTTGCACACGGCAGGCAAAACCTGTTTGCAGGGCCTTGCCGGGGCATCACACGCAGCATCACACACAGCTCTGGCGGCAATCGGCCCCCAGGGCCCTAAAATCGGCGGCAAGGTGGGCGTAGCCCCGGCGGATATGCCCGGCATCCGCAATTTCGGTAACGCCCTCGGCCCCCAGGGCCGCCACCATCAGCGCCGCACCGCCCCGCAAATCGGGCGCGGTGACCGCCGCGCCCCGCAAAACGGCACCGCCCGCAATTTTTAGCAGCCGCCCCTCGTCCTGCACCTTGGCCCCCATGGCGGCAAACCCCCGGGCGCAGGCAAAGCGGTTTTGGAACAGCCCGTCATATAGGGTGGATTCCCCCACCGCCCCCAGCAACAGCGCGGCGGCCAGGGGGGCAGCATCGGTGGCAAAGCCGGGGTACGCCGCCGCAAAAAGCTGCTGCCCGCCCCGCAGTGGGCGCGTGGGGTCGCGCGCCACCGTCAGGCTGGTGCGCCCCCGCTCCACCCCACAGCCGATGCGCTGCAAAAACCCGGCAAAGGTGGCAAAATGCGCCGGGCGGCAGCCGGTAATTTTTACCCGCCCCCCTGCCGCCGCCACCGCCGCGGCGTAGGTGCAAGCGGCAATACGGTCGGGCAGGGGGGTGTAGGTGCAGCCGGTAAGCGCGGCCCGGCCCTGCACCACCACCACCGGGGTACCGGCACCGGTAATTTGCGCGCCGCAAGCCTGCAAAAAACCCGCCAAATCCTCCACCTCCGGCTCACAGGCGGCCCCCCGCAGCACGGTGGTGCCCTCGGCAACGGCGGCGGCCATCAGCAGGGTTTCGGTGGCGCCCACGCTGGGCAGGCGCAGGGTAAAATCGGCCCCGCGCAGCCGCCCTGCCCGCCGCAGGGTGATGGCATCCCGCCCAACCTCGGCCCGCGCGCCCATGGCCAGCAGCCCATCAATATGGATATCCACCGGGCGGGGCCCAAGGCGGCACCCGCCCGGCAGGGGCAGGTAAACGGCCCCGGCCCGGTGCAATAGGGGTGCCAGATAAAATACCGAGCTGCGCATGGCCCCGGCCAGCGCGGGGGGCACCCGCCCCACCACCGGGGCCGGGCGGGTGATGATATCCAGCCCCTGCCAGGCGGCCCCCGCCCCCACCGCCGCCAGCAGGGCCAGGCTGGTATCCACATCGGCCAGGCGGGGCGGGCGGCGGATGGTGCAGGGGCCTTCGCAAAGCAGGGTGGCCGCCAGGATGGGCAGCACACTGTTTTTGGCTGCCGCCGGTGTGATGCTCCCCTTCAGCCCACGCTTACCCCGTATCTCAATCTTCTCCATACGCCGCACCGCCCTTCCGAATTTTCCCGGTTCCAACCCCCGGCCAACTGCGCAGGCAGGCTGCCGCCGCCCCGGCCTTTTTTGCCGGGGCGGGGCCGCAGCCCTGCCCTTTCACTATATGCCGCCGTGGCCCGCCACGGCACTGTTTTTGGCAAAATCTGCCGGTATTACAGCAGCAACGGCTGCAATTGAATGCCCGATAGCGCACAGGCCAGGGTATCGGGCAGCAGGCTCATATCGCTTTTCAGGCTGTGGGGCTTTTTAAAGCTATCGTCCTGGCCAAACGGCACAAAATAATAATATTTGCGCTGCAAAAGCTGGGCCAGGCCCACGGCGCTGCCGCTTAGGCCATCGTTGGTGGAGGGGGCAAGGATGATGGGCCGCCCGCCCCGCAGCATACTTTTGGCCGCCAGGGTTACCGGGGTATCGCTAAGGCCCTGGGCCAGGCGCACCATGGTGGTGCCGGTGCAGGGGGCAATCACCATGGCCCGGGCCATCCGCTTGGGGCCAAGGGGTTCGGCCTCTTGCAAGGTGGTTAGGGGGGCATGGCCGGTCAGCTCCTCCAGCGCGGCCTTCCAATCGGCGGCACGGCCAAAACGGGTATCCAGGGTGGCGGCGCTGTAGCTTAAAAGGGGCAGCACCTCCCACCCCATGGCACAAAGGCGTTGTATCTGCGGCAGCACCGCCTCAAAGGTGCAAAAGCTGCCGCACAGGGCAAACACCACCACCTGGGGGGTATCATCGGCTGTGGCTCTCATGGTGCCACGCTCCTTTCCTGCAAAATGTTCAAAACGGTATCGGCAACCAAACGCCCCGCCGTATGGGGTGCACAGTGGGCGGGCAGGCTTAACGCGTGTACCGCCTTGATGGAAAGGGATTTTGCTGCCTCAAAATCGGTTCCGCCGGGCATACTGGCAAGGTCAATCACCAGCGCCCGCCCCGGCAAGCGCGCAAGCTCGGCACGGCCCAACACCCGGCTGGGTATGGTGTTTACCACCGCGTCAAACCCCGGCAACAGGCGGGGCAGCTCACTCAAATCGGCGGTATGGCAGCCCTGGCACCGGGCCTCGGCGCGCTGTAGGGGGGCGCGCGCCACCACCGTAACCGCGGCCCCCAGCAGCACCAGCCGCCGGTAGAGCGCGTGTGCCACCCGCCCGCCGCCCAGCACCAGCACCGGGCTTTCCCACAGGGTATCCTCCCGCAGGGCCATCAGCAGCCCCAGGCAGCCCTCGGCGGTGGGCACGGCGTTCAGGCAGGCAAGCTCGGGGCGCAAAAAATAATCCACCAGCTCCACCCCGGCGGCATCGGCCGCCGCCTGCACCGGCCCGCTGACCCGCCCGCCCAGCGCCAACGTGCCCGGCTGGGCCGCCCGCAAAATACGGGCAAGGTCGGCCATATCGGCATCCAGAGGCATGGGCAGCAGGATATAATCGGCGTTGCCCGCCCCTTCTGCCCCGGTCACCTGGTAGCCGGCCTCCCGCAATACCCGGGCTGCCGCGTGCTGGCGGGCATCGGTACCCACCACGCAAAATGTTTTGTGCATTCCATCACCCCCGCCATCTGTTTCATGTTATGCCGGCCCGGGGCGCAGGGTGCAAAAAAATACGCCCCACCCGCTTGGCGCGGGCAGGGCATGGCAGCGCGAAGGCTGCCCCTTATACAAACATCCAGGATAGGTTTTTGGCCAGCCGCAGCAGGGTGGGGCGGCGGTTGAGGGTGGGGTCGGCCGCCACCAGCCTTTGCAACTCGGCCAGCAGGCGGGGCAGTTGGCGGGCAGGCAGGCCAATTTTTGCCAGCTCCACCGCCGTCACCGCCAAAGCGGGGCCGCCTGTGGGCGGGGTTTGCAGCCCCTTGCCGCCAACCGTCCATTCAAAAAAGCGCATTTTTCTTCCCTTCTGCCGGTTTACGCCCGGTTTACGTCCGATTTGCGTCCGTCGGTTTGCCGGTTTTTACACACATTTCTTAGTATTATACCAAAATTTCAAAAAAAGTGTTTATTTTACAACCAAAAAACTATATAATTATTATATTATTTTCGGCCAAGCTTGCTATGTGGAGATTTGCCGGATACTTTTGAGGTGAACAAGCCATGTCTTATCATAATATTTACGACAACAAACTGCTGCAAAATGTGCGGCAGCTACACTTTATCGGCTGCGGTGGCTCGGGGATGTTCCCGCTGATTCAAATTTTGCACGACCGTGGCTATGCCATCACCGGCAGCGATGTGGAGGAAACCAAAATCACCGCCGCCGAGCGTGGCATGGGCATCACGGTGCATATCGGCCACGATGCCAACAACCTTGCCGGGGCCGATATGGTGGTGTACAGCGCCGCCATCCACCCCGATAACTGCGAACTACAGTACGCCAACACCCACGGCATCCCCACGGTGGAGCGCAGCGAGCTGCTGGGCTACATCAGCCGGTTGTACAGCCACAGCGTTTGCGTGGCAGGCACCCACGGCAAAACCACCACCACCAGCATGATTGCCACCTTGCTGGAGCTTGCCGGGCAGGACCCTGCCGCCGTGATTGGGGGCAAGCTGCCCTTGATTGGCGGGTACGGCAAGGCGGGCAAGGGCAGCAGCGTGGTGATTGAAGCCTGCGAATACAGCGAAACCTTTTTGCAGCTTACCCCCTGGCTGGGCATATTGCTGAACATTGATAACGTCCATTTGGAGTATTACGGCACGATGGGGCGGCTGAAAATGGCCTTCCAGAAATTTGCCCTGCTCTCCCGCACGGTCATTTTTAACCTGGACGATAAGGACACGCTGGATGTTGTCAATTCGATTGACCGCCCGGTAATCTCGTTTGGCATTGAGCAGGAGGCCCGCATCCGCGCCGCCAACATCCGCGAATACCGCCCCGGCTTTTTTGAGTTTGATGTGCTGGAGCTGGGCGAACCGTTTGCCCACCTGCAATTGGCGGTGCCGGGCTACCACAATATTTACAACGCCCTTGCCATGTGCGCCTGCATCCGCCCGCTGGGCCTGCAACCCGCCGATGCCGAGCGTGCCGCCGCCGATTTTAAGGGCGCGGGCCGCCGGTTTGAGGTGAAAGGCGAATGCAACGGCGCCGTGGTGGTGGACGATTATGCCCACCACCCCACCGAGCTTGCCGCCACCATGAAAACCGCCAAGGAGATGGGCTATAAGCGGGTGATTGCCGTACACCAGCCCTTCACCTACAGCCGCACCAAGGCCCTGATGGACGATTTTGCCGCCGTGCTAAAGCAGGCCGATATCACCGTGCTGCTGCCCATTATGGGTAGCCGCGAGGTGGATGACGGCAGCGTGAAAAGCGAGGACCTTGCCGCCAAGCTGCCCGGTAGCGTGGTGGTTGGTGGGCTGGACGAGGCCGCCGCCTGGGTGAAGGCCAACGCCCGCCCCGGCGATTTGGTGGTTTGCATGAGCTGTGGAGATTTGTATAAGGCTGCCGATAAAATGGTAGCCCCCTGACCGAATACCTTACCCAAAAAGGCGCTGCCATCCCGCGATGGCAGCGCCTTTTAGTTTAGTTGAACTTGAAAATTTTGCGAGCGGCACTGTAGCCCCACAGGCAAAGCTTGTGGCCCAGCGGCCCGGGGAGGTTGCAGGCCCCGGCAATCGAGAATTTGCAGTGCTTATACACCTTTTCATCGTGGTTTTTCAGGTACTGCCACAGCTCCCGCTTTTTATCAAAGGCGGCAGGGGTGCCATCCATCGTTAAAAACACGCTGGAGATGACCATCATCATGCCCAGGTAGTTGAGCATATAGGCCCGCAGTTTATCCTGGTTGACCGGCAGGGCGTACAAATCCACCGCGTCAATCATCCGCTTGGTAACGCGAATTTGCTGGTCTACCCGCTTTACCATCACCTTTTCGTTGACGCTTTGGTCCTCCCGCCCGATAAAATAGCGGTAAAGGTCAAGATCCATATAATAGAGGGTGGCCACCTGGGGCAGGGGCTGGTAAACAAACACGTTATCGACATAGAAGGTGTGCTTGGGCAGCTCCAACCCGCAATCCCGCAGGATTTTGGTGCGATAAATTACGCTGTGCATCAAAATATTTTGGCTGGGGGGGAACTTGCCAATCTCGCTCCATTTAAATACCCGGTCCTGCGGCAGGATCCCCCGGTAGGAGATTACCTTGCGGGTGTTATCCTCCACGTGCTCGTACACGTAGTTGCAAAGCAGCAGGTCCACCGGCTTTTCCATGGCGGCAAATTCGCGCAATTTGGCCATCACCTTGGCAAGGGCGGCTTCATCCAGCCAATCGTCCGAATCCACCACCTTAAAATAAATCCCCTCGGCGTTGCGCACCCCCTGGTTCACGCCCTCGCCGTGGCCACCGTTCTCCTGGTGGATGGCGCGAACAATGGCGGGGTACTTGGCGGCAAAACGGTCAGCAATGGCCCCGGTATCGTCCTTGGAGCCATCGTCCACCAGGATAATTTCCGCGTCAGGGCCGGCGGTCAGCAGGGTTTTGACGCATTTTTCCATGTAGGCGGCCGAGTTGTAGCAGGGCACAGTAAAGGTGATCAGTTTCATAGTGTTCTCCTGTAAAAATTAAAATCAAAATTCAAAAAACGGTTTCACAGCGCAGGGGTGCGGCGGTATGCTTCGGCCCAGCTTTGCCAATCCGCACAAATTTCATGGGCGGTATGGCGGATGGTGGGCCAATCGGCCTTTTGGTAGGCATCCAACACCCCCACCGTGTAAAACCCGGCGGCGCGGGCGGTTTGTATGGCCCGGCGAGAATCCTCAAACACGGCAACCTCCCCGGGTGCCCCGGCCCCCAACATGGCCATGGCGGTAAAATAGACATCGGGCGCGGCCTTGCCCTCGGGGTTTTGGCAGCAGATGGTAAAGCGGAATTTATCGCGCAGGCCAAGGTGGGTAAGGGCCGCATCAATCAGCGGTTTTTCGGTGCCCGAGGCAACGCAGAGCTTGACCCCTGCCCCGGCCAGTGCATCCAGCGCGGCCACCACGCCCGGGCGGGCCACCACCTGGTGGGCATACCCCTCCCCTGCCGCCTGGCGAAGGAGCGTGGCCACCGCGGCGGGGGTGGCGGGCAGGTGGTATTCCCGCACAAAAAAATCTGCCGTGCCCTCCACCGTAAGGGTTACGGTGCGGGCGGCATCCTCGGGCGGGAAGGTTTTGCCAAACCGGGCCAGCACCGCCGCCGATACCCCCTCCCACATCCCGGTGGAATCGATCAAGGTACCGTCCATATCCATAATGGCGTAGCGCAGGTTGGTCATGGGTAGGGTTCCTCCTGTTGGCTTCATTTTCAGTATAGTATAAGCATACCCTTTTTGTGCACAAAAAACAAGCCCGCCGCACCCGGGCGGTTGCCGGGGCGTGGCGGGCTGGCTACCAAATTATTCTACAACGCAAACGGTTTTCATCACCGCGGGGGTGGTGGGCTTATCCCTCCAATCGGTGGGGGTGGCGGCAATTTCATCCACCACATCCATCCCGCTTACCACATGGCCAAAGGCCGCATACTGCCCATCCAGATGGGTGGCATCCTGGTGCATGATAAAGAACTGGCTCCCGGCCGAGTTGGGGTCCATGGCGCGGGCCATGCTGATAACGCCACGGCTGTGCTTGATGGGGTTGGGCACCCCGTTGCCGGAAAATTCGCCCTTGATGTTCCAGCCGGGGCCGCCGGTGCCGGTACCCTCGGGGCAGCCGCCCTGCACCATAAACCCGGGGATAACCCGGTGGAAGCAAAGGCCGTTGTAGAAGCCCTGGTTTACCAGCTTCAAAAAGTTTGCACAGGTGATGGGGGCTGCTTTTTCATCCAGCTCCAAATCGATGGTTTTGCCGTTTTCCATAGTGATACGTACCATAAAAAAATCTCCTTATACCGTGTTTATATTTCCTTTTCAGGGCCAGCTTGGGTAGGCTGCCCGGGGGCGCTTTCGGGGGTATCGATGCCCAGGGTATAGCTTTTGCTGCCCAAAAGGGCGGCCATCTGGGCGGGGGTAAGCTTGCCAAGGCGGCAGCCCAGCAGGGCCGCCATGTACACCTCGCTACGCTTTTGTGCCTCCTGCAACAGGGCAAAGGCGCTGCCCTTGGCCTGTTGGTGGGTGCCGGGGTGCTGCCAGGTATCGGGCAGGTTTGTTTTTAGCCGCCGGGGGGATACATGGCCGGTAATTTTGCCCCGGCCGCCCATCAGCGGTTCAATCAGCCAGTAAACGGCCCGCCGCACCCCCGTGCGGGAGGTAAACCACCCCCGCAGCAGGGTGATGTGGTAAAACGCATCGGCCAAGCACTCCACCGGCAAATCCACCCCGTAGGTGGCCGCAATGGCCCCCTTGAGCAGGGTGGTAACCTCGGCCAGGGCCGCGCCGGAAAGGGGCGGGCTGCTATCGGCCACCGGCACCTGAGAGATGCCGGTATCCGCCGCGTGCAGGGTAGAATCCAGCGCAATCTCAAAATAGCCGTGGCCGCCCGCGCCGCCGTAGGGCATCCCCTTTTGGCAGATGGCCAGCACATAGGGGTGCAGCACGGTATCGGCCGCATAGTGGCTGAAAAAGCCCAGGGTATATTCCAGCTGGGCGCGGGTGGTTACCCCGGCGGCCAGGTTTTGTAGGAACAGCCCCGTTTTTTCCTCGTGCATTCGGTTGCCCAGGGCGGGTAGGTCGTACCGGCGCTTTTTGGCAGGCTTCCATATTTCGTAGCAAAACAAAGCATCCGGCCCGTTTGCACCGGCGGCAAAAGCCGCCGGGTATTCGATGGTGATATGCAGCGCTTCGGCCGCCCGCCTGGCGGTGCGCAGATGGGTGTAGCCTTCCGGCATGGTTTACATCCTTCGCTTTCACAACCAACCGCCCAACAGCCTTTTTGCCGGCGCAAGGGCAAACGGCAACGCTGCCGCCGCCTTGGCCGCCTTTTGTGCTTTGGGCAGTTAGAGAATCATTCCCCCGCCGTAGCAGGACACCTTATTGTACACCAAAACCCGCCGGGGTGCAAGGAGGGGGGCCGCTGCGCGGCAACCGGGGCGGATGGCTAAAAAAATAGCCTGCGGCTATTTTTTGAGATACTTCGGCAGCACCACAAAGTATAGGATGCCCCCCACCGCCATAATCAGCAGGATGGAAAGGATGCCGTACGGGCTGGAAGCCGCGTTGATGGCGTTCACCTGTTCGGCGGTGGCGGTGGCCGCCGTCAGCCCCTGGGCCTTCAGCATGGCACCGGCTGCCCCGGCGCTGACAACACCCACCAGGGTTGGCCCCATGATGGAGCTGAACTTGCCGAAAATATCAAAGAAGCCGAAAAACTCTCCGCTTCGGTTTTTATCCGGGATCAGCTTGCCAAACATACTGCGGCTGAGGGCCTGTATGCCCCCCTGGCTGGTGGCGCAAAGGATGGCAAGCACCCAAAATTGCCAGATGCTGCGCATGAAAAAGCCGAACACACAGATAAACATATACACGCAAATCCCCACGCCCACCATGGTGCGGGCACCAAACTTGGCGCTAAGGCGCATATATAGTAGGCAGAAGGGCAGCCCCAAAAGCTGCACCAGCAGCAGGGCCAGCAGCATATCGGTGGAATTTAGGCCCAGGTTGGTGCCGTACACCGTGGACATACTGATGATGGTATGTACGCCATCAATGTAAAAGAAGTAGGCCAAAATGTACACGAGCATGGCCTTGTTTTGGCCAATTTCCCGGATGGTGGCCCCCACCCCCCGGATGGCGCGGCCCACATCCCCTTTTTCGTAGGGCTTGCCGCTGGTTTGCTCGCAGTTTTTGATGAGGGGCAGGCTGAACACCAGCCACCACACGGCGGTTAGCGCAAAGATTACGGCCAGGCAGGTCAGGGTGGGCACCCCCAGCAGGTTCATCACCAAAAAGATAACCAGAGGGATGGTGGAGCCGCCAATGTAGCCCAGCCCGTACCCCAGGGTGGATACCTGGTCCATCCGGCTTTCGGTGGTGATATCGGTTAAAAAGGCATCATAATAAACGCAGGAGGCATCAAAACCAATGACGCTGATGATATACAGCACCAAAATGGTGTTGGCCACCTTGCCCGCCGCCGCCGTGCTGGAGGTAAAATCCATGCCGGGGGTAAAGGCCATCCCCGCGCAGGCCACCACGCCAATAACCACAAAGGCGGCAAACAGCTTTTTGCGCATCCCCAGTATATCGCCAAACACCCCCACGAAGGGGGCCGATAGGGCGACGATGGCCATGGCAAGGCTGGTGGCGTAGCCCCAGGTGCTCATGCTGTATACACTATCTGCCGTGTAGCCCGCCACCGTATCGAAAAAGATGGGGAGAATTGTTACGATGATGACCGAGTGGGCGCTGTTGGCCCAGTCGTACATCATCCAGCTGATTTCTGATTTGGTGTAGCCTTTCAGGAATTTCATTGCCGCAACCTCTTTTCTTATAGCCTGTACCACAAAAAACGCCGGGGGGCAGTGCTGCCCGGGCAGGGTGGCGCAAAACGCCCCACCCGCCCACCGGCGGCTTTTATGGCCGGAAGACACTGGTCACAGTTTATCATTTTTTACAGACAAAAGCAATGCAGCCCCCCGCTTTTTAGGCAAGAAGCTGCAAAATCTATATCAAATTTTGGTAAAATACGGTTTGGCCGGCATTTCGGGCATTTTTAGGATAGGGGCGTTATGGTGATGCTGGTATCGCTGGCGCTATCATTTTGGGCGGCCATGTAGCCATCCTCGTAGCCGGTGCGGTACTGCTCCTCATACGCGCTATCATCGGCCGGCTCGGCACTCTCGGCGGTTGCCTGGCGGATTGCCTGCTCCCGCGCAGCCTCGGTATCGTAGCTGCTGCCCTGCCACCACCACGAGGCGGAGGTATTGGCAGCCAGGCGGGCGGCATCGGCATTTTTCAGCCAGGGGCCATCAATATCCAGCTGGTAGCTGGTTCCCCCGTCGTATATTTCTTCCATCCAGGTATCGAAATAATAGTGGGTGACGGGCAGCCCGGCGGCTACCGCCGCATCCAAAATGGTTTTGCAATCGGCGGCAAAGGCCGCGGCGCTGGGGTACTGGTTGAGCATGGTGATGTTGAGCTGCACATCGTCCTCAGCGGTCAAATCCGCCAGGGCCAGCGCCGAAACCGTACCCACATCCACGGGTTGGCGGAGCCATACGTTGGCCCCCAGATCCCGTATCAGGCCACTTTGGGGTTGCAGGGCGGTGTAGCTGGCATCCTCCAGCTGGCGGGCAAGGTGCTGCTGGGCGTAGTTGCGGTCGGGGGTGTAATACCGTGCAAGCTGAACCGCCACGCCCGAGCAGGCCGCCCCGCAAATGACGAGAAAGCAGACAAAGATACTTAAAAAATCGTACTTGAGGGTGACATCGGGCCGGGTGGCATAAACCAGCACCTCAACACCCAGGGTGATCAGCACCAGGGGCGAAAACCGCAGCACCAAGCCAAGGTCAAAGTTCGGCATCAAAATTTTTGCGGTTAGCAGCACGCCCGCCATCACCAGCACCAGCCCCAGGGTAAAGGTGCCCACCCGCCGCACTTTGCGGGGTGGCTGTTGGGTATAGGTAGGCGGGGTTTGCGCCCCGTTTGCCTCGTTTTGATTCGGGTTCGGATTTTCCATATTCATAATACACTCCGTATTTTTAATTTGCAATATACGTTTTGTTTCCAGCTTATTGCCGGTATCGGCCACCGAAGCAGGGGTTACTGCCGGTCGGCACTATCCTCGGGGCCGGGGTGGGTGGGGTGGTAGGGGTAAATTTCGGCATCATTCTCCCGGGCATCGGGCGCAGGGGGGGTGTAGGGCTGGTTGGCGTTGCCGTGGTGGCCGCCCAGCAGCTTAATGCCGCCCCATATCAGCAGCACCGCCACCACCAGGGTGGGGATGCTGTGCAGGATATACCAGGCATTCTCCACGCCAAGGGCGTACAGCAGCCGTTCCAGCGCCTCGGAAATTACGCCGTCGTAGATGGCCCAGGCGCCCAGGCCGATCATGGCCCAGCCAATCAGGTTATGGTAGTTGGGCAGAATGCTGGAGATGGAGCCGAGGCCGGCATCCTCCAGCAGCATAAAGCCATCGGGCTTGGCATCCCCCGCCACCATATGGCGGATAAGGTCGTAGGTGTCAAAAAAGCTGAACATCCAGATGATGGGCACCAAAATTGATAGTGCGGCAATGATGCTGGACATGGCCAGGCAGACGCAAACCAAGGTGATTTGCGAAAGCCCCCGCTTCATATAGCCATAATACATCGGCCCTGCGCCGGGGATGCAGGCGAAAATAAAGGTCAACAATCCATTCTTCTTCATAATAAAGTCACTCTCCCTTAATCCGTGGTGCCCTGGTTGCCAGCAGCTTTTGCCTGATCCGGCGCGGGCGTTTTGGTATCTGAAAGCTGTAAAAATCCGTTTTGTGCATGAAGCTGCACCTCGTCCAGCAGGCCGCTGACCGAATCGCCCACGGTGCCAAAAATATTGCTTAGGCTTTCGCTGATGCTAAATTTTGGTTTTTCTGTTCGGGCAGGCTGGTGGGTGCGGGGTGTTACATCAAACGCCCCCAGGTGCCACAGCCCAAAGGCCAGCACCACCGCCGCCGCCACCGATACATAGCGGTTGGTAAATATCCGTATGCTGCGCATCCGCAGCAGGCCCTGCACCTGCACGCTTACATCCCGCAGGGGGGTAAGCAGGGCTTCGGGCGCAGCCTCCAACAGGGTGGTGTACCGTTCCAGGCAGGCATCACAGAAGGAGAGATGCTCGGCGGCATCCAGGCTGCCCAGCTCATCCAACTGGCCATCCCGCAGGGCAAGCAACCCCGCATCGGTCAGGTGTCCATCGGTAGAAAATAGTTTTGCATCGTCAAAGTAGGTCATGGTGCCTGCCTCCTTTCGGTAATTTGTTGGCGCAAGATTCCTTTTGCGCGGAACAATTGGTTTTGTACGGTTTTTTCGGGCCTGCCCAGCCGCTGGGCAATCTCGGCCACCGGTTTTTCTTCCAGTAGGTAGAGGGTGGCCACGCTGCCATACGGTTCGCGCAGGGCGCGTATCAGCCCCGCCAGGGCGGTGGCCTCGCTGGCGTTTACCAGGGTTTCCTCAGGGCTTTGGGTATCGGGGTTGGGTGCGCCGCGCGGTTCCGGCAGGGCATCGTCGCCGGGGGCCTGCACCTTGCGCATCCAGCCGCTTTTTAAATGGTCTTTACATTTATTGGCCGCCACACGCACCAGCCACTGCTTGTGGTAGGCGGGGTCGCACTGATCAATGCTGTTATAGGCGGATAAAAAGGTATCCTGGGTCAAATCCTCCGCCGTGTGGGGGTCATGTACAAACTGGTAGCACACGGTATACACCAGCTTTTGGTATTGTTGCATCAGCGCCGCAAATTTGCTGTTTTCCAGTTTTGTACACCTCCCTCCGGCGTGCGAGGGGGGCACGCCGCAATCCCTCTGCCTATACTACGAACCACCGCGCCGCCTTTTTGCAGCGGAATGCAAAAAAAGTAAAATTTGTGTGGCATTTTTTTGCCGAGCCTGTTCCAGCCGGTGCCAATGTATTCCGGCTTTCCGCTCTCCCCCGCTTTGCGGCTTATATGCCCCACGCGGCCGGGCCGGGGCCATGCCGCCGGGCAGGCGCCCGGCACGAAAAAATCCCCCCGCCGGGGCGGGAGGATTTTGTAGATGAACATTTTGCTTATTGGCTTACTTGCTTACTTTATCCTTTAGCCGGCCGCTGGCCTTAAAGCCGGGGATCGCCGTGGGGCTCAACTTGCTGGCAACCTTGGTTTTGGGGTTGGTAAAGTTTTTGGTGCTGCGCTGGCGCATTTCAAACCGGCCAAACCCGGCAATCGTCACCTTGGCGCCAACCTTTAGCTCGTCCCCAATGGTGCCAAACACGGCATCCATCACTTTTTCCACTTCGGATGCAGCAATGCTGGTTTCGCTTGCTACTTTGGTAATCAATTGAGATCTCGTCATATTTTCTGCTCCCCATGTATCAGCAGGCGCGGAACCATCCGCGCCACGCTGTTTGTTATTGTGTGATTAATTATAGGAAAAATCTCTCGTAGAAACAAGGCTTTTTGGCAAAAAAACCCACGATTCCCAAAAAATCGTCATTTATAATAAAATCACACAATTACAGTGGGTGCTTTTCGGGGTTTGTGCGCGCAGTTTGCCTTGCCATCAGCCTTTTTTCTGGTGCAGGGTGCTGATATCCACCAGTTCCATCTTGGCAATATCGTGCCCGCTGCGCAACGCATCCACCAGCACCCGCGCGGTATCCATCGCCGTTAGGCAAGGGATGGAAAGCTCGGTGGCCTTGCGGCGGAAAATGACCGAATCCCGGGTGGGGTCCCGCCCGTGGGGGCTGGTGGAGATAATATAATCCACCAGGCCACTTTCCAATAGGTCCTGCATATTGGGGCGGGCCTCGCTCATTTGGCGCACCACGCTACAGGGTATCATTTGGGAGTTCAGGTATTTTGCGGTGCCCGCCGTGCCATAAATTTTGTAGCCGCTGTCGTGCAGCTTCCAGGCAAGGTCGGCCACCTCGGCCTTATCGCCATCCTTCACCGTAACCACCACGCAGCTACCCGGGCCGGGGATTTTAAACTGGTAGCCCGCGCCCACCAGGCCCTTGATCAGTGCCTCGTGGAAGGTGGGGGCAATGCCCAGCACCTCGCCGGTGGATTTCATTTCGGGGCCAAGCATGGTATCCACCCCGTGCAGCTTTTCAAAGCTGAACACCGGCACCTTGATGGCGGTGTAGGGGCTGGTGCCGTTCCGCCAAAGGCCGGTGCCGTAGCCCATATCCTTCAGCTTTTCGCCCAGGGAGCAGCGCACCGCCAAATCCACCATGGGCACCCCGGTCACCTTGCTGATGTAGGGCACCGTGCGGCTGGAGCGGGGGTTGACCTCAATGACAAACACCTTGCCATCCTGCACGGCGTACTGCACGTTGACAAGCCCCACCACCTTTAGCTCCCGCGCAAAGCGGCCGGTATAATCAACCAGCGTATCCACCACGCTCTGGGGGAAATCGTAGGGGGGGTACACGCTGATAGAATCCCCCGAGTGGATACCGGTGCGCTCAATATGCTCCATCACGCCGGGGATCAGGTAATCGGTGCCATCGCAGATGGCATCCACCTCACACTCGGTACCCAGGATGTATTTGTCCATCAGCACCGGGTGGGTCATATCCACATGGGCGGTGATAACCCCCATATATTCCACCACATCGGCACTTTGGTAGGCCACAATCATGTTTTGGCCGCCCAGCACATAGCTGGGGCGCATCAGCACCGGGTAGCCCACGGCCTCGGCGGCTTCCAGCGCTTCGGCCAGGGTGAACACCGTCCGGCCCTGGGGGCGGGGAATCTGGCAGCGCTCCAGCAGTTCGTCAAAGCGCTCCCGGTCCTCAGCCTCATCGATGGCATCCGCCGGGGTGCCCAAAATGGGCAGGCCGATATCCTGCATATGCTGGGCCAGCTTGATGGCGGTTTGGCCGCCAAACTGCACCACGCAGGCATCCGGCTTTTCGGTGGCGATGATATTATCGACACTCTCGGTGTTGAGCGGGTCAAAATACAGACGGTCGCCGGTGTCAAAATCGGTCGAAACGGTTTCAGGGTTGTTGTTGACCAAAATTGCCTCACACCCGTGCTGTTTTAACGTCCACACGGCATGAACCGAGCAATAGTCAAACTCGATGCCCTGCCCGATGCGGATGGGCCCGGAGCCAAACACCAGCACCTTTTTCTTGGTGGGGTCGCTCCGCTCGGCAATAAACTGGGCAGCCTCGTTATCGGCATCATCGGTGGAGTAGAAGTAGGGCGTTTTGGCCGAGAATTCGGCGGCGCAGGTATCCACCATCTTAAACCCGGCGCGGTAATTTTCCACCGGCAGGGTTTCCACCCCGGCCAAGCGTTTGATGGTTTTATCCAAAAAGCCGTATTTTTTGGCTTCCAGGTATTTTTCCTTGGTCAGCACACCGCTTTTTAAGCCAAGCTCCAGGTTTGCCAGGTGCTGCATTTTATCCAAGAACCACCAATCGATTTTGGTAATCTCGTAAATTTTTTCGTGCGGTACCCCACGTTTCAGGGCCTCGTAGACGCAGAACGCCCGCTCGGCATCCTGCACCGAAAGATGCTCCACCACCTGCTCGGTGGTATAGCCTTCAAAATCGTGCAGGGTCAGGGTTTCCATCCCCAGCTCAATGCTGGACACGGCCTTCATCAGCGCGTGTTCAAAATTGTTGCCAATGGCCATCACCTCACCGGTGGCCATCATCTGGGTGCCGAGGGCTTTATCGGCGTACACAAATTTATCAAAGGGCCATTTGGGGTATTTTACAACGCAGTAATCCAATGCCGGCTCAAAGCAGGCGCAGGTTTCGCCGGTAACATCGTTGGTAATTTCATCCAGGGTGTAGCCCAGGGCAATTTTGGTGGCAACCTTGGCAATGGGGTAGCCCGTTGCCTTGGAGGCCAGCGCCGAGGAGCGGGAAACACGGGGGTTTACCTCAATCACCGCATAGTCAAAGCTATCGGGCTTTAGGGCAAACTGGCAGTTGCAGCCACCCTCAATGCCCAGCTCGGTGATGATATCCAGCGCCGCCGTGCGGAGCATTTGGTATTCTTTATCCGAAAGGGTTTGGCTGGGGGCCACCACGATGGAATCCCCGGTGTGCACCCCCACGGGGTCCAGGTTTTCCATATTGCAGACGGTGATGACGTTGCCCTTGCTATCCCGCATCACCTCATACTCAATCTCCTTCCAGCCGGAGATGCACTTTTCCACCAAAATTTGGTGGATGGGCGAAAGCCGAAGCCCGTTGGTGGCAATCTCGTGCAGCTTGGCGCGGTTCTCGCAGATGCCGCCGCCGGTGCCGCCCATGGTGAAGGCGGGGCGCACGATGACCGGGTAATCAATCACCTCGGCAAAATCCATCGCATCGCCCAGGGTTTCCACCACCTTGCTGGGGATGATGGGCTGGTTCAGCTTTTCCATGGTATCTTTAAAAAGCTGGCGATCCTCGGCACGGTCAATGGTGTCGGGGCGGCAGGCCAGCAGCCGCACGCCGCTACGGTCCAAAAAGCCGCTGCGGGCCAGCTCCATCGAAAGGTTCAGCCCCATCTGGCCGCCCAGGTTGGGCAGCACCGAATCCGGCTTTTCCTTCTCGATAATCCGCTCAATCACGGCGGCGGTCAGGGGTTCAATATACACATGGTCGGCAATATCGGGGTCGGTCATGATGGTGGCGGGGTTCGAGTTTACCAGCACCGTTTCAATCCCCTCGGCCATCAGGGCGCGGCAGGCCTGGGTGCCCGAATAATCGAACTCGGCCGCCTGGCCGATGATGATGGGCCCCGAGCCGATCACCAGCACCTTTTTGATACTTGGGTCCTTGGGCATTTTAGCGGCCTCCCTTCGCTTGCTGCATCCGCTCTACAAAGCGGTCAAACAAAAACTCGGTATCCCGCGGGCCACCGCTGGCCTCGGGGTGGAACTGCACGGTATAGCAGTTCCAGCGGGTGTACACTATACCCTCGCAGGTTTTATCGTTGGCGTTGGCATGGCTTACCCGCCCGGTATCGGCGGGCAGGGTTTCGCCCTCCACCGCATAGCCGTGGTTTTGGCTGGTGATGTAGGTGCGGCCCGTGGCAAACTCGGTAACCGGTTGGTTGGCGCCACGGTGGCCGTATTTCAGCTTGCAGGTTTTTGCACCGGCCGCCAGGGCGGTTAACTGGTGGCCCAGGCAGATGCCAAAGGCCGTGATGCCGGTATCCAGCATTTTGGCGATATTTTGGATAATCTCGGTATTCTCCGCCGGGTCACCGGGGCCGTTTGAAAGCATCAGCCCATCGGGGTTCAGGGCGGCAAGCTGGGCGGGGGTGGTGGTGGCGGGCAGCACCGTAACATGGCACCCCCGCTTTACAAGGCACCGAACAATATTTTTTTTGCAGCCCAAATCCAGCAGCGCCACATGGAGCGCGCCCTCGGGGTTATACTCCGCCGGGGCGGTGCAGCTCACGCTTTTTACGGCGTTTTCCACCGCATAGGCGGCAATCACCGGCATCAGCTCGGCCAGGCGGTCGGGCTGGGTGCGGGGGTTAAACTCGGTGGTGATGGCCCCGTTCATCACGCCGCTTTCCCGCAGGGTGCGGGTAAGGCAGCGGGTATCAATGCCCTCAATGCCAATGGTGCCGTTTGCTTTCAGGAAGGCGTCCAGCGTTTCCTCGCAGCGGAAATTGCTGGGCGCGGTGCAGGCTTCCCGCACAATATAGCCCTTGGCCCAAACCTGCTCGCTCTCTTGGTCCTCACGGTTCATCCCGTAGTTGCCAATCATGGGGTAGGTTTGGGTAATAATCTGCCCGTAGTAGCTGGGGTCGGTCAGGGTTTCTTCAAAGCCGACCATACCGGTGGCAAACACCACCTCGCCCACCGTTGTACCGGGGCAGCCAACGCTTTGGCCGGCAAAAATTTTACCGTTTGCCAAAATCAAATACGCCTGCATATCGTTGCACCTCGTCCTTTTTTATCAAAGCGTCTGCTTGGCCTGCTGGTTTATTTTACGGCTGCCCAGGTGTACTAAGGGCAGCGTACCTTCCCGGCAGAGGGGGCAGGCATCGGGTTCGTAGTTGGGCAGCGCCAGCTTGAGGGCGCTTGCCAGAATGGGGATGGGGGAAGGCGCAGAGGGCAGTGTGCGGTCCACCACACAGGTGATGCCCAGGCAGATGCCGCCCGCCGCCTCAATAACCCGCTTGGTTTCTAAGCTGGAGATTCCGGTGGTTACCACATCCTCCGCAATGATGCAGCGCTCGCCGGGGTGGATGGCAAAGCGCTTGAGCGTCATGGTATTGTCCACACGCTCGGTAAAAATTGCCCGCTTGCCCAGCTGGCGGCCCAGCTCGTAGGCATACACAATGCCGCCCATGGCGGGGCCAACCACCACATCAATGGCTTCGCCGCGCAGTTTTTCGGCCACAATGGCCATCACCTCGGCGCATTTATCGGGGTACTGTTGCAGGTATGCCATTTGGCAGTAAGCGCCCGAATGCCGCCCGCTGGATAGCAGGTAGTGCCCCTCCAAAAAGGCTTCGCATTCCTTCAAAATTTCCTTTACATCTCTCGCCATTTTTAACCCTCCGTTACAGCTTTTTATCTTACCACAGTTTGCATATTATTTCAAGTTTTGCGTATAAAAATTCAGTATATTCATTTTTTTAAACGGCCTGGCCCCAACACGCCGGGCAGCGCAAGGGCAAAATGCCCGTCGCCCTTGGCCGGGGCCGCATTTTCCGCGGTTTGCCCTGCGGGTTTTGCTTTGGCGGTGCATCACCGGGCGCAGCCCCGCACCTCTGCCAGGTTGGCAACCCCATGGGCATCCATCCACTGTGCAATCTCTTTTGTGATGCGCACACAGGCGGTTGGGTCAATAAAATTGGCGGTGCCCACCTGCACGGCGGTGGCCCCGGCCATGATAAATTGCAGGGCATCGGCCCCGGTGGTAATGCCGCCCAGCCCCACCACAGGGATGTTGACAGCCCCCACCGCCTGCCACACCATGCGCAGGGCAATGGGCCGCACGGCAGGGCCCGAAAGCCCCGCAAAGATATTATCAAACACCGGGCGGCGTTTTTCAATATCCACCGCGCAGGCCTGGAAGGTGTTGCAAAGGCTGATGGCATCGGCCCCGGCCCCCTCCACCGCCTTGCAGATATCGGCAATGCTCTCGGCCTGGGGGCTTAGTTTCACCACCAGCGGCTTGGTGGATACCGCCCGCACCTTCTCCACCACCTCGGCGGCATCGGCGGCGCGCACCCCGTAGGCCAGCCCCCCTTGCTTGACGTTGGGGCAGCTGATGTTCAGCTCAATGATATCCACCGCGGTGCCGCTCAACATGGCGGCGCCGGTGCAGTAATCCTCAATGCTGTGGCCGCCCAAATTTGCCCACACGGTGGTGCCCAGAGCGCGCATGGCGGGCAGCTCATGGTCAATAAAATGCTGCACGCCGGGGTTTTGCAGCCCGATGGAGTTCATCAGCCCCGCCGGGGTTTCGAGCAGGCGCTCGCCCCGGTTGCCGGGCTGCCCGGCCAGGGTTAGCCCCTTGCCGGAGATGCCACCCAGCAGCCGCAAATCCTCAATATCCTGGTACTCCGGCCCAAAGCCGAAGGTACCCGAGGCCGCCACCACCGGGCCGGCCATCTCCAACCCCAAAAAGGGAACACGTAAATCACTCATTCGGCAAATACCTCCCCGGCATCAAACACCGGCCCCTCCTTGCAAACGGTTTTGGGGCCTATTTTGGTGTGGCAGGTGCAGCCCAGGCAGGCACCCAGCCCACAGGCCATCTTCCCCTCCAAGCTGGCAAGGCAGGGGGTGTTTTGTTCGGCACAAAGGGCGTATACCCCCCGCATCATCACCATGGGGCCGCAGGTAAGCACCCGGGCGTACTGCGCGGGGTGCAGCACCCCGGTGATGAGGCCATGGTACCCCGCCACGCCCGAATCGGTTGCGAGATAGATTTGGTTGCAGCAGCCCACAAAGCTTTCCAGCGCATAGGGGGTATCGCGGTAGCCCGCAAAAAGGTCGGGCTTTACCCCGGCGGCTGCCAGCTCGCGGCAAAGCAGCAGCAGGGGTGCCACCCCAATGCCACCGCCCACCACGGCAATTTTGCGGGGCGGCAGGGCATCCCCCGCCACCTCGGCGGCAAGGGCGGCGGCATCAAAGCCGTTGCCGCAGGGGCCGGTCAGGCTTAGGGTATCGCCGGGTTGCAGGGCCGCCAGCTGGGTGGTGCCCTGCCCTTTTATTTGGTACAAAAAGGTTAGCGCCCCGGTGGCGGGGTCAAAATCGTGCACGCTGATGGGCCGGGCCAGCAGGGGCGGTTGGTCAGCCGGCCATGCCCGCAGCATAAAAAACTGCCCGGCATGGGGGATGTGCCCCCCGGCAGACGGTGCCCAGGCCACCGTCAGGCGGCAGATATCGGGTTGCAGGCGCTGCTGCGCCAGCACCGCCGTGTTACAGCTTGTTGCATTCACCGGCAATATCCTCCCGCATTCTCACGCATTCGTTGTAGGCGGCCTCGTCAAACGGGGTGCCGGGCTGCTTTTTGTAGGCCAGCAAAATGCCCCGGCTGGAATTTACCACCCCGCCGTTGCCCCCATTCAGGTAGCGGGCAATATCGGCGGCCTTGCCGCCCTGCGCCCCGTAACCGGGGATTAAAAAGAAGGTGTTTTTATATTTTTCGCGGATGGTGGTGGCTTCCTCGGTGTGGGTGCCGCCGATCACCAGCCCGATGGAGGCGTAGCCGCGCGCGCCCAGCAAATCGCCACCCAGGGTGGCCATGCTATCGCCCACTAGGTCGTAAACATGGCGGCCATCGGCAAGGGGCTGGTACTCAAAATCCTTCGCGCCCGGGTTGGAGGTGCGGCAGAGTACAAACACACCCTTGCCTTGGTCGCGGCAGTAGGGCAGGTAGGGGCTGATGGAATCCAGCCCCATATAGGGGGCCAGGGTGATGATATCCGCCTCAAAATCCCCGGTGAAGTGCGCTTTTGCGTACATTTCGGCCGTTTTGGCAATATCCCCCCGCTTGATGTCCGCAATCACCGGCAGGCCGGTGGCGCGGGCGGCCTTCAGCGTTTCGGCGT
>JAQUSS010000034.1 GCA_028710135.1 Gemmiger sp. | reverse complement strand
AGCAACAGCGCTGCTTGCCCGGGCGCAGGAAAGTGGCATGAAAATTCTTGGGGTGCTTGCTTTTCTCCCGGCTTTCAGTATATAATAAATGTGTTTGTGTTTTACTTAATGGCGGAGGATGTGCGAGATGGCAACGAAATATATTTTTGTGACCGGCGGCGTGGTATCTGGCTTGGGCAAGGGCATCACAGCGGCCAGCTTGGGGCGGCTGCTGAAAACCCGTGGGCTGAAGGTGGCTTCTCAAAAGCTGGACCCTTATATCAACGTGGACCCCGGCACCATGAGCCCGTTGCAGCACGGCGAAGTGTTTGTGACGGACGATGGCACCGAAACCGACCTGGATTTGGGCCATTACGAGCGTTTTATCGATGAAAATTTGAACAAATACTCGAACCTTACCACCGGCAAGGTTTACTGGAATGTTTTGAACAAAGAACGCCAGGGTGCCTACTTGGGCCAAACGGTACAAATTATCCCCCACATTACCAACGAGATTAAAAGCTACATCTACAACCTGGGCAAAAGCACCGGGGCCGATGTGATAATTACCGAGATTGGTGGCACCACCGGCGATATTGAAAGCCAACCCTTTTTGGAGGCGATCCGCCAGGTGGGCATTGAGCAAGGGATGGACAATTGCTGCTACATCCATGTGGTGCTGGTGCCCTACATCTCCGGCTCGGACGAATATAAATCGAAGCCTGCCCAGCATTCTGTGAAGGAGCTACAGGGCATGGGCATTACCCCCAACATTATTGTAACCCGCTCGGACGGCAGCATTGGCAGCGATATCAAGCGCAAAATCAGTATGTTCTGCAATGTGCGCCCCGACTGCGTGATTGAGAATTTGACCATGCCCAGCCTGTACGAGTGCCCCCTGATGTTGGAGGCCGGCGGGCTGACCAACGCCGTGGCCCGCCAGCTGCACCTGGAAACCCCGCCCAGCGATTTGGCCGAGTGGAAGGAGCTTATCTCCCGCATTGCCACCCGCAGCAAAACCTGCACCATTGCCCTGGTTGGCAAGTACGTGAAGCTGCACGATGCCTACCTGAGCGTGATGGAAAGCCTGTACCATGGCGGGTTTGAGAATGAGAGCAAGGTAGATATCCGCTGGGTGGACAGCGAAAACCTGCTGGACCAGCAGCGCTGCGCCGAGGAATTGGCCGATGTGGATGGCATTATCCTGCCGGGTGGCTTTGGCGACCGTGGCATTGAGGGGATGATACAGGCCGCCCGCTATGCGCGGGAAAATGGTGTTCCCTACTTTGGCATCTGCCTGGGTATGCAAATTATGGTGATTGAATACGCGCGGGGTGTGCTGGGCTATGCGGATGCAAATTCCAGCGAGTTTACCCCCGATGGCGCCCACAACGTAATTGCCCTGATGCCCGACCAACAGGGCAATATCCCCAAGGGCGGCACCATGCGGCTGGGCAAATACCCCTGCGCCATTGCCGATGGCACCAAAATGCAGGCCTGCTACGGCAAGCCCGCCATTGATGAGCGCCACCGCCACCGGTACGAGTTTAACAACGATTACCGCGCCGCCATGCAGGAGCAGGGCCTGGTGATTGCCGGCACCAGCCCGGATGGCCGCCTGGTGGAGGCTGTGGAGCTGCCCGGGGATACCTTCCACATTGGGGTACAGTTCCACCCCGAATTTAAGAGCCGCCCCAACCACGCACACCCTTTGTTCAAGGCGTTTATTGCCAGCGCGCTGGAATACCGCCTGGCCTGCACCGAGGCCGAGCATACCGGCCTGGCCGAGAAGGCCATGAACGTGTAACCACCTAAAAAACCTTGCGTCCCTTCGCCTGTTTTTTTGGCGGAGGGATTTTTTTGCTTTATTTTTAAAAAATTTGCAAAAAAAATGGGGCAAGCCTCGTAGAATATAGTATGCGGGTTGTAAACCGCACAGTTTATGGCGCCCGGGCGTGGCTTTTCTTGTCCATTTTCGCGCTTGCGCCGGGTGACAAATATCGCTATAATACAAAGGTAGGCTGCGAAAGGTACGCCCCGGCCTGTTGTGTCAAAAGGAGTTCGCTTATGATTGATTGGTGTAAACGCCATCCTATCCAGTTTATGGCGCTATATCTTGCATTTTACTTATCGTTTTTCTCCCTGCTGGAGGCAACCGTCACCCCGGTGGTGACCATACATTGCGCGCTGGACGATATCATTCCCTTTGTGCCGGCGGCCATCATCCCCTACTTTGCCTGGTTTGGGTGGATTGTATGCACCCTGTTCTGGCTGCTGTGGTGGGCACCCAAGCAGGAATTTTGGCGGCTGTGCATCCCCCTGTTTGTGGGGATGACCATCTCGCTGCTCATTTGCCTAATTATCCCCAACGGGTTGGCGCTTCGCCCCGCCGTGGTGCCGGGCAACGATATTTTCTCCGCGCTGGTGCGGGGGCTATATTCCACCGATACCGCCACCAACGTTTGCCCCTCCATCCATGTGTTTAACGCCATCACGCTTGACCTTGCCTACCAGCGCACCACCAAGCTGGACGGGCCCCGGTACCGCTGGGTGCGGGGGGCGGCGCGCGTGCTGGATATTTCCATCATCCTTTCCACCATGCTGCTCAAGCAGCACTCGGTGATTGATGTGCTGTGCGGTGCCGCCCTGGCCTTTGCGTTGGATTTTGTGGCCTCGGTCGTCAGCGTGTCGGATCTTTCCATCCCCCAAAACGCGCCCCTGCACGTTCGCGCCAGCGCGCGGCTGAAGGCTTCGATGGAGCGCAATTACTAAACCGCTTAAAAACTGCCACCCACCTGGTGGCAGTTTTTGTTGCTTTAGCAACAATATCCAGGTTTCAATTCTGTTATACTGAAAACATACCGTAAATAGAGAGGATAATTGAACGATGTACACAACCCGTAAAATTGCCCAAGATACCATCTATGTCGGCGCAAGCGACCGCCGCCTTGCCAAGTTTGAAAACCTGTTCCCCATTCCGCGTGGCGTATCCTACAACAACTACCTGATTTTGGACGAAAAAACCGTCCTGCTGGATACCGCCGATGCCGCCGTAAGCGGCCGCTTTTTGGAGAATGTTGCCCACGCGCTGGGTGGCCGGGCGCTGGATTATATTGTTGTAAACCATATGGAGCCCGACCATGCCGCCACCCTGGGCCAGGCGCTGAACGCCTGGCCGGGGGCGCAGCTTGTTTGCAATGCCAAAACGCTGCCCATGCTGCGGATGTACTTCCCCGGCTGTGAGGCGGCTGTGGCGGGGGCCCTGCTGGTGAAGGAGGGCGATACCCTTGCCCTGGGCAGCCACACCCTGCATTTTGTGATGGCCCCCATGGTGCATTGGCCCGAGGTGATGATGGCCTTTGACGATGCCACGGGTGTGCTCTACAGTGCCGATGCCTTTGGCACCTTTGGGGCGCTGGGCGGCAACATTTTTGCCGACGAGCTGGATTTTGCGCGCGACTGGCTGGACGATGCCCGCCGCTACTACGCCAACATTGTGGGCAAATACGGTGTGCCGGTGCAGGCCGTGCTAAAAAAGGCCGCTACCCTGCCCATACGGATGCTTGCCCCCCTGCACGGCCCCATTTGGCGGAAAGACCTGCCCTGGTTTATTGCCAAGTACGACCAATGGAGCCGCTGCGCGCCGGAGGATAAGGCCGTGGTGGTGCTATATGGCAGTATGTATGGCAACACCGAGAATGCCGCAGAGGCCCTGGCCACCCGCCTGGCCGATAAGGGGCTGGCAAACATTGCTCTGTACGACCTTTCGGTTACCGATAACAGCGTTGCGATGGCAGAATGCTTCCGGGCAAGCCATATTGTGCTGGCAAGCCCCACCTACAACGGCGGGCTTTACCTGCCGATGGAGGCCCTGCTGAACGATATGAAAGCCCTGGCCCTGCACGACCGTGTGTTTGCCTTGATTGAAAACGGGAGCTGGGCCCCGGTGGCCAACAAGCTGATGGCCGATAAGCTGGCCGAGCTGAAAAACGCCACCATTTTGGATACCCGCCTGACCGTGCGTGGCGCATTGGCCGATGCCCAAAGCGAAAGCCTGGATGCGCTGGCCGATGCCATTTTGGGGAGTATGTAAAATGGCAAAGCCCCGGTTGCCGCAACGCGGCGAGGGGCAGGGCGAGTTGAAATAAAAAATAGCCCAAACGGGGCGAAGGCATTGCTGCCTTCGCCCCGTTTGGGTTTATTTTGTAGTGTACAAGCTAAAAGCCCATTTTAATATTCCGAACGAGAAGTGTGGTGAACGCCGGATGGCATTACGTCATCGTAAATATCATCAGACAATTCACAAGTATTCTCCGCGAATAGCCCCACGAGCCATGCCCGCACTTTTGATAGCTTCAACATTTGCATCCAGCTCCTTTCTGTCTTTATTATATCCACAGGTACGCTTTTTTGCAATCCGCATTTTGTACAAACTTACAATATTTATTTTGTTGTATTCCACTTTTTCGGCAAGTTGTACATATTCGCCCTACGTTTGTACGCACTATGCGCACAGTTCGTGCCAGGCCTCCGCCATGGTATCGGCGGAGAACAAAAACTCTCCGTTTGCCCCATAAACCTCAATGTGCCCGCCTACGGCCTTAAACTGCATATCCATTTTTGTTACCGCCTTTCGTTTTTTCGTTATACCCAGTATAGCAGAAAGGCAGTACCATATAGCGGACTTTTGGCTTGCAAACGCTGTTTTGCAGTGCGATAAACCGTACTTTTATCGAAGGCTTTGGCTACGTTTTTTGCATTTTTTTGCTTTTGCGCCCTCACCCGCCCCCGGGCAGCGCCCAACGCCCCGCAAGGCGCATGGCATACAGCACCCACAGGCAGAGGAAAAACCACAAAACCGTGTATTTGGGGCAGATAAGCCCCGCAACGTTGCCCCACTCGTGGCTATAATCCCACACGCGCAGCCGCAGCGCGCGGGTGGTTAGGCCGGTGGCAAACTCCACCAGCGTAACCCCAAAGGCCCCCAGCGCCGCGCAAAGCGGCAGCGGCGCTGCCAGGGTGTTTAGCCAGGCCAGCAGCCACAGGCAAAGCCCACCCGCCGCAAACATGGTAATGTGGCTGGTGCCCCGCCAGGCAAGCTCTATCCCCACATAGGCCGCGCCCCCCAGCAAAAATAGGCTGATTGCATCCCAACGCTCCAAAAATAACGCCCCCTGTACAAACATTAGGCTTAGTTTGTGCAGGGGGTGTCAAAAGTATTACAAGGTTTTGGGTTGCAGGCGGGAACTTTATGCAATCTACCGCCCCACCCGCCGCTTCACGCGGCAGCGGAGCGGGGCTGCAAAAGCCGCCGCCGGGGCATTTTTCAGGCCGCTTGGTTTGGGTTGCCGGGGCAGTGGAATATTTGGGCTACCGGGTTATTTGGAAAGCTTTTTCAGCAAAACGTTGCGGGTATCCCACAGTTTTTTGCTCAGGTCAACATAGTAGCGGTGGGGGTTCTCAAACCGGCGCACCTCATCCCACAGGGTGCCCACCTGCGCTTTGCAGAAGGTGCGAATCTGCTGGATGGAGGGGCTGGTGTACACCCGCTTGCCGTTTTGGTAGATGGAGGTGGAAAGGCAGCGTGCCTCGCAATGCACGTAGGTGCGTTCCTTCCAGGTTTCCACCGGGTCAAACAGGGTGATGCCGTTTTTGGTGAGAACCTCCTCATCGGCCATGGTAATCAAATCGGCCATGGCCTTGCCATCCTCATCGTAGATGCGCCAAACTTTTTTCAGGCAAGGGATGGTCATCTTTTCAGCACTTTCGGATAGCTTCATCTTGGGGATATAGTTCCCCTCATCGTCCTTGACGGCGGCCAGCTTGTACACCCCGCCAAAAACGGGGTCGCTCTTGGCGGTAATCATATTTTCGCCAATGCCAAAGCTATCCACCCGCGCGCCCTGCAAAATCAAATCGCGCACAAGGTATTCGTCCAGGCTGTTGGAGGCACAGATGGTGCAATCGGGGTAACCGGCTTCGTCCAGCATCACCCGCGCCTTTTTGGATAGGTAGGCGATATCGCCCGAATCAATGCGCACCCCCAGCGGCCGCTTGCCCATCGGCTTAAGCACCTCGTCAAACACCTTGATGGCATCGGGGATGCCATGGCGCAGCACGTTGTAGGTATCCACCAGCAGCACACAGGCATCGGGGTAGAGCTCGGCATACTTTTTAAAGGCATCAAACTCCGATGGGAACATTTGCACCCAGCTATGTGCCATGGTGCCGGATACCGGGATGCCAAAATCCCGCGCGGCCATCACGCAGGAGGTGGAGCCGCAGCCGCCAATGTAGCTGGCCCGCGCGCCAAAGTAGGCGGCATCGTAGCCCTGGGCGCGGCGCGCGCCAAACTCCATCACCGGGCGGCCCGCGGCGGCCCGCACAATGCGGCTGGCCTTGGTGGCAATCAGGCACTGGTGGTTGAAGGTGACCAGCAGCAGGGTTTCCAGCAACTGGCACTCGATGGCCGGGCCCTCCACCGTCACAATTGGCTCGTGCGGGAAGATGGGTACCCCTTCCTCAATGGCCCAGATATTGCAGTGGAGGGTGAACTGTTTAAGGTACGCCAAAAACCGTTCATCAAATACCTTGGTGGAGCGAAGGTAGGCAATATCCTCCTCGGTGAATGCAAGGTGATCCACCGCATCCATAAACTGCTGCAAGCCCGCCATGATGGCGTAGCCGCCACCATCCGGCACACGCCGAAAAAACATATCGAACACTGCCGTTTTGTCGCAGTAGCCCTCGTCCAGGTAGCCCGCGGACATGGTCAACTCATAGAAATCCGTCATGGTGGTAAGGTTGCGTTTTACATCCAGCATTGGTCTTTCCCCCTAAAACTTTGGTTTTTCTATTTTACAGGCCGCAGGTGCGGCGGGTAGCGTAACAAGTGCCTTATCGGCCACCGCCCCGGCGTTTTGGGTGCAGGATAAGGGCGCACACCCACAAAAAGGTGTAAACGGCAATGGCGATCATGGTTAAGATGACAACCACCTTAAAGTAGGTGCTGGAGAAAAACTCCCCCACCTTCTCCATGGTGTACAGCACCTGGTTGCGGGCAACATCGCTGCCCGCTATCAAATCCACAGTACCCAGTTCCTCCCCGTTGATGGAAAGGGTTACGGTGCCCACCACATCGCCCTGCTTGATGGGTGCCAGCACCCGCGCGGGCAGGTGGTAGCTTTGCTGGGTCAGCGCGGCACCACCCTTGGGCATCAGGGTCAGCATACTATCGGCGGGGTAGAGCATCAGGGTATCGGTTTGGGTGGAGTAGGCCACCGGCAGCTCGGTGATGGGCTGGGTGGTATCCAGCGCGGCGGTGATGCTGTAGGTGGCAAAGGCCCAATCGACCAGCTTGGCGGTTTCCAGCAGGGCCGGGCGCTTATTATCGGGGTCAATGGCCTGGGGGCTGTGCAGCACGGCGCAAATATACGTTTCGCCATCCTGGGTATGCCAGCTTACAAAGTTCTGCCAATCGTCCAGGGTGCCGGTTTTGCCGCCCCGGGTATAGCTGCGGTAGTAGCTGCTATCGGCCGCCAGCATTTTGTTGGTGTTTTGGATGATATAGGTGCCGGGGGTGGTGTACCGCTCGTTGGTACCCATATCGTAGCTGGTGGCCCCCGCCGCCTGCACAAAGGCATCGTACCCCATGGCGGCGCGCAGCATCAGGTAGGCATCCTTGGCGGTGGTGATGTTGCCGGCATCCAGGCCGCAGGGGTCGGTAAAAACGGTGCCGGTGCAGCCCAGCTTTTCGGCCTCGGCGTTCATCTGCTCCACAAACCCGGCCACACTGCCGCCGCCCATATAATCGGCCACCATGTAGGCGGCCTCGTTGCCGGAGGGTAACAGCATGGCGTACAGGATGTTGCGCAGGGATTGTGTTTCGCCCCGGCGGATATCGGCGGTGGAGGCATTTTTACCATACAAAATATCGTAGATATAGCTGGGGGCCGTCAGGGTGATGGTATCCAGTTGGTCCTGGTAGCTTTCCAGCAACAAAAGGGTGGTCATCAGCTTGGTAACACTGGCCGAAGACATGGATTCCTCACTGTTTTTCTCGTACACCACCAGGTTGGAATCGGTATTTACAAGATAAACGGCATCGGCGTAAACATCAAATTCCGGGGCATAGCCCTCGGTGGCGGTTACCGGCAACGCCAGCACCACCAACAGCATCAGCACCGAGCATAGAGAACATAAGCGTTTTTTCATAGACGGATACGGTTCCTTTATCGTGGGCTCGTGGGCGAAAGGGTGAAAGAACAACCTCTTAACCTGCGGCGGGCGGCCAGCGCCCCCGCCCAATTTCGCCGCGCCGCAAAGCGGCAGGACGGTTGCAAGCGTTTGGCAGGTTTACAAGGTGTTTCTATAGTAGTATAGCAAAAACCCGCCGTTTATAAAAGCCTTTGGGGGCATAGCCCCTTAATTCAGGTTGCCAGCCGCGGCAAACAGGCGTTCCACCTCGTCCGCCAGCAATTTATTTTCCGGCTTTGCTAGGGCGGGGTCCTCGGCCAGCAGGGCCTTGGCCTCGGTTTGGGCCACCGTCAGGGTGCGGGTATCCTGCACCAGGTCGGCAATTTGCAGGGTGGGCAGGCCGTGCTGTGCCTCACCAAAAAAATCTCCGGGGCCACGGTGCTCCAAATCGTACCGGGCCACCGCAAAACCATCGGTGGTATGGCACAAAAAGCTTAACCGCTCCCGCACGGCCTCACTGTCATGGTCAGACACCAAAATACAGCAGGAATCCGCCGCGCCCCGCCCCACCCGGCCACGTAGCTGGTGCAGGGCCGAAAGGCCAAACCGCTCAGCGTTTTCTATCACCATCACGGTGGCGTTGGGTACATCCACCCCCACCTCAATCACGGTGGTGGATACCAGCACATCCAATTCGCCCGCTTTAAAGGCCGCCATCACGGCTTCCTTCTCCTTGGGCTTGCGCTTGCCGTGCAAAAGCCCCACCCGCCGCCCCGGCAGCAGGGGGCAAGCGGTTTCCTCGTAGTAGGTTTTCACGGCCTGGATGCCGGCATCCAGCTCATTTTCCTCAATGGCGGGGCACACAATATAAATTTGGTGCCCGGCGGCAATCTGTTTTTCAATAAAACCGTACATATCCCGCCGCTTTTTGCCGGTTACATACCAGGTTTTGATGGGTTTGCGGCCGGGGGGCAGCTCGTCCAGCACCGAGATATCCAAATCTCCGTACATCAGCAGCCCCAACGTGCGGGGGATGGGGGTGGCGCTCATCACCAGCAGGTGGGGGCTTTTGGCTTTGCCCGCCAAAAGGCCCCGCTGGCGCACCCCAAAACGGTGCTGCTCGTCCACAATGGCCAGGCCCAAATTGGCAAACACCACCCGCTCTGTCAGCACGGCATGGGTGCCCACCACCAGCCCGGCCCGCCCATCCGCAATGGCGGCAAGGGCAACCCGGCGCTCGGCGGCCTTCATCCCCCCGGTAAGCAGGGTAACGTTCACCCCAAACGGCTCCAGCCGGTCGGCCATGGTGGCCGCGTGTTGGCGGGCAAGCAGCTCGGTGGGGGCCAGCAGGGCGCTTTGCCAACCGTTTTGGCTTGCCACCCAGATGGCCGCCGCCGCCACCAGCGTTTTGCCGCTGCCCACATCGCCCTGCAACAGCCGGTTCATGGGGGTGGTGGTAAACAAATCGGCGGTAATTTCATCGGTGGCGCGGCGCTGCGCCCCCGTGGGTTGGTAGGGCAGGCTGCGCCAAAAGGGGGCCAAATCCACCGGGCGCATGGGGGCACAGGTGGTGGCACGGTTGTGGCCACGCAGCAAAAAAATGCCCAGTTGCAGGATATACAGCTCCTCAAAAATCAAACGGCGGCGGGCGGCGGCGGCTTCCTCCACAGTTTTGGGGGCGTGAATCCCCCGCACGGCCTGGCTTTTGGGGGGCATACGGTACTTGTGTAGCAGGGGGGCGGGTAGTGGCTCCGCAATTTCCTCGGCGGCCTCCAGGGCACCCAGCACGCACCGGGCAATCCGCCCGCTGGGCAGGCCCTCGGTTGCGCCGTAAACCGGCACCAGCGGGGTTGCCGCCACCTGCGCTTCGGTGCGAACCAGGGGGTGCAGCATCTCTCGCCGCGCCATATTGCCGGCCACCCGGCCCTCAAAGTAATAGCTTTGCCCCGGCACAAGGTTATCCGCCGCGTAGGCGGCGTTAAACCAGCTTAGGGCCAGCACCCCGGTAGCATCGGCGGCCAGCACCTTGCTGAGCATCCGCCCCCCTGCAATTCGGCGGGAGGGTTCGCGCTGCAACACCTCCGCCTTGACGCAGCAATCCACATCAAAGGGGGCCGAGGCCACGGTGTAGGGCTGGGTATAATCGATATAGCGGCGGGGGTAATGGCGCAATAAATCCCGCACGGTTACAATGCCCAGCCGCTCAAACTTTTTGGCAAAGGCGGGGCCAACGCCCTTTAGGTATTGCACCTGGCTATCCAGCGCGGGCATACGGCCCCCTCCCCTCTTTTCAGAAAATGCCGCCGCGCGGCGCGGCGCGGCCCGGCTTGGCTTGGCCAAATTTGGCGCGGCCCTGCCAAGCTTGGCGCGGCCTGGCCAGGTTTTGGCCGTTTGGCGCGGCCTAATTTGGCGGGTGCTGCCAGGCCCCGTTTGGCGTGGCCCCGTTGGGTTTGGCGTGCTTGGGTTTGGCAGGCACGGCCCGCCAAGCGAAACCGCGCCCCAACGCCGCTTTGCGGCCGCCGCCGGTTTGCAAAAAAGGCTGCCGCAAGCCCGGGGGGCGGGGCGGGCGGTTACCCGCCTATGCCCTGCCCTATCCGCTTTTTTGCAACAGCCCTGCTGGGGTTAAAAATCGGTTACTCCACCGAAATCATATAATAATATACCGGCTGCCCGCCGCTGATATGGCTAACCTCAATGTTGCCACCGCATTTGGTACGCACCAGCTCGGTGGTGCGCTCGGCTTCCTCGTCGCTTACCTCGCAGCCCGAAATCACCGTGATAAACTGGGTGTCTTTCTTTCTCATGCTGCGGGCCAGGCGGTAGGTCATCTTGGCAATATCGGTGCCGGTGGCCACAATTTTGCCGTTTTCCAGCGCCATAATCTCGCCCTTTTTGATAAGCTTGCCATCAAATTCGCTATCGCGGGCGGCATAGGTCACCATGCCGGTTGCCACCTGCTCGGCGGCAGACATCATGTTGACGGCGTTATCATCGGGGGTGGCCTCGGGGTCAAAATTCAACATAGCAGTCATGCCCTGGGGCACGGTGCGGGTGGGCAGCACAACCACCTTGCGGTCTGCCAGCTTTTCGGCCTGCTCGGCCGCCATAATAATATTTTTGTTGTTGGGCAGCACCAGCACGGTTTTGGCAGGCACACTTTGGATGGCCGCCAAAATATCCTCGGTGGCGGGGTTCATGGTTTGCCCGCCGGATACCACCGCATCCACGCCAAGGTCGGTAAACACGGCCCGCAGCCCCTCGCCCGCCGCCACGGCCACAAAGCCGTAGGGGCGCTCGGGGTCTACCGCCGCATACACAAACTGCCCCGCGCTGCCGGAGGCTGCCTGCTCCTCGGCGGCGGCCTGCTTTTCAAGGCCCTTGCCCTGCTTTTGGCGGGCCAAGAACTGCTCGTGCATATTCTCGATTTTAAAATCGGTCAGGTAGCCATACTTCACGGCTTCCGAAAGCATCATGCCGGGGTCGGAGGTGTGTACATGGCAGTTGGCAACGTCCTCGTCCTCGATCACCACGACCGAATCGCCGTTCGACTCCAAAAAGGCGCGCAAGCGGGTAACGCTGCTCTCCTCGTTTTTATGCAGCAGGAACTGGGTGCAATACCCGTTCTTGATATCCTCCACCTTGATGAGGTCATCGGTAAAAACGCCCCGGCCCGCAGCCTCGCTGGAAACCTTGGGCTTGGCGGCAACCTCGCCGCTCTCAATCGGTGCGCCACCCTCAAAAACCTGCTTCATCCCCTCGAACACCAGCATAATGCCCTGGCCGCCCGCATCCACCACGCCGGCCTTTTTCAGCACCGGCAACAGGTTGGGGGTATCCTCCAAGGCGGCCTGGCCGGCGGCAAGGGCTACATCCCAAAGGGCCGTTACCTCGGTGGCATCGCTTGCCTTGGCAGCCTCGGCGGCAAGGCGGGTCACGGTTAAAATGGTGCCCTCGGTGGGCTTCATCACGGCTTTGTAGGCGGCATCCACACCCATTTGCAACGCGTTTGCAATATCGGCGGCCTCGGCGGTGGCCTTGCCGGTCAGCGCCTTGGAAAAGCCGCGGAACAGCAAGCTGGTGATTACGCCCGAGTTGCCCCGCGCGCCACGCAGCATGGCCGAGGCAGCGCACTTGCTGGCCTCGGCAACCGTGCAATCATCGGGCAGGTTTTCCAGCTCGCGGCAGGCCGCCCCCACCGTCATGCTCATGTTGGTGCCGGTATCGCCATCGGGCACGGGAAAGACGTTTAGCTCATCCACCCGGGTGCGCTGGTTAGAGATATTATTGGCGCCCGAAATCATGGCGTCCCGCAAAGTCTTGCCTGTCATCATCAATTTAACACCTCGTTATTTACCTTCCCGCTTTTTCAGCCGGAGATTATATCGTCCACAAACACATCCACCCGCGCCACTTTTAAGCCGGTGGCGTGTTCCACCTCATCCTTTACGCGGTGGGTAATGCTTTGGGTGATGGACGCAATGTTCAGCCCGTAGCCCACCATAATGTGCAGCCGGATGGCCAAACGCCCGCCCTGTTCCTCTACCGTCACACCCTTTTCGGGGATGCTGCCGTTTTTCAGCGCACTGCGCACAGCCCTGGTTGCACTGGTTTGCCCCATGGCGGCAATACCATAGCAGTTTTTGGCTGCCTCGGCCACCAGGCCGGAAAAGTAATCGTTGGTAAGCGAAATGTTACCATAGGGGTTGACCTTGGTGATCATCGCCAGACCTCCTTTGCCTATCTTGAATCAGCGGTACATACATCAAATTATAGCATTGCAGGTTGTATTTTACAACCAACCACCCAAAAGCAGGGCTTTGCCGGGGCAGGGCGGCACCGGGCCGGGGCCCCTGGCGGGTTTGCTTTCAGGCTGTTTTTCAAAGGTTATTACAAGCTACAGCAGTTTTATTATACACCATATTTACAAATTTGAACAGGGGGCAATTGCAAAGCGGGCGGCAAGGGCACCACAAAAATTTCCCCGCCAAATTCACACTCCATTCACAAAGACAGAAGCGGAATCGCGTATACTGTTGTTAGCAAAACTCACAAGAGAAGGAGCCGAACCAATTATGAATCTGTTGTTTTTCCTGACCCCCAAGCAGGACGTGTTATATATCTACGAGGATTTTACCCTTCGCCAAACGCTTGAAAAATGGTCGAACCAGCGCTATGCCACCATCCCGGTGCTGCGCCGCAACGGCGAGTACCTGGGCAGCATGACCGAGGGCGACCTTTTGTGGGGGATTAAAAACACCCACGGCCTGGATTTGGATGCCAGCGAGGATGTGCCCATTGCCAGCTTTGCGCGGCGGCGGGACTATAAAGCGGTGCCCGTAACCACCGATATGCCCACCCTGCTGGGCGCTGCGATTGAACAAAACTTTGTGCCGGTGGTGGATGACCGCAACGTGTTTATTGGCATTGTACGGCGGACGGTGGTGCTGCGCCACCTGTATAACGCCACCCTGAACACCCCCGAGGCGCTGAGCGCCGCCAAGGCCCGCCCCCTGCCCGCCCGCCAGCCGGAGGCCAACAGCTAACCCGCCGCTACTGCCGGCGGTGCTTTACCTACCCCTTTGAGGCCGAAGCCAACAGGTTGGTTTCGGCTTTTGCTTTGCCGTTTTTCCAAAAATTTGCCCGGCGCTTTGGCCGGGGCTTAAGGTAGCAACAGCAGCAGCCCCCGCACAACGTAATACGTAATAAAAATAACCGCCACACCGCAAAACAGCAAAACAGCCGCCGCACAGCATAAAAACTGTGCGGCGGCTGTTCATTCGGTTTTAAAAAGGGGGCTGAATTACTTCAACTCAACCTTGGCGCCAACTTCTTCCAGCTTCTTCTGGATATCATCGGCATCGGCCTTGCTGGCAGCTTCCTTCAGCTTGGCATCGGGGGTCTCAACAAGCTTCTTGGCTTCCATCAGGGAAGCGCCGGTCAGCTCTTTGACAATCTTGATGACCTGCATCTTGTTGCCGCCGATATCCTTCAGGATAACGTCGAACTCAGTCTTCTCGTCCTCGGCAGCAGCCGGGGCAGCGCCGGCTGCGGGGGCAGCGGCAGCGGCAACGGCGGAAACGCCGAATTCTTCGCAGATGGTGTCAACAAGCTCTTTCAGCTCGAGGACCGTCATAGTCTTAACAGACTCGACAATGGCAGTGATTTTTTCAGTAGCCATGGTGATATACCTCCATATAATGTTATTGTTAAAATTTGTTCACAGCCTGCAAAAATATCAGGCTGCGGGGGCCGTGCGCCAATTAAGCAGCCGTTTCGTCCTGCTTGTCGGCAACAGCCTGCAAGGCAACCGCCAGGCCACCGATAATCCCGGAAAGGGAACCGGCCAGCATGGACAGCAAGCCCTCGCGGTTGGGCATGGTAGCAATGCTTTGCACACCGGCAGCATCCAGCACCTGGCCATCGCAGAAACCTGCTTTGACGGTAAAGCGCTTGCTTTTGTCGGCCTCGGCAAACTTGCAAAGGATACGTGCGGCGGCAGCGGGGTCCTCAGCCGAGAGAGCAATGGCGGTATCCCCCTTGAAGGAAGCGGCCAATGCCTCGTAGGCGGTACCCTTAACAGCCAGGCGGAGCATGGTGTTTTTAACGACAGAATACTCGACCCCGGCTTCGCGCAGCTCCTTGCGGAGTTTGGTATCGGCATCCACCGAGATACCGTTGTACGAAACAACGACACCGGCCATGGAACCTACCATCTTCTCGCTCAGGGCTTTGACGAGCGCCTGCTTTTTTGCTAAAATTTTATTGCTGGGCATTTGATTTTCACCTCGTTTCGGATGCAAATAAAAAAGCCTCTTGCCCGGTTAGCCGGGAAAGAGGCTTTGAAAAGCAATCAGCAAATCAAAACGCAGGTTTCTCGGCAGGCGGGGCATGGCCCTTTACGCTGAAAGTTCAGCACCTGCTGTCTTAAAAACAGCATTCATAGTATACCGCCAGCCTGCGGTTTTGTCAAGCATTATTTCCCCTAGCGGGAATTTACTTAGACACCGTACTTCGAGGTGTTCAGGCGCACGCCGGGGCCCATGGTGGTGGCGATGGCAGCGCTCTTGAAATACTGGCCCTTGGCGGCGGCAGGCTTTGCCTTGGCAATGGCTTCGAGAACGGTGTTCAGGTTGACCATCAGCTTTTCGGCGCCAAAAGAGGCCTTGCCCACCGGCACGTGGATGATGTTCTGCTTGTCCAGGCGGTACTCAATTTTACCGGCTTTGGCTTCGGTGATGGCCTTGCCAATATCCATGGTAACGGTACCGGCCTTGGGGTTGGGCATCAAGCCACGGGGGCCAAGCACCTTACCAAGGCGGCCAACTTTGCCCATCATATCCGGGGTGGTAACAAGAACATCAAAGTCCAGGAAGCCGCCCGAAATGCGGGTGACCAAATCGTCATCGCCCACCAGCTCGGCACCGGCAGCCTCGGCGGCCTTCGCGGCATCGCCCTTGCAGATGGCAATTACCCGAACATTTTTGCCGGTACCGTTGGGCAGTACAACCGCACCGCGAACCTGCTGGTCCGCGTGGCGGCTATCCACGCCCAGGCGGACGTGCAGCTCAACCGTTTCGTCAAATTTTGCTTTGGCGGTCTGGCAGCAAATGGCCAGAGCCTCCTCGGGGTCGTACTGTTTATTGCGCTCAATCAATTTGGCGCTTTCGGTATAAAGTTTACCGTGTTTCATTCCTTATTCCTCCTGTGTGGTAATTATCGGATTGATTTCCTCCCACGTTACGGCTGGACATTACCCTTCAACGGTAACGCCCATGCTGCGGCAGGTCCCCTTGATCATGCTAACGGCAGCCTCAAGGCTGGCAGCATTCAGGTCGGGCATCTTCTGCTTGGCAATCTCCTCGGCCTGGGCCAGGGTGATGGAGGCGACCTTGGTTTTGTTGGGTGCGCCCGAAGCAGTATCGATGCCGGCAGCCTTTTTGATCAGCACGGGGGCCGGCGGAGTTTTGGTGATGAAGCTAAAGGAACGGTCGGCGTAAACGGTGATGACAACCGGGATAAGATAGCCGATGTCATTTTTGGTACGCTCGTTGAACTCTTTGGTGAACGCCATGATGTTGACGCCCTTCTGGCCCAGAGCAGGGCCTACGGGCGGGGCCGGCGTCGCTTTGCCGCCGGGGATTTGCAGCTTGATATAGCCAGTGATTTTTTGTGCCATAATAAATGCACCTCCAAATTTTGTGGTGAGTTGCGGCCCGCGGCGCGGGCCTCCCACGGGCGTGCGACTGCCGCACGCCCTATAAAAACCGCCTAGCGGCCTTTACCGGAATGTTGTAAATGGTTTGAAGCCCTGCCGCAGGGGCTGCATCAAAGCAGCTTAACCTGCGAAAGCTCTAACTCTGCCGGTGTTTCGCGCCCAAACATCGAAATTTTGACGCGCACACGGCGGGCTTTTTTGTCGATTTCCTCCACCACGGCGGCGGAACCCTCCATCGGGCCGGAGGTAATCTCCACGGTATCGCCCACGGCATAATCCACCTGGGGCTCGGCAATGGTATCCACGCCCATCTTGGCAACTTCGTCCTCGCTCAGCGGCTCCGGCTTGGAGGCCGGGCCGACAAAGCCGGTGCAACCACGGGTGTTGCGCACGATGTACCAGGTATTGTCGTTCATCACCATTTTGACAAAGACATAGCCGGGGTAAATTTTGCGCTGGACTTCTTTTTCACCGATTTTATTATCGTTTTTATCCAGCTTATCCTCCAGCACAGTTTCGGTGGGAACCTTTACATCGCAGATCATATCCTGCAAGCGGCGGTTTTCCACCATCGTCATTAAATCCTGCGCCACCTTGTTTTCGTAGCCGGAATAGGTATGCACTACATACCAATACGCCTGTTCAGCCATGCTTTATGCCTCCACGCAAGTAATCAGCCGACCATCAAATGGATGGCACCGCCAAAGATCACATCCAAGAGGATCATGACGACAGCGGCGATAACCACCACCACAATGACCGTGATGGTATTCGTTCGGGTCTGCTTTTTGCTGGGCCATACAACCTTTTTCAATTCGCTTTTGGTATCTCTGAAATACTTGGCGATATTTTTGAACCAGTTTTTGGCCTTGGTGAAAAAGGGGACCTTTTTGGCGGTATCCTTTTTCGATTTCTCGGTTTTGGCATCGGCCTTTACTGCGGTATTTTCGACCGCTTTCTTATCCGCCATCTTAAGCTCCGCCTTTCTTACTTGGTTTCGCGATGGACAGTATGCTTTTTGCAGAAGCGGCAATACTTTTTCATCTCGAGCCTATCAGGGGAATTCTTCTTGTTCTTGGTCTTGTTGTAGTTGCGCTGTTTGCACTCCGTGCAGGCTAGGGTGATTTTGACAGTCATGTTTCGGCACCTCCAATTAACGGTTTATTAAGCCTCCCTCGCGCTTGCGGGCCGTACCCAAAAAAGGGCACAAAAAAATAAACCCGCAAAAGAGGTAGTATTATCATAGCACAGCCGCCCCGCCCCGTCAAGGGTTAGGGGGCGGCTGTAGGTGTTTTTTTCGCAGTTTTTCTTTGCATTTTAAAATTTTAAAAATTTTTAAATTTTTTCAAAAACCATTTTGCAAAAAATTCTTAACACTGCCGCCGCGCGGCAGCCGGGGCGGGCCGTTTAAAAAAGTAGCCGTTTTCTGCGAGCCGTCTTCTTATTCTTCGCCCTGGCGTGGGTTGGCCGGGGCGTTTAAGGGGATATCCACCTCGCCCCCCAGCGCAAAGCTGTAGATGGTAAGCTTGGTTACTGGCACCGGCAGCCGCAGCGCAAAGGCGCGGCGGTAAAGGCGCAGCTGGCCGCCGTACTCTGTGGCGTAAAAGGCGGGGTCGGGGTTACGGTCGGTTTTATAATCCAAAATTTCGGCATGGTCGTCAAACACCAGCACCACATCCGCAATGCCCTGCACCAGCACGTTGGCCGTGCTATCCCCCGCCGCGGGCGAAACCTCCCCTGCGGGCAGGGCCGTGATAAAGGGTTCCTCCCGCAAAATGGTTTTGGCAAGGCGGATGCGCCGCCACACCGGGCCATCAAAAAAGCCTTGCAGGGGGGCAAGCTCCAGCTTTTCGGCCAGCTCTGGGGAGAGAAGGGCCGCGGCCTTTTGGCGCTCCACCTCGTCGGCAAGCTCGGGCGCGGGCCCGGCGGCATCAAAGGGTACATTTTGTAAAAAGGCGTGGATGGCTGTGCCCCGCTCGGCCCCGGTAAGCCCGCCCTTTTGCAAAAAGGCCGGGCGTTGCAGCACGGTGGGCCGGGCCGCGTGTACCACCGCCGTTACGCTGACCTTGGCTGGGATATCCCGCAGGGGGGCATCGGGGCTTTGCCAGCCAAAGCCCGCCAGCAGCGCGGCTTGCAAGGCCGGGTCTGCCACGGCGGGGGCGGGCGGGGGCGGGGCCTCGGTGGGGGCGGGCGGCTCGATAATTTCCACCACCAGGGGGGCGGTGGCGGTGGCCTGGCAGGGCAGCCAGCCCACATACTGCCACAGTGCGGCCCCCGCCGGGTGGCAGAGAGCCGCTGTCAGCAGCCACTCGCCCCAGCTGCGCATCCCTTGCAGGGCGGCGGGGCCGGTTACCCCCGCGTGGGCGTAAAGGGCCGGGGTTTTTAAATCGCTCTCGGGGTTTTTGAGGGGCACGGTGATAATCAGCGCATCCTGGGCGCGGGTAAGCGCCACATACAGCACCCGCATCTCCTCGCTTTTGGTTTCGGCCTTAACGGCCTGCTGCACCGCCGCGTAGGCGGGGGTTTTGTAGCGGGTGGCGCCATCGGCGGTGCGCAGCATCAGCCCCAGGCCCAGCCCCCGGTGGTATTGCACCGGGCGGATGGCATCGCTGTTGTTAAAAAGGCGGGCGGTATCGGCCACAAACACCACCGGGAACTCTAGCCCCTTGGAGCGATGCACCGTCATGATGGAAACACAGCCGGGGCGCACCTGCCCTGCCCCGCTTTGGCGCAGCCCCCCATGGCGGCGGGCGGCGTTCATGGCGCGTATCACCCCGGGCAGCCCGGCCCGCCCGGCCCCGGCGGCCCAGGCGGCAAAGCTGCGCAGTTCCTCCCGGCAGGCAGGGCCATCGGGCATGGCCCCCACCGCCGCCAGGTAGCCGGTGCGGGCAAACAATTCCTCCAGCAGGGCATCCACCGGCAGGGTGCGGGCCAACCGGCGGAAGCTGCGCAGGGTGCGGCAAAATTCCTGGAATACCGGCTGCGCGGCGTTTAGCACCGCGCCGTACAGGCTGCCCTTGGGGGTGGCCTTGCGCAGCCGTATCAAATCGTCGGGCGTGACGGAAAACAGGGGGCTTAACAGCACGGCTGCCAGCTCCACATCCTGGGCGGGGTTATCAATCACCTGCAACAGCGCCGCAAAGGGGCGCACATGGGGGGCATCCAGCAAATCCCCCGCGGTATCGGCAAAAACCGGGATGCCACGCGCTTGCAGCGCGGCCTCGTAAACATCAAAATCGGCCCGGCCACGCAGCAGGATGCAAAAATCGCCATAGGTGCAGGGTCGCTGCCCCGTTTTGCCCCGCACGGCAAAGCCCTGCTGCACCATCTGGGCAATCCGCCCGGCCACCACGGCGGCATCGGCGGTTTTATCGCCCAGCACGGCATCCAGCTCACAAAGGCCGGGGTAGGGCGGCTGCCCGGGCAGGGGCTTTGCCCCGGCCACCAGCCGCTGGCCAGGGCCGTAGGCCACCCCGCCCAACCGCTCGGAAAAAATGGTTTCAAAAATATAATTGATGCCCGCCACCACGCCGGGGGCGCTGCGGAAGTTGGCATCCAGCGCAATGGCCGCACTTTGCCCTGGGGCGGGCGGCGGGTAGGGGTTCCATTTTTGCTGTTTTTCAATAAAAATATCCGGCTCGGCCTGGCGGAAACGGTAGATGCTCTGCTTGATGTCCCCCACAAAAAACAGGTTGGAGCCCTCAGGGTTAGCCAGGGCAAAGTAAATAGCATCCTGTAGGGCGTTGGTATCCTGGTATTCATCCACCAGCACGGCGGCAAAATGGGCGCTTACGGTGCCGCAAAGGGGGGTGCGCGCGCCCTGCGCGTCCACTAGTAGCCGCAAGGTTAGGTGCTCGCAATCGGCATAATCCAAAAGCTTTTCGGCCCGCTTGGCGGCAAAGTACCGGGCGCTGAACAGCCCCGTAACCCGGCAGAGGGCCGCCACCAGGGGGGCGGCAGCCGCACGGTCGGCCGCGTAGCTTTCAGCGGTGCAAAGCAGCAGGTTTTTTTGCAGGTCGGCCAGTTGGTCCCGCACTTTTTTGCGCAGCTCGGCGGCGGTGGCGGCGCTGGCGTTGCTGCCCCGGCCCCCGGCAATCCGCCCGGCGGGCGTGCCCTTGCCCCAGGCCCGCAGCGCGGCCAGGGCATCGTCCCACCGGCCATGGCGCAGGCGGTCGGCCACCAGGGCCAGCCAATCGTCATCGTCCTGCAACGCGGCGGTGAAGGCGGTGGCCGCTGCCGGGTCGCGCCCGGCGGCAGCCAGGGCGGCCTCGGTCAGGCGGCGGGCAGCGCCCAGCTTTTGCAGGGCCTCGCCCGTCAGGTACTGCCCCCACACCGTGGCCGCCAGGGGGGCATCGCTCTGCCAGGCGGCGGTAAAACCGGCCAGGGTTGCGTCAGGGTCGGCGGTGCTGGCCAAAAAATTGTAGAGTTCCAGCACCGTTTGGGCGGCGGTGGCATCGGTTCGGCCACGGTCGTACAAATCGGCAAAGGCGCAAAAATCCGGGTCGGCGTAGGCTTCCTCCAGCACCTGGGCTAAGGTATCCTGGCGGATGCGCTCCTGCGCGGCCTCATCGGCAATCTCAAAATCCGGGGGGATATCCTCCAGCATGGAAAAATGCTGTTGCACAAAATGTAGGCAGAAGGCATCCACCGTGCCAATGCTGGCCCGCTGTAACAGCAGCGGCTGGCGGCGCAGGCGGGCCGGGTCCGCCCCGGGGGGCGGGGTGCGCACCGCCTTGGCCAGCGCCGTGGCAATATCGGCCCGCAGCTTGGCGGCGGCCGCGTTGGTAAAGGTCATAATCAGCAGGCGGTCGGCATCCACGGGCGGGGCATCGGTGGTAATCATGCGCACGGTGCGCTCCACCAGTACCCGGGTTTTGCCGCTGCCCGCCGCCGCGCTGACCAACAGGCTGCCCCCCCGTGCC
>JAQUSS010000171.1 GCA_028710135.1 Gemmiger sp. | reverse complement strand
GCGAAACCGTGGCGGATACCATCCGTGTTATCAGCTGCTATGCAGATATTGCGGCCATGCGCCACCCGAAGGAGGGTGCCCCGCTGCGCGCCTCCCGCTATGCCAGCATCCCCGTTATCAACGCGGGGGATGGCGGGCACAGCCACCCCACCCAAACCCTGCTGGATTTGATGACCATCCGCCGCCGCAAAAACCGGCTGGACCATTTAACCATCGGCTTTTGTGGAGATTTAAAATTTGGCCGCACCGTACACTCCCTTTTAAAAAGCCTGGCCTGCTACCCCGGGATGAAATTCATCCTGATTTCCCCCGAGGAATTGCGGGTGCCCGGTTATATCATTCACGAGGTTTTGGAGGCAAAATCCATCCCCTTTATGGAAACGCAAAGCCTGGAGGAATCTCTGCCGTCGCTCGATATCCTGTATATGACCCGCGTACAGCGGGAGCGGTTTTTCAATGAGGAAGATTATATCCGGCTGAAAAACAGCTACATTTTAACCGCGGAAAAGCTGGGCCTTGCCCCCGCCGATATGGCGGTACTACACCCTTTGCCCCGTGTGAACGAAATCACCTTGGATGTGGATAAAGACCCCCGCGCCGCCTACTTTGAGCAGGTGCAAAACGGGGTGTATATGCGCATGGCCCTGATGATGACCCTGCTTGGCCTAAAAGACCCAAAAACCGGGGAGGTGGCTTTTCCATGCTGAATGTTGATGAAATTTTGAACGGTGTTGTGATTGACCATATCACCGCAGGTACCGGGCTTTCGCTCTACCACCTGCTGGAGCTGGAGCGGCTGCCCAACGCCAGCGTTGCCCTGCTGCAAAATGTGCGCAGCCAAAAATGCGGCAAAAAAGACATCATCAAAATTGAGGGCGATATCCATAGCCTTCAATTTGATGTGCTGGGCTACCTTGACCCCCAAATCTCCCTTACCTACATTGAAAATGGCCAGGTTACCAAAAAGGTGAAGCCCAACCAGCCCGATGAGCTTGTGAATGTTATTAAATGCACCAACCCCCGCTGCGTTACCGCCGTGGAGGAAGGGTGCGACCATATTTTTGAACTGACCCCCAGTGGCCGTTACCGCTGCCTGTATTGCGAGCAGGAGTTCCGTGTAAAACCGTAACCCCCGAAATCAAAATAGCCAAAACAATTAAAACAGCCCGAAAGCTTGTTGATTCCACAGAGGAATCGCAAGCTTTCGGGCTGTTTTTAAACGCAGGCGGCCATATCCAGCCGCAGCACCACCTTGCCGTCCCGGTCGACATCCACGGTAAAGCTAGCCCCCGGTTCTGCCTGGCCCCCGGCAATACGGTCGGCCAGGGCCTGCTCCACCGCGCGGCTCACCTTGCGGCGAAGCTCCCGCGCGCCATAGGGGGGTGTTTCCTCCCCCGCCAGGGTGATGGGCACGGCGGGGGTATGGCGCAGGGTGTAGCCCTGCGCGGCGGCCCGCTGCTCCAACTCGGCAAGTAGTTTATCGGCAATATCGGCAAGCTGTGCGGGGGCGAGGGGGTCGAACATAACCACCTCATCCAAACGGCCCATCAGCTCAGGGCGGAAATACGCCTTTGCCTCCTGCATTGCCTTTTTGCCACGGCGGGCATTTTCGGCCCCGCCTGCCCCAAAGCCCATCGGCTGGCTTTGGCCAGCCAGGCACCGCGCCCCCAAGTTGGAGGTAAGCAGAATGATGGTGTTGGAAAAATCCGCGCGGCGGCCCTGCGCATCGGTCAGGCAGCCATCCTCCAAAATTTGCAGCAGAATATTTTGGATGTCGGCGTGTGCCTTCTCAATTTCGTCAAACAGCACCACGCTGTAGGGGCGGCGGCGCACAGCCTCGGTAAGCTGCCCACCATCCTCGTGCCCCACATAGCCGGGTGGCGCCCCCAGCAACCGCGCAATGGTATGCTGCTCCATATATTCGCTCATATCAAAGCGGAGCAAGGCTTTTTCGCTGCCAAACCAACAGTTTGCCAAGGTGCGGGCAAGCTGGGTTTTGCCCACGCCGGTCGGCCCTAAAAACAGCAGCGCACCAATGGGCCGCCCCGCCTCCCGCAGGCCGGTACGCCCACGGCGTATGGCGGCCGCCACCGCCGCCACCGCACTGTGCTGGCCAACAACTTCCTCCCCCAGGCGGGCTTCAAGCTGGTCAAGGCGCTCCCGCTCGGCCTCCCCCACCCGCTCGGCGGGCACCCCGCTTGCCTTGCTTACCACCCGGGCAATATCCTCTGCCGATAATTTTACCCCCGCCCCACGGCTTTCGTCCTGGGCAATGCGGGCGGCGGCAGCGGCCTCATCCAGCAGGTCAATGGCTTTATCGGGCAGATAGCGCCCCGGCAGGTAGCGCACGCTCAACTCCACCGCCGCGTGGATGGCCTCGGGCGGGATGGCCACCCCATGGTACCGCTCGTACCGGGGCATCAAGCCAAGCAAAATTCGCTCGGCATTCTCGGGGGTGGGTTCCTCCACCGTCACCTTGCCAAAGCGCCGGTCCAGCGCTGGGTCTTTTTGGATGGATTTTCGGTATTCCTCCTGGGTGGTTGCACCAATAAGCTGGATTTCGCCCCGGGCCAGCATCGGCTTTAAAATGCTGGCCGCATCAATTGCCCCCTCGGCGGCACCCGCCCCGGCAATTACGTGCAGCTCATCAATAAATAGGATGGTGCTACGGTCGCGGTAAAGCTCCTCCAAAAGGTTTTTAAACCGCTCCTCAAAATCGCCCCGGTATTTTGTTCCGGCCACCATGGCGGCCATATCCAGCGCCAGGACCCGCTTGCCGCGCAGGCTTTGGGTAACCCGCCCCCCGGCAATCCGCTGGGCCAGTGCCTCCGCCAAGGCACTTTTACCCACCCCCGGCTCCCCCAATAGGCAGGGGTTGTTTTTTTGGCGGCGGCACAAAATTTCAATCATCCGGTCCAGCTCATCGTCCCGGCAAAGCACGGGGTCAAGCTGGCCCTCCTGGGCAAGGCGGGTTAAATCGCGGCCATATTTTTCGCTGGGCTTGCCGTTGCGGGCGGTGCTCATATAGGGTTGCAGGGGTAGCACCAGCTGCCCAGAAAGCTGGCGGCATTCCCGCGCAGCCTGGGCAACCTCCACCCCCAGCCCTGCCATCCATACGCTGGCCGTGCAGCCGCAATCCTCCAGCATGGCGCAAAGCAGATGCTCCACCTCGGCCTTGGCTTGCCGGGCCGCATGGGCACCAAGCACCGCAAACTCCATGGTTTTGCGTGTTTCGGGCGCCAGGTCGCCATCATGCAGGTGCAGGGGGTGCGCGCTGACGGCCCGCTCGGCCGCGCAGGCGCAAACGGCGGCTTCTGTCACCTTTTTGCGGCGCAAAAAATCAACAGCCGGGCCTCTGCCTTCCCGGATGATGGCCAGCAGCAGATGGCCGGTATCGGCTTGGGGGCACCCCTGCCGCCCTGCAATTTTTAGCGCAGCGGCAATGGTGCCGCCCGCCGCGTGTGATAGCCCCTTGTAATGATGCAGCATATGATCCCCCCTAGAATGATACCGGGGCCAGCCCCTCGGCCTGCCCTACAATGGCAGTATAGGCCATTGCCCCGCAAATAATCATCGAAAGGGGGCAAAAACCCTTTGCCCGCCGCAAAAATACCGCTACACCATGACAACACCCCCTAAAAATGGTATACTAATACCCGATTCTCGTTTTTTTACCCGGTTTACAAGCCGGGAACCGGTAGAACATGAAATAGAGGTTGGCAGGTTATGCAAAAGTTCCGAAAATACATCCAAGGGTATCTGAAAGAAACCATCATCTCGCCCCTGTTCAAAATGCTGGAGGCTTGCTTTGAGCTGCTTGTGCCGGTGGTGGTGGCCCGCATTATTGATGTGGGCATCAAAAACGGTGATATCCCCTATATCTGGCTGCAATGCGGCTTGCTGGTGCTGTTGGCGGCGGTGGGCCTTGGTTGCAGCTTAACGGCCCAATACTTTGCGGCCAAGGCCGCGCTGGGGTTTGGCACCGCCCTGCGGGGCGATTTGTTCCGCCATATCAGCAGTTTTTCTTACACCGAGCTTGACCGTATCGGCACCCCCACCCTGGTAACGCGGATTACCAGCGATATCAACCAGGTGCAAAACGGGCTAAATTTAACTCTGCGCCTTCTGCTGCGCTGCCCTTTTATTGTGCTGGGGGCACTGCTGATGTCGTTTACCATCAGCCCCAAAATTTCGGTGCTGTTTGTTCTTACCACCCTTGCCATCTCGGTGGTGGTATACCTGATTATGCGCGCGACCGTGCCCATCTACAAAAATGCCCAGGCCACCCTTGACCATGTTACCCTGCTAACGCGGGAAAACTATGTGGGTGCCCGGGTTGTGCGGGCATTTTCCCGCCAGGCGGATGAGCTTGCCGCCTTTGCCGAAACGAACGACCATCTAAAACATATCCAGCTTGCCGCCGGTCGTATTTCTG
>JAQUSS010000170.1 GCA_028710135.1 Gemmiger sp. | reverse complement strand
AACCTGTTTGGTTTTTCCACCAAAGAAAAATCGAAGGAATTGGCCGCCCAGCTGCCCTACCTAGATACCGTGGCGGTGCAAACCAACCTGCCGGGCACGGTGGTGATCAAGGTGCAGGCGGCCACCGAGCGGTACTGCCTGCCCCTGCCCGATGGCCAGTGGGCAGTGTTGAGCGACAATTTAAAGCTGCTAAAATACACCCCCACCCAGCCCGATGGCTTGATTTGGCTGGAATGCGGGCTGGAGGGTGGGCAGCCCGCGGTGGGGGGCATTGTTACCCTTGCGGCGGGCAACACCGCCATCCAGCAGCAGGCCGAAGCCGGCACCCTGCTGGCCACGGCGGAATCGGCACTGTACGATGCCAACGCCGCCCTGCAAGCCCTGCGCACCGCCATGGAAAGCTATGGCCTTTTGGGCGATATCTCCTACATATCCCTGGCGGATTTGAGCGAGCTTTCCTTTTTGTACCAGGGCCGCGTTTCGGTGCGGTTGGGCACCGCCAACAGCCTGGATTATAAGCTGCACCTGGCCTCCAACGCCCTGCTGGATGCCGATGGCACCGGCATTGCCGCCAGCGAGCATGGCACGCTGGATGTATCCTACCAGCAAAGCGATGGCGAGATACGGGGCTACTTTCAACTGGCCGACCCCAACCAGCCCGAACCTGCCGAAGAGCCTGCCGAGGAACCGACCGACGAACCGCCGGCGGAGCTGACCGAGGACACGCAAACGCAATAAAAAAATAGCCGAAGGCTATTTTTTTAGCCATCCACCCCGGTTGCCGTGTGGCAGCGAGCGGGGCAAACTGAAAAAATGCTATAAAACAAAATAAAAACAGATAACAAAAACGGCGCATCCCTTGCAACAGGGGATGCGCCGTTTGGCATACATAGGGTGCAGATAAAATAGAAAAGATAGAAAATTATACGCTCAGTTCCGATTTTTGGCCCAAAGCCTCGGGGTTGGCGGCCAGCATGGGGCGGATAATCTCGTTCAAGAACTCGTCCACCTGCTCGGGCGAACGCCCGGTGAAGGCTTCGGGGGTAAGCTCGGCCTCAATCTCCTCACGGGTAAGGCCAAAGGCAGGGTCGGCTTCCACCCGGGCAATCATATCGTTGGGCTTGCCCTCCTGCTTTACCACGGCGGCGGCGGCTACCGCGTGTTCACGCAGCCGCTCGTGCAGCTCCTGGCGGTCGCCACCCTTTTTCACGGCCTTCATCATGATGTTTTCGCTGGCCATAAAGGGCAGCTCGGCCATCACGCGGGCGCGCACCACCTTGGGGTAAACCACCAGCCCATCCGAAACATTCATCAAAATGTTTAGGATGGCATCGGCGGCCAAAAAGCCCTCGGCCATGGAGATTCGCTTGTTGGCGGAATCATCCAGCGTCCGCTCAAACCACTGGGTACCGGCGGTCATGGCCGGGTTCAGCACATCCACCATCAGGTAGCGTGCCAGGGCGCAAACGCGCTCGCAGCGCATGGGGTTGCGCTTGTAGGGCATGGCGGAGGAACCAATCTGGTTTTTCTCAAACGGCTCCTCCATCTCCTTGAAGTTTGCCAGCAGCCGGATATCGGTTGCCAGCTTCATGGCGCTTTGCCCTAGGCCCGATAATACCGATAGAACGTTGTAATCTACCTTGCGGGAGTAGGTTTGCCCGCAAACCGGCACCACCTTATCAAAGCCCATCTGGGCGCATACATCGGCCTCCACGGCGCGCACCTTGGCGGAATCGCCCCCAAACAGCTCCATAAAGCTGGCCTGGGTGCCGGTGGTACCCTTTACCCCCCGCAGCGCCAGGGTGGAAAGCTGATGTTCTACCTCGCACAAATCCATATACAGTTCGTTCATCCACAGCGTTGCCCGCTTGCCCACGGTGGTAAGCTGGGCGGGCTGGCCATGGGTGTAGGCCAGGCAGGGCATGGCCTTATATTGCTCGGCAAAATTGGCCAGGTTGGCAAGCACGCCCACCAGCTTTTTGTGCACAAGCTGCAACCCCTGCTGCATGATAATGACATCGGTGTTATCCCCCACGTAGCAGCTGGTTGCCCCCAGGTGGATGATGCCCTTGGCGGTGGGGCATTGCAGGCCGTAGGCGTAAACATGGCTCATCACATCGTGGCGAACCAGTTTTTCCCGCGCGGCGGCATCCGCGTAGTTGATATCCTCCTTGTGGGCTTCCAGCTCGGCAATTTGTGCATCGGTAATGGCAAGGCCCTGCTTCTGCTCGGCCTTGGCCAGTGCAATCCACAGCCGCCGCCAGGTGCGGAACTTGTTATCGTCCGAGAAAATGTATTGCATCTCGTCCGAGGCATAGCGGGTGCTAAAGGGCGAAATATACTGATTATGTGGCATAGTTTTACCTCAATTTGGTTTAAAGTTTAAAGTAGTTTACCCCGCCCTCAAACAAAGGCTGGTATTTGTCGCCGCCCACATTTTTGTAAAGGTCGTTGCCGCTGCGCTCGCTGTGGCCCATCTTGCCCAGCACACGGCCATCCGGGCTGGTAATGCCCTCAATGGCAAGCACGCTGCCGTTGGGGTTGTAGCGCTGGTCCATGCTGGGCAGGCAGTTTAAATCCACATATTGGGTGGCAACCTGGCCATTGGCAATCAGTTGGTTCAGCAGGGCATCGTTGCAAACAAAGCGGCCCTCGCCATGACTGATGGCAATCAAATGTTCGTCATTCAAATTGCACTCCGATAGCCAGGGGCTTTTGGTGGAGGCAATGCGGGTGCGCACCAGCATACTTTGGTGGCGGCCCACGGTGTTAAAGGTCAGGGTGGGGTCGGCATCGGTGATGGGGCGAATCTCGCCGTAGGGAACAAGCCCCAGCTTGATAAGCGCCTGGAACCCATTGCAGATGCCCAGCGCCAGGCCGTCCCGCTCGCCCAGCAGCCGGTTGACGGCATCGGCCACCGCCGGAGCGCGGAAGAAGGAGGAGATAAACTTGGCGCTACCGTCCGGCTCGTCACCGCCCGAGAACCCGCCCGGCAACATCAAAATCTGGGCGTTGTCCAGCGCTTTTACAAGGGCCTCACAGCTTTCGGCAACATCGGCGGGGGTCAGGTTTTTGAGCACCAACACCTGCGGGTCGCCCCCGGCACGGCGGAAGGCGCGGGCCGAATCGTACTCGCAGTTGGTGCCGGGGAACACCGGGATCACCACGCGGGGGGTGGCAAGGCGGATGGCAGGGGAGAGTTGCTTTTTGGCCTTGTAGTCCAGCGGGGCGACCTCCGGGCCAGCCTTGCGGTAGGGGAACACCGGCTCCAGCTTTGCTTCCCATTTTTCTTGCAGGGGGGCAAGGGCCAGGGGTTCGCCCCCGGCAACCAACTCGTAATCCACGGTGGTAAAGCCCAAAAATTCGCCAGCCGAAGGCTCCAGCAGCTCCAAAATCACCGCGCCGTAGCAGGGTGCAAACAGCTTGGCGGTATCCACATCGTCGCTCAGGCGCAGGCCCACATGGTTGCCCACGCACATTTTAAACAGGGCTTCGGCCATTCCGCCGTAGCCGGGGGTGGCGGCGGCCAGCACCTTGCCCTCGTCCATCATCTGCTCCACGGTTTTGTAGATGGAGATCAGGCTGCCAATCTCGGGCAGGCCATCTTTGTAGCGCGGCTTGAGAATGACCACCGAGCTGTTGGCTTTTTTGAACTCGGGGCTGATAACATCCCGCGTTTTGCCCACGGCGGTGGCAAAGCTGACCAAGGTGGAGGGGACATCCAGCCCTTCAAAGCTGCCGGACATACTATCCTTGCCGCCGATGGCCGCAATGCCAAGCCCGGTTTGGGCTTCCAGCGCGCCCAGCAGGGCGGCCAGGGGGCGGCCCCAGCGCTCGGGCACCTCATTCAGGTGGGGGAAATATTCCTGGAAGGTAAGGTACATATCCTCGTGGTGGAACCCGGCGCAAACCAGGCGGGTGATGCTTTCCACCACCGACATAAACGCGCCACGGAAGGGGTCGGCCTCGCAAAGGTAGGGGTTAAAGCCCCAGGCCATACCCGAGCAGGTGGTGGTTTCGCCATCCACAGGCAGCTTGGCGGCCATGGCCATGGCCGGGGTAAGCTGGTATTTGCCGCCGTAGGGCATCAGCACGGTGGCGGCACCGATGGTGGAATCAAACCGTTCGCCCAGGCCCTTTTTGCTGCACACGTTCAGGTCGGTAACAAGGGCCTCCATCTTATCGGCAAAGGTGGCGCCGGGCCAGCGGGGATGCCAAGCTTTGCCGGGCAAAATATGGGCATCGGCGTGCTTTTCGGCACCGTTCGAGTTCAAAAATTCGCGCGAGAGGTCTACAATGGCCACATCGTTCCAATATTCCCGTACCCGCTTTTCCTCGGTTACGGTGGCAACGATGGTGGCCTCCAGGTTTTCGGCGTTGGCAAGGGCGATAAACGCCTGGGCATCCTCGGCGGCAACCGCAACGGCCATCCGCTCCTGGCT
>JAQUSS010000169.1 GCA_028710135.1 Gemmiger sp. | reverse complement strand
GAAGCGGGGCAAGGCTTTCGGGCGTTTGGGCGGCCAGCGCCTGCGGGGTGGGGAAGGCGTAAAGCGCCCCCGCCCCGGCGGCAGGGGCGGCACCGGGGGCCCCCGCCACCAGCAGCTGGCCGCACAGCGCGCACAGCCGCGCAACAATCCCGGTAATGCGGGGGATGTTATTGTTCTGGCTGATGATAAAGCAGCACAGTGCCTCAAAAAAAGGCTGGCGCAGCACCCGGATGCCCGGGCAGGCCGCCACACAGGCCCCCAGCCGTTTGCTGCCCCCAAACCGCTGTTGCAGGGCCGGGTAATCAATATCGAGGGCAAAATAGTGCCGCCAAAATTCCCCGGCACCCGCCCCGGTGGGGCCAAGGGGGCGGGCGTAAAGCAAACCGTCCTCCACCCATACCTCGGCGGCATAGGCACCGGCGGCACCCCGCCACACGCCGGGTGCCGCTTCCTGCCAGCGGAAGGACTGCCCGCCCATCAGGCTTGGCCCCAGCGCCAGCCCGTTTGCGCTGCCCAGCTCCAAAATATCTGCCACAAGCATCCCCCGCTTTTTGTAAAAGTAACCGCAAAAAGCATAAACATCTTGCGGTTTTCTTTAGTATACCACCCGCCCCACCCACCGGCAAGGGCGGGCGGGCATCGGCATTCTCCCAAAAAGCGACCAAAGGCGGCGGGTGAAAAATCAGCGCTTTGCCACCTTGACAGTAAAATTTATCCAGCCTGTTATGTTGAGAGTTTTCAACCGGCTGTTGAAAGTATGGTCGAAAACCACCCTACCATCCGGGGAAAACATCTCCATTAAGCGACTTATCAACACTTTCAACAGGGTTTTCAACAGGTGGAAAGCGAAAAAGCGCCTTTACCCAAGTTTTACACTTTGTATAAGCCCACCCCCATCCCGAAAAAACCGTCGAAATACGCACGCTCTGTGTGGCAATATCTGCGAAAGTATGCTATACTACCACTGAATATATTTTTATAAGAAGATGGCGGGGGAAAGACCGCGTTTGCCCCACCCCACAATACAGTGAATGCAAAACAGGAGAAGCCGATGGAAACTACCCACAACACCCAAAATACCCAATTTGAAATGCCGGCCGATGCCCAGGATACCCTGGTTTACGGCAAAAACGCGGTAACCGAGCTGCTAAAAAGCGGCACCGGGGTGGATACCGTTCTGCTGGCCGATACCATGGCCGCCCCGGTTGCGGGGTATTACACCGCCCTTGCCAAGGAGGTGGGCGCGGTGATCAAACGGGTGCCGGTAACCAAGCTGAAGCAGCTTTGCGCCGGGGCCGACCATCAGGGCGTTGCGGCCTGGGCCTCCCGCATTGCCTACGCCGAGCTTTCAGAGATTGTGGCGGCTGCGCGGGAGAAGGGCGAGGCCCCGTTCCTGGTTTTGTGCGATGGCGTGGAGGACCCCCATAACCTGGGGGCCATCCTACGCTCGGCGCTCCTTTGCGGGGCGCATGGTGTGGTGATACCGCGCCGGGGCGGGGTGGGCGTTACCGCCACCGTGCTAAAAAGCAGCGCCGGTGCCGCCGCGCGGCTGCCGGTTGCCCGCGTGCCCAACATGGCCGAGGCCATACGCTGGCTGAAAGCCCAAAATGTTTTTGTTTACTGCGCCGATATGGGGGGCGCACCCCTGGCCAAAACCAACCTTTCGGGCGCGGTGGCCCTGGTTTTGGGCAACGAGGGCAGCGGCGTAAGCGCTTTGGTGCGCAAGCTGTGCGATGGGGCCGTCAGCCTGGAGATGGCCGCCACCAACACCGGGGTGGATAGCTTTAACGTATCGGTTGCCGCAGGGATCTTGCTGTATGATGTGATGCGCCGCCGCCAAACCAGCTAAAACGGCAGTTCCACCAGAAGGCAGAAGGGGAGATTTGCACAGTATGCCAAGCAAACGTACAAACGATTCGGTGGATCGAATCATTGAAGAACTGAACCGCAAGCAGGCCGACGAAGGCATTCGTGCCGGAATGAACGACCAGCAGGTGGACGAAATATTGCGCAGCATCGGCCTGGGGGAGGATGGCACCAGCTCGGCTACCGTCCAGTTTGGCCCCATCTCCGAGGGGGAAATGCCCGATATTGCGCTTGGTGGCCTGGGGGAGGGCGATGCCCCGGATACCGGGCTTTACTTTGATGCGCTTTCCGGCGCGGATGCACTTTCCGGCATGGATGCCCCGAATGCCCCGCCGCCTGCCGCCCGCCGCCAGGCGGCCCCGGCCAATCGCAGCGCCACCCAACCGGCCCCGGCACGGCAGGCCCCGGCCCGCCAACCGGCCCCGGCAGCCCCTGTGCGCCAGCCTGCCCGCCCGGAAACGCGGCAGCCTGCCCGCCCGGCTGCCCAACCGGCCCAGGCCCCCGATGCCCCCGGCGCGGGGGATACCACCCAAACCGGGGTGATCAAAAGCTTTTTGCGCCAGGCCATGACGGAGGATGCCCCTGCCGATTCCACCGCGTTTTTCCAACGGAAAGAGCAGTTTAAGCACTTTTTTGAGAAGAGCGTGGCCGTGGTGCCGGACGAAAACGGGAAGCTTCGGCAGCCGAAAAAGCGCCGGGGCCTGTTTGGCTTTGGCGGCGAAACCACCGGCGAAATTACCGAGGAATTTGTGCCCATCAATATTTCGATGGGCAAAAAACAGGCGGCGGGGGAACCGCAACCCGGCCAGGGTGCCGGCCCCGCGCAGGAGCCTGCCCCCGCCCCGCGCAAAAAGCGGGGGCTATTTGGCCGCAAGCAGCCCGAGGAAGCGCTGTATATCCCCGAGCCGCGGGAGGAAACGCCCACTGCCGCGTTTGAGCCGGAATATGAGCCGGAGCCGGAATTTGCGCAGGAGGATGCCGCACCCGACTTTTCGGCGTTTGCGCCGCCGCAGCCTGCGCCCCGCCAACCGGCGGCACAGCCTGCACCGGAACCTAAAAAAACAACCTATTATCGCTCGAAATATACCGAGGACCGCCAGCAGCCCACCCTTGTGGAGCCGCTGCCCACCACCCCGCGCCAGCCTGCCGAGCACGCCGCCAAAAGCGACCCCGGCGCAACCCTGACGGATAACACCCTGGCCTTTTTGCGGGCCGCCGTAGCCGGGAAAAAGGCCACCGAAACGCGGAAAAAGCCCGATACGGTGGAGTTTACCCCCGGCCAAGCCCCCCGTGCCCCCCAACCGCAGGCGGATGCCACAGCGGCAGGGCAGGCGGGTAGGCCCGCCGGTGCCGAGCCTGCGGCCGAGCCGGTGATGGGCCCGCGCGGGCCGGTGGCTCTTGCCACCCCCAACACAGCCCCCCCCCAGCCGGTACCCCCGCCCCCCCAGCCCCCACCCCTCCCCCCGCCCGCCCCCACCGCTACCGATATTTCAAGCGGGTTCTCGGTGCATATGGATGCCATCCGCCCCGAGCAGCTTGCCCAGGAAATTTCCACCGGTGAGATATCGCCCGAAACCATCAGCGCGGCGGCGGATGAAATTACCCGGACGATCACCGGGCAGATTCACCTACAAGGGCTGGATGGCGGCAGCCAGAACGGCCTTTATGGCCCCGATGGCGAAACCGGCCAGGATGAGCCGCTTGGCGGGGCTGCCGATGCGGGCCGCCCCGGCGATACCGGCGCCACGCTGGGGCAAAACCCCACCGATACCTCCGATTTTGTGCGGGATATCGCCCATTCCATCAACACCGATGCGCCGGGTGCCACCCGCTTTGCCGAGGCCGCCCAGCGCCTGACCGAGGAACTGCCCCTTCAAGATGGGGCGAAAAAGCCCGGCGGGCGGATTCGGCTTTCCGGCCGCCCCGGCGATGAAACCGAGGAGGACGATACCGCCACCCTGCCCTTTGCGGTAAAAACGGCCGATGCCGCCCATGTTCGCTACGAAAAGGGGGAGGATGCCCCCGCCGTGCGCCGTGCGCTTGAAAAAAATGTGCTGGCCTGGACGGTTGGCGTTATTTTGGCCGGGGTATCGGCGGCGGTGCTGCTCTATTTGGGCACCGCGGCGGCGGGCACCGTGCTGCCCCTGCCCGACCCACTCGACCCACTGGTTTCGGCCCCGGCGCTGTTGGCGGTTTGCCTGGTGCTGTTGGCGGTGGCCTGCGCGGGCTGCTGGCGCACCCTGCTAAACGGGCTGCGCGGCATTTGGCGCGGCCCCACCCCCGATACCCTGCCCACCCTGGCCGCCCTGGGCGCGGCGGTGCAGCTGGTTGCCTTTTTGATAAAGGGCAGCTGGTACCTGCCCACCCAGCACTGCCTGTTTGCCGGCCCGGCAGCGCTTTTGCTCTGCTTTAATGCGCTGGGCAAGCTGCTGGATGCCCGCACCGTGCGGGATAACTTTGCACTGGTGGATGCCGGGGTAGACCATGCCGTGGCTTACCGCCTGCGGGAATCGCGGGTGGTACACGCGGCCACCCGTGGCTTGAGCGAGCCTAAGCCCAACGTTTTGGTCAGCCGCCCCACCGTTTTGC
>JAQUSS010000168.1 GCA_028710135.1 Gemmiger sp. | reverse complement strand
ACCGTTACTTGGCGGCCATCCAAGGTGATGGTATCGCCCGCCACGCATTTTTTGCCCGCATGGTGCAGGGTTCGCCGTTCACCAGCACCTCACCGGCCTGTATCCGCTCCTTGGCTTCGCCCCCGGTTTCGCAAAGGCCGGCAAATTTCAGCAGCCCTTCCAGCTTGATAAAGGGGGTGTGTATCTGTATTTTTTCCATCGTTTTTATCTCACTCATTCTCACTCATTCTTAAAGCGCACGGGCAATACCAGGTAGATAAAGTCCTCGCCGGTTTCCGGCAACAGCTTTACAGGGCTAAGGGGGCCGTTAATTTCCATCCGCATCCGCTCCGCCTTGGAGTTGCGCAGCGCTTCCAGCATATAGCGGTTGTTAAAGCCAATCTCTACGTTATCGCCCTCCTGCTTTTCGGCATTAAACTCATCAATTACCTTGCCCAGGGTGGTTTGGCAACGCACGGTCACCTTGCCATCGGTAAAGCTGACCCGCAGCGGGTTTTTTAAGCGCTCGGTAATAATCAGGGAGGCCCGCTCCACGGTATCGATAAAGGGGCGGCAATCCACCACCACGCTGGTGCGGCAGCCATCGGGGATAACGCTTTGGTAATTGAGGAAATCGCCCTCAATCAGCCGGCTCATGATGGTGTACCCGCAGGTGGTAAACACCACATAGCGGCGGTTGGCATCAATTTTAATGTCCGCCTCGTTGTCATTCATAATTTTTAGCAGCTCTTGCAGCGTTTTTGCCGGGATGATAATGCGGATATCGCGGGTGCAGATAACATCCCGGTGGATGATGGCCAGCCGGTACCCATCCAGCGCCACAATCGTTAGGCTGTTGGGCTCTATCACAAACAGCTCCCCGGTGTGGGCGGGCTTTTTATCCTCCTGCGATACGGCGTAGATGGTTTTTTCAATCATCTCGCGCAGCATCCCGCATTTTACGGTCATGGTATTTTCAGCCCCGGGTATGGGCAGGGTGGGGTATTCGCCCGCCATCATGGCCGGTATCTCAAACTCTGCCACGCCGCCCTTTACGGTGGCCGTGCCGTTGTTATCCAGCTCCACCTTCACGGTGCCGCCGGGCATCCGGCTTACCATGCTGCCAAACAGCTTGGCATCCAGCACCATTTCACCCGGTACCAGCACGTTCGATTCAATGCTGGTGGTAATGGCCATCTCCATATCGTAGCCGGTAAGGGTTAGGCTAAAGCCCTCCGCCTTCAAAAGGATACCCTCCAGCACAGGGATAGCTGCCCGGTTGGTGATCGCACGGGATACCCCATCAATAGCGGAGGCAAGCAAACTCTTTTCGCATTCAAATTTCATAGAAGCACCTTTTTTATTTTTGTAGCCAACGGCTGTAGCCGGATGTTTTGTGGAAGCTGATTTTTTAAAAAATAGAGATAAAACAATATACGTAGACAGTAGTAGTAGTAGGGGGTGTGGAAACGGTTAAAAACTCTGCAAAGGGTAGTAGGGGCAGGGAAAACGGGGGCTTGCGCGGTATGGGACAAATTGTGAATAAAATGTTGAAAGGGTGTAAAAACTTTTTTATCAACGCGCCCGGTTGAAAACTTGTGTTGAATGTTGAAAAAACGGTTGAAAATGTTGATAATCTGCCAGCCCCTGCCGAAAGGGGGGGAAGTACGGGCTTTTCTGGGCCTTTTTTAGGGCTTTGCTGGCGGTTATTGGGCCTTGCAAGGCTTGTTTTTTAACAAAACCCGGTGAAAAGAGGCCCGGCCAATTTTCAAAAATTTAAAAAAGCAAAAGAATCAAAAAAAGCAAAAAACAGGCGGCCAAAGGGCCAAGCGAAGGAAGCTCTGCGCCGGGCACCCCGGCAGCAGCCCCTTACGTCCGCACGTTCTTGACGATATCATCCACCGTTTCTTTGATGTGGCGGTCGCGCTGGATGGCTTCATCCATGGTTTTTAAGCTGTACACCACGGTGGAATGGTCGCGCTGGAACTCCGCGCCGATGGCCTCCATGCTCATGCCGGTAATTTCCCGGATGATATACATGGTCATCTGGCGGGCGCTGCTCACGCTTGAGCTTCGCTTTTTCCCCCGAATGTCGGAGGGGAGAACGTTGTAGGTGCGCGCCACCTCGTTGATAATCTTTTCAATCGTGATGGGCACGGGCTGGGTATCGTTGAGGGTATCCTTGATGGCGGTAATGGCCACCCCCACGCAGGGCGAGATACCCTCCAGCATATAGTAGGCGTTCATCTTTTTCACAGCACCCTCCAGCTGGCGGATGTTCTGTTTGAGATGGTTGGCAATATATTCGGCCACATCGTTGGGCAAATCAAGGTTGAGCAGCTCGGCCTTGCGGCGTACAATCGCCACCCGGGTTTCAAAATCGGGCGGCTGAATATCGGCCGTTAAGCCCCACTCAAACCGGGTGCGCAGCCGTTCCTCCAGGCTTTTAATCTCCTTGGCGGGGCGGTCGCACGCAAGCACAATCTGCTTACCGGCGTTGTGCAGGGTGTTGAAGGTGTGGAAAAATTCCTCCTGGGTGCTTTCTTTCCCGGCCAAAAACTGGATATCATCAATCAGCAGCACATCGGCCAGGCGGTATTTTTGGCGGAAGTTTTCGGTGGTGGCCGTTTTGATGGCCGTGATGGTTTCGTTGGTAAACAGCTCGCAATCCACATAGACGATGTTATAATCGGGGTGGTTTTTTTTGATCTCAATCTCAATGGCGTTGAGCAGGTGGGTTTTGCCCAGCCCGGACGGCCCGTAGATAAACAGCGGGTTGTAAGCGCCCGAGGGGTTGGCCGCCACCGCCTGGGCGGCAGCGTAGGCAAACTGGTTGGAGGGGCCCTTGATGAAATTTTCAAAGGTAAAATCGTACCGGCCTGAGGGTAAACTTGCCTCCTGCACAGGCTTGGGGGCTTCCTCCTTCTTTTCGGCCTTGGGTACGGTAAAAATAACCTCCACCTCAAACCCCAAAACCGATTTGAAGGCTTCCTTCAAAAGGGTGGTATAGCGGTCGCTGACAATTTTACAGATAAAATCGTTGCGCACCGCCAGGGTAATACAGTTGGAATTTTCAAAGCTTACAGGCTCCAGCCCGGTGATGTAATATTCATAAGTAGCGTCCGCAGTATGGTCGCGGCAATAGAGCTTGGCCGCATCCAATACGTCGTTGATAGAATCCATGATACTCCCCACTTCTATGGAATTTTTAATGTGTCAATAGTTCTTCTAGTATACCACAATCTTACCCTGAAAACAAGAAAACCATACAATATAAATAAGTAGTATACAAGTATATACTATAGGCACCAAACCTGGCCCTATAATGCAAAAAAAAGCAAAAATACCCCAAATATAGAAAATAACGCAAAAAAAGTGGAAAGAAGGGGGCGTGAAAAGCAAAAAAAATATTGACAAACCAACGTTTTATAGGCTATAATCATAGTCTGCAAGGCTGCCCCTTTAGTTGGGCAATGCCCACGCGTAAAAAAACGCCCATTTAGGGACAGGAGGATAATGAATATGAAACAGACTTTTCAGCCGAAAAAGCGTACCCGCAGCAACGTTCATGGCTTTATGAAGCGGATGTCCACCAAGAGTGGCCGCAAGGTCATCAGCGCCCGCCGTGCAAAGGGCCGCAAGTGCTTGAACGTTTGAGCAAACCACAAAACCATACTGTAAAACAAGGCTGCTGATTTTTTCAGTGGCCTTTTTTACAAGGTGCAGCTTTGGGGCGTGGCTTTTCGGCTTTGGGGCTTTGAGCCTTTAAGCTGGCGTTTTGGTTTTTTGCAGGTTGCAAAGGCCCCGGCAGGCATACGGCGGGCCGGGTGGCATAAAACCGCCAAACCACCAAAAACCAAAAGCACTTTAAACCCCAAAAAAAACCAAAACGGCGCAGCACCCCGGGCTGCTTAAAAAGCAACCCCAAAATAGCCAAAAAAGAATAACCAAAAATAAATTAAGAGGTACCCCCATGCGTTACCGCCCCCTTTGCAAAAACAAAGAATTTTCCCGCGTATACACGCGCGGCAAAAGCTATGTGCACCCCCAAATTGTGTTGTATGTGGCAAAAAACCGGCTGGGCTACACCCGGGTTGGCCTTACCGCCACCAAAAAGGTGGGCCATGCCGTGCAGCGCAACCGCGCCCGCCGCATTATGCGGGCAGCACTTTGCGAGCATCTGTCGCAAAATATAGGCGGATATGATATAATTCTGGTAGCGCGCGGCCAAACCCCCCGGCTGAAAAGCACCCACCTTTCCAAAACGCTGGGCAAGCTGTTCCGCCAGGCGGGCCTGCCGGATAAAGCTGCGCCCGCCCCCGCCCCCCCGGCGCCCCCCCAAGCCCCCCAAAAGGGGCAGGGAATAGCCCCCCAAAAGGGCCAGCGCCCCCAAAGCGTATGATACGGCGGGGGATGGTGTGGCTGATACGGCTGTACCAGCGCTATATCAGCCCCGCGCTGGGGCACAACTGCCGCTTTACCCCCACCTGCAGCGCCTA
>JAQUSS010000167.1 GCA_028710135.1 Gemmiger sp. | reverse complement strand
ATAGGGGCCTGCGGTGATAACCGGGTAGCCCAGCACCACCGCGTTGGGGCGGTTTTCGCCGTGGGGGGCCGGGGCTGCCTGCTGAATTTGGGGCACATCCCACAGCAAGGCGCTGCTGGCCGCCAAATGCCCACCCGCCGAAAACCCGCAAACCGCAATTTTGTTGGGGCAAAGGCGCAGTTTTTCGGCATGATGGCGCAGGTGCAAAATGCTGCGCGAAAGGTCAATCATGGGGTTAAAATCCGCCGCGCGCGCACCAACGGAATACAGCAGGGTGAACACCTGGTAGCCCGCCGCAAAAAATTGCAGGGCCACGGGGTCTGCCTCGCGGCGGCTACAAAAAGCGTAGCCGCCACCCGGGCAAACAACCACAGCCGGGCGGGTGTTGTAGGCGGGCATCTCGGCGGTTTCATCCCGCAGGTAGCCCGTTAGGGTTGCGCCACCGGGCAGGGTGTGCTGATAAATTTCCATTGTTTTCTCCTTCTGGCGTATCGTGCGTATAGGGTTTAGCCCCCAAAGCAGGGCCTTGGCAGGCGAAAAGCCGGAACTGGGCGGCCCGTTTTGCCGGGTGCGCCGGGTGCCATGCGTTGGGGTGTTTGTTGTGTGGCATCAAGCATGGGGCAGCGGGTTGCCCGCGATATATTCCTCCAAAATTTTGGCGGCAATGCCCACCAGCTCACTACAGGGGCGCTTTTTATAATAGCTATCGGTGCGGGGGCTGGCTACAGGGCTACCCTCGGGCGCATCCAGGCCCAGCAGCTCCCGGCAAACGATGCTGCCCCGGCCATTTTCAGCCTTGTAGGCTGCGGCCAACGCCTGCACGGCGGTGTACAGCTCGGTTTTTTTGGCAGGGTCGCTGCTGCCGTAAAGGGTGCCCAGCACAAATACCAGGCCGGAAAATGCGCCGCATACCTCCCGCATACGGCCAAAACCGCCGCCAAAGCCCGCCACCATGCGGCAGGCGGTTGCGGGGGCCAGGCCCATTTCCTCGGCAAAGGCCATTGCCACGCTTTGGCTACAATTGTAGCCCTGATGGAAATAGCCCTCGGCCAGTTCGCTGTGGTTTGCCATTGTTACACATCCTTTATTTTTTTGCCCCGCAAGGGGGCTGGTACCGTGTTTTATGGTAGCACTTCTTGCAGGGTTTGTAAATATGCCGTGCCGCCAAAATGCCCCCGCCGGGCAAACCGGCGGGGGCAAAAATTGGTTGCAAATTACCGCATTACTGCATTACTGCATGAGGGTACAAACCATCTGGGCGTAGGCCACAGGGTCGGCAATCGGCAGGCCCTCAATCAGCAGGGCCTGGTTGTAAAGTAGCTGGGCGTACTTGGCAATTTTATCGTCATCGCCCGCCGCCTTGGCGGCTTTCAGGGCTTCAAACACCGGGTGGTTGGGGTTCAGCTCCAGCACCTTGGTGCTCTCCATCCCCTCGGCGTTGTTGGGCATCTTGCGCAGCACCTTTTCCATCTCCATCGAAAGCCCACCCTCGCTGGAAAGGCTAACCGGGTGGTCTTTCAAGGTGGGGTTCACCTTAATCAGCTTTACCTGGCCATTCAGGGCCTTTTGCAGTTGCTCAAACAGGTCTTTATTTTCCTCGGTGGCGGTTTCGGCGGCCTTCTTTTCCTCCTCGGTTTCAAGGCCCAAATCGCCCGAGTTGATGTTTTTAAATTCTTTTTCCTTGTAGTTCTGCAAAATTTGCAGGCAGAATTCATCCACATCCTCGGTGCAAAGCAGTAGGTCGTACTCTTTGCTCAACACCAGTTGGGCATTGGGCAGCTTGGCCAGCCGCTCGGCATCATCGCCCGCGGCAAAATAGATGGCTTTTTGGCCCTCGGGCATCTTCTCAAGGTATTCATCCAGGGTTACCAGCTTTTTCTCCTTGGCCGAGTAGAACATCAGCAGGTCTGCCAGTAGGTCCTTGTGCATACCGTAATCGCCATAGATGCCAAATTTAATCTGGCGGCCAAATTCCTTCCAGAAGCTCTCGTACTTTTCGCGCTCGTTGGCCTGCATGGCGTGCAGCTCGTTCTTAATCTTCTTTTCGAGCGAATTGCGAATCAGCTTTAGCTGGCTATCCTTTTGCAAGGTTTCGCGGCTGATGTTCAGGCTCAAATCCTCGCTATCCACTACGCCCTTGATAAAGCTGAAATAATCAGGCAGCAGGTCGGCGCATTTTTCCATAATCATCACGCCGGAAGCGTAGAGGGCCAGGCCCTTTTCGTATTCCTTGGTGTAGAAATCGTAGGGGGTGCGCCCGGGCACAAACAGCATGGCGGTGTAGGTGGCGGTACCCTCCGTTTTGGAGGTGATGACCCGCAAGGGGTCGGTATAATCGTTGAATTTCGCCTTATAAAATTCGTTGTAATCCTCGGGGGTAATATCCTTTTTATCCCGCTTCCAAAGGGGCACCATGCTGTTCAGGGTTTCAAGCTCGGTGTAGCTTTCGTACTCGGGCTTATAATCCTCGGGGGCATCCTCGGGTTTGGGCTTCTGGCGGCTCTTTTCGCGGTACATGGTGATGGGGTAGCGGATATAATCGCTATACTTTTTAACCAGGTTGGCAAGGGTGTAATCGTCCAGATATTCGCTGTAGTTTTCATTTTCGGTATCGGCCTTCAGCACCATAATAATTTCGGTGCCGGTGGTTTCCTTCTCGGTGGCGGTTAGGGTGTAGCCCTCCACCCCCTTGGATTCCCACTGCCAGGCTTCCTCGCTGCCCTGCGCCTTCGAGATAACGGTTACCTTTTCGGCCACCATAAAGGCAGAGTAGAAGCCAACGCCGAACTGGCCGATGATATCAATGTTCTCGCTCTGGTTTTCAGCCTTGAAATCCATGCTGCCGGATTTGGCGATGGTGCCAAGGTTCTTTTCCAGCTCCTCCTTGGTCATGCCGATGCCGTTATCGCTTACAACCAGGGTGCGGCTTTCTTTATCCGGCGCAATGTGGATGGCAAGGTCCTCCTTCTTGACAGCCAGGGAGGCATCCGTCAGGCTTTTGAAGTAGAGCTTGTCACAGGCATCCGAAGCGTTGGAGATTAGCTCCCGCAAAAAAATTTCCCGGTTGGTGTAGATGGAGTTGATCATCAAATCCATCAGCTTTTTGCTCTCAGCTTTAAATTGACGTATTGCCATGATGCAGTTACCTCTTTCGTTTTCAAAATATCATTTAGCACTCTCGTGCTTTAAGTGCTAGAAACAGTTTAGCACTTTACGGCATAGAGTGCAAGTACTGCATGGCAAATTCACAAAAAATTCAGAATCTTGCCCGGCATCCCGGTTTTGGCCCGGTTGCAGCCCGCTTTTAAGGGCGCTTAGGCAAGTGGCAGCCACAAAATGGCTTTTGCGCCGGTGGGGGTGTTTTGGGCAAAAATGCTTTGCCCGCCATGGGCCGCAAAAATTTGCTCTACCAAATGTAGGCCCAATATGTGGGGGGCGGCCCCGGCGCCCACGCCTTCGTTTTCGTTGGCCGGTTCACCGGCCTGTTCGCTGGCCTGTTCGCTCGCCGGTTCACGCATCGGTTCGCTGGCCGGTTCGGGCCGGTTGGATAGGCGGGCCAGCACGGCGGGCGGGTAGCCCACGCCATCATCCGTCACCATAATTTCAAGCCGCTGGCCCGCCGCCGTGGGCCGCAGCGCGGCCGAAACCACAATATGGCAGCCGCCGGGGTTGTGGCGGGCGCTGTTGCCCAGCAAATTATCCAGCGCGCGGGCGAACAGAGCTTTATCCACCAGCAGGGCGGCGGTTTCGGCATCGGAGGTCATTTCCAGCTCCGCGGTGCTGGCCCCCGCGTTGCTGTTGCAAAATGCCGTAACCGCCTCCCGCAAAAGGGGGCCGGCCGTGCAGCGGGCGCGGCGCAGGGGCTGGGCGTTATATTGCAGCTTGCTGGTCAGGTTTAAATCGGCAATCAGGGCCTTTATTTTTAGGGCCTGGGTGCCGATAGTGGCCGCTTTTTGCCGCTGCACGGCGCTTAATGCCTGGTCGGCTTCAAGCTGCTCGGCATAGCCCACAATCACGGCCAGCGGGGTGCGTATATCGTGGGATACCCCCGCCACCCAGCTTGTGCGGGCGTTATCCCGCCGGGCTATCAGGCGGTTTTGGCGCTGTAGGCGCTGGCTGGCGGCATTTAGCTGGTGGGCAAGTGCGCCCGCCACCCCCTTTTCGGGCAAGCGCACGGCATCACCCTCGGCCAGCGCATCAATGCCATGGGCCGCCGCGCGCAGGGTGCGCCAAAGCTGCCAGCCCAGCAGCATACACAGCAGCAAAATTAGCGCCAAATTGGCCAGTGTCGCCGGGCCAAGGCTTGCCAGGATGGCCTGCATAATCGGCATTTCCATATACATACTGCTGGCTTTCCAGATGCTGCCCCGCGCGGAGGCCAATACCAGCAGCCCATAGCGGTTGCGGTAGCAAAGCACCGGGTAATCGTCCAAGTACCAGCGCGAAAATGCGGCTACCTCCCCCACCGTGTAATGTTTTTGCAGGTTTTCGGGCAGGCGGT
>JAQUSS010000166.1 GCA_028710135.1 Gemmiger sp. | reverse complement strand
CCCGACACGGTGCTGCACCTGCTGGCCATTGCCCACGAGGCCGAGGTGCCGCTGGACCTTACGCTCTTCAAGGAAATTTCGGCCAAAACGCCCAACCTTTGCCACCTGGCCCCGGCGGGGCCGACCCATATGCCGGATTTGTACGCGGCAGGGGGCATCCCAGCGGTGCAGGCCGAGCTTGCCAAAAAAGATTTGTTGGATTTGGGCGTGCTTACCGTAACAGGCAAGACCCTGGGCGAGAATATTGCCGGGGCCGTAAACCGCAACCACGATGCCATCCGCCCGATTGAAACCCCCTTTACCCCCACCGGCGGGCTGCAAATTTTGTGGGGCAATATCGCCCCCGAGGGCTGTGTTGTCAAGCGGAGCGCCGTTGCGCCCGAAATGCAGTGCCACAGCGGCTCGGCCCGCGTTTTTGAGAGTGAGGAGGAGGCCATTGCCGCTATCTACGCCGGGGATATCCACCCGGGCGATGTGGTGGTTATCCGCTACGAAGGCCCCCGTGGCGGCCCCGGTATGCGGGAGATGCTAAACCCCACCTCGGCCCTAGCCGGCATGAAGCTCGATACCACCGTGGCTCTGATCACCGATGGGCGGTTCTCGGGCGCATCGCGCGGGGCGGCCATCGGCCATGTCAGCCCCGAGGCCGCCGCAGGCGGTGTGATTGGGCTGGTGCAGGAGGGCGATACCATCGCCATTGATATCCCGGCGGCTAGCATCACCCTACAAGTCAGCGAGGAAGAGCTTGCCGCCCGCCGTGCCGCCTACACCCCGCGGGAGCCCAACATCAAAACCGGCTGGTTAAGCCGCTATGCCCGCATGGTTTCAAGCGCCAGCCAGGGCGCGGTGATGCTGTAAAGCTTTCTTGCACCTGTGTTTTTAGCGTTTCACCGGCTTTTTATCGCCTTTCTTGGCCTGCTTTTGGCTTTTGAAATTTGGCAGGCGAACGCTTAAAAAACCAAGAAATAACCAATAAAAAACCAAAGGCGGGGCCACCCCGCAAAAAATCGAATACCCCGCCATGTAGCAGCGCCCCGGCATCGGTAACAATCGATGCCGGGGCGCTGCTTATCAAGCGGTTATTCGGCGTTTACATCCCGTTTTGTTAAAAAAAACTGTGCCAGGGCAAAAAATAGCAGGGTAAAGGCGGCCACCGATGCCAAAAAGGCAAAGGTTTCGCCCGTCAGCTTATCGGAGTTGGCGTTTGCGTTCATCCCCAGCAGAGGCAGGGAATAGGGGCAGTAAAGGCCGTACCCGGCGCTGTTCATCAGCAGCCCGCCCACCGAACCGCCCAAGGCAACCAGCACCGGCACCGCAAAGCTGCGAATGCGCATCGAGAGTAGCAGCTGCAAGGCAATCACCGGCACACTGCCCACCGTGCCCCGCAGCAGCCAAACCACAATTTCGGCGGGGGGCAGCCCCGGCAGGCCCACCAGCTTGCCCGCCGCAAAAAACAGTAAAAATACCCACCCTTGGGTTAGCAAAGTTACCTTAAACACCACCAAAAACTTGGCCAAAAACAGGTCAATCGGGTGGATGGGCACCGCCATAATCAGGTTCCAGTTATGGCCAAAATGCTCCAGCCGCCACAGGTAGGCGGCATATACCCCCACCAGCGGCGCAAAGAAAAACGTGGCGTAAAACAGGGTGTGCTGCGTCCACAAGCTATACCAGGCCGATTGTAGCAGCGCAATGTTTTGCTGGTAGTTGAAGGTGCCCATCACCGCCGGGAAGATGGGTACAATCAAAAAAGCCAACCAAACGGCGGCACCGTGCAGCTTTTGGTTTTCTGCAACCAAGCAACGTTTTATCATGGTTATGCCTCCTTCCTTTCCACAAGCCGGCGCCCCACAAAGCCCAGCGCCAGGCAGGCAACCAACAGCACCAGCCAAGGCCAAACGGGGTAGGGGTTGGTGTAATAGTGTATTTCCCGCGTGGTGGGGTTCCAATCCATCCCCACCGTCATCAGCTGGTTGTAGTAAGACCATGGCAGCCAAACACTAAGCCCGGCAGGGAAAAATGCCGAGAATAGCCCGATGAAGGCCCCGCCCAGCCCTATCGCCAGCGCGGGCACCTGGTTGGCAAACCCAATGCTCAGGGCAAATTCTAAAAAGAAAAGCATCAAACTAACGCCAAAGGCCGAAAAAAACAGCCAGGCAAGCTGGGTGCCATCCAAGGGTTGGGTGGCATGGCACAAAAGCCCCAGCACCGGCACCGAGAGTGTTTCCAGCCCCGCAATGGCGGCAACCTCCAACCCGCCCAGCACCAGCTTGCTGGTGTAAAGGGCGGTGGGGGATTGCAGGGTAAACAGCAGCTTGCAGGCATCACATTTATTCTCTACATCCCACAGCCTGCTTGCCAGCACTGCCATGGCCACCGGCAAAATGATGGAATTGACTAAGGGGTAGGTGTAAAATAAGCCTGCATAAAAGCTTGCCAGGTCCTCGGGGGTGGGGTGGCGGCATTCCACTGCCATCACCCAACCGATGATGACCCCCGCACTGGCCAAAATCACCCACAGGTCGTGGCGGTGGTGGGCCTTTTTTAGCTCTGCCCACAGGGCCGTACCGATTCCGTGCATACTTACACCGCCTTCCCTTCGGGCGCGGCGGGGGCGCTTTGTGCCGCCGTAAGGCCCAAAAAAATATCCTCTAGGGATTTTGTCTGGATGCGCAGCCCTACCAGCCCCGCCCCTTTATCGGCCAGTGTGCGGGCAAGCTCGGCCAGGTATTCGTCCCGCAGGGGCGGCAAAATCAGCTCGCCCTTTTCGTGGGTGGGGGTAATGCCGCTTGCCTGCAACACGGCCTCCGCCTTGGCGGCATCCAGCACACGCAGCGAGATATTGCCGCGGCTGTGCTGTTGCAGTTGGGTCAGCGGCCCTTGGAACAGCAGCCGCCCATGGTTGATGATGCCCACCTGCTCCACCATCTGCTCCATCTCGCCCAAAAGGTGGCTGGATACCAGCACGGTTGCCCCACAAAGGCGGGGCATGGCGGCAATCAGCGCCCGCATTTCCTGGATTCCGGCAGGGTCCAGCCCGTTGGTCGGCTCATCCAAAATCAGCAGCCGGGGGTTGCCCAACAGTGCTTGGGCAATGCCAAGGCGCTGCTTCATCCCCAGCGAAAATTGCCCTACCTTGCGGTTGCGATCCTTTTCCAGGTGCACAATTTCCAGCACACGGCTGATATCGGTGCGGGGCACATCTTTTAGCCCCGCCACAATCTCCAAATTTGCCTGTGCGCTCAGGTGGGCGTAGCAGGCGGGCGATTCAATCAAAGAGCCGGTTTGCCGCAGCAGCCCCAGCCGCCCCTTGCGGTCAAGCGGGGTGCCCATCAGGGTAATGCTGCCCGCGCTGGGGGTAGCTAAGCCCAGCAGCAGCTTCATGGTGGTGCTTTTGCCCGCCCCGTTTGGGCCGATAAAACCGTACACGCAGCCCTGTGGCACCAGCATATCCAGCCCGTCCACCGCAAAATGGGTGCCGTAGGCCTTGCATAGCCCCTTTGTTGTTACAATTGCTTCCATTGTTATCCTCCATTGTTTTGGTGATGTTTTTGTGGTGGTTCACGCTTGTTCCACGCCTGTTTCATGGTTTCTTCCACGTTTTCATTGTAAAACACCCCGCTTATCTCCCCTTGAAGCCCCGCTTAAGATTGCCTTAATTTTGGCGGCAGGGGTAGCCCTTGCCGCGCGGGGACGCTATACTATAAGGGTAAAAGAAACAAAGGGGGATGCAACGATGTGGCAGATTCAGGAGGCAGCCATCCTGCTGGTGGACGATAACCCGGCCCTGCTTGCGCTGCTGCGCGAAAATTTGGCCGGGGCGGGCTACCGCAACCTTACCACCGCGGCCACCTGTGCCGAGGCGCGGGCGGCCTTTGCCGCCGCCACGCCGGATTTTATGGTGCTGGATGTCAACCTGCCGGATGGGGATGGCTTCTCCCTCTTTCGGGAGCTGCACGCCAAGGCCGATATCCCGGCGCTGTTTTTATCGGCGCGGGACGAGGATAGCGACCGTTTGTTTGGCCTGGGCCTTGGTGCGGACGATTACCTGACAAAGCCCTTTTTAACCCAAGAATTGCTACTGCGCATCCAGCTTATTTTGCGCCGTGCCTACCGGGGCAAGCTGCAACAAACCGAAACCGCCACCCTAAACCTGGGGCCCTGCAAGGTGGATTTGGCCGCAGCCACCGTAACCGGCCCGGGCGGCGTAACCCCCCTAACCGCCACCGAGCGTACCCTATTACACAAGCTGGCCGAAAATAGGGGCCGCATCGTCACCTTTGATGCTTTGTGCGAGGCCGTGTGGGGGGATGGTTATTCCGGCTACGAAAACACCTTGAATGTGCATATCCGCCACCTGCGCGAGAAGGTGGAGCCGGAACCCTCCAAGCCGCGCTACCTTTTAACGGTGCGGGGGCTGGGCTACCGGCTGGCGGCAAGCGGGGAGGGGGCAAAATGAAGCTACTTTCCACCTTGATACGCCGGTATGTGTTGGCGGCGTTTGGCATTGTGCTGCTAATTTTGG
>JAQUSS010000165.1 GCA_028710135.1 Gemmiger sp. | reverse complement strand
CAAGGGGGGCGGTTCTGGGAAAACAAGAGGAAAAATAATTGCCCTTGCCTTTGGGGGCCACTGTAGGGCCACGATACATCGTGGCCGAACCCGGGTCATGTCGTGGCCAACCCGGAACCGCGTTGCACCAGAGGGCGGGCGCCATGTATGGCGCCCCTACGGAGGCCTTGGCAAGGGGGCGGTTCTGGGAAAACAAGAGGAAAAATATTTGCCCTTGCCTTTGGGGGGCCACCGTAGGGCCACGATACATCGTGGCCGAACCCCGGGGAACCGCAGCGTGACCGATACAGAGCGAACCGTAGCATGGCCGGAACCGGGGGCTATGTCGTGGCCAACCCGGAACCGCGTTGCACCGGAGGGCGGGCGCCATGTATGGCGCCCCTACGGAGGCCATGGCAAGGGGGGCGGTTCTGGGGAAACAAAAGGAAAAATATTTGCCCCTGTCTTTGGGTGGGGCCACCGTAGGGCCACGATACATCGTGGCCGAACCCAGGATTATATCGAGCCCACCCCCCGGCACCGTAGCGCGACCGGAACCGGGGGCCATAGCGCGCCCAACCGGACACCGCATCGCGCCCGGGGGGTGGCAAAAACATATAAAACCCTATAAAAATATCGCCCTACCGGTTTTTTGGCCGGTAGGGCGATTGCGCTCAATTTGCGGTTAGCTGTATTTCTTGATAATCTGCGCCATCTCGGGCCAGGCGGCTTCCATATCGGCCACCAGCTTGAACTGGGTGCGGGCACGGTCCAGGTTTTGGCCGGGGCGGGTGGTGTGGAAATAATGGTCGCCCTCCAGATAATCGGTCAAAAAGCGGATGCCGCATTCCAAGGTCATCAGCTTGGCACCCCAGGGCAGGGTTTCCTTCTCAAGCGGGGTGAAGGCATCGCCCACGGCCTGCATAAAGCCCTTGGCGTAGGTTTCAAACAGCGGCAGGCTGAAATTCACCTTGCTCAAATCCGGCTCATCCTCGGCGGAATGGTTGGCGCCAAAGCGGATGGAATCGCCAAAATCGTTGGCGGCAAGCCCGGGCATTACGGTGTCCAGGTCAATCACGCAGATGCCCTTGCGGGTAGTTTTGTCCATCAGGATGTTGTTCAGCTTGGTGTCGTTGTGGGTAACCCGCAGGGGCAGCTTGCCGGCGGCCAACAAATCGGTCATATAATGGCAATCGCTTTGGCGGGCGGTAACAAAGGCAAGCTCCTTCGCCACCTCGGCCACGCGGCCGTAGGCATCGGCAGCCACAGCCTTTTCCAGCATGGCGTAGCGGTTGGGGGTATCGTGGAAACGGGCAATCGTTTCATGCAGGGTGGCGGCAGGGTAGCCCGCCAGCTGGCGCTGGAAATTGCCAAAGGCAACCGCGCTCTCGTAAAAATCCTCGGGGGTTTCTACCTTTTGCAGGCAAATCGTATCCTCCACAAAGGCATACACTCGCCAGCAGCCGCCATCGGCAGCGCGGAAATAGGGGCGGCCCGCCGTGGTAAGAATTACCTGCATGGTGCCACGGTCGGCATCCAGGCCCTGTGCGGCCAGGGTTTTGCGCAGGTATTCGGTTACCCCGCAAATATTTTCCATCAGGCCGTCCGGGTCGGTAAAGGTATCGGTGTTAATTTTTTGCAGGATGTACCGGCGGCTGCCCCCCTGGCTGGTTTGCACATAAACGCATTTGGTGGCGTTTATGTGCCCCTCACCGTAGGGCAAAACCCCGGCAACCACGCCGCCCCAATCCCAGGCGGAAAGTATCTCTTGGTTTTCAAGCAGTTCAGACATTGCCGTATGCCTCCTTTTGGGTGTTGGGCCACAGGGTTTCGGGGTAAACGCCAGCCGCCGTCAGGGCGGCAATGGCGGCCACCACCACCGGTTTATCCTGCTGGTAGGTTACGCCGTACCATTTATCGGGGCTGCGCAGCACCTTTACGCTCGCCTTTTTCTCGGCCACCAGCGCGCTGACAACGCTTGGCAGGAAATATTCGCCCTTCAGCGGGTTTTCGGCCAGGGCGGTATCCAAAAAGGCGGCAAAGCGGCGCTGTGTTTCGCCCACAAAGCCCGGGGTAAAGCCCCAAAGGTTCATGGATACCACGCTATCGGCGGGCAAATCCACCCAGGTGTTGCCTTCGTCCTCGGTATAATGGATGCCGCCGGGGTAGGTTTCAATGCGGGTGCGCTCGGTCACGCTGGCAAGGGTATGGTCGGCATTTTCAACACAAACGCCCCGCGCCACATGGCCGTTTTCGGTCACGGTATTTTCCAGCAGGTAGCCCACCATCGCGTAGCTGGCGGGGTTTTGCGCCTGCTGCACGGCAGGGTCGGCCAGGTAGCGGTAAATTTCTTCAAAGGCGGCGGGGCCGTAGTAATCGTCGGCATTGATCACCGCAAAGGGGGCATCAATTACATCCCGCGCGGCCAAAATGGCATGGCTGGTGCCCCAGGGCTTGGTGCGGCCAGCCGGGGCGGTGTAGCCCGCGGGCAGGTCGTCCAGCTGCTGGTAGGCGTAGCGCACCTGCATCTGTCGCTCCATCCGGCTGCCGATCACGGCCTTAAAATCGGCTTCAATCTCTTTTTTAATGATGAAGACGACCGTTTCAAACCCGGCGCGCCGGGCATCAAAAAGAGAATAATCAATAATCACTTCGCCATGCCGGCCCACCGGGTCAATCTGCTTCAGGCCGCCGTACCGGCTGCCCATGCCGGCTGCCATCACCACAAGGATTGGTTTTATTGCTCCCATTTGTATTTCCTCCTAAGCTGCTGCGCAGAGCTTAAATTGTGTACCATTTGATTTCGTTTGCATCCAAATGCAATTCAAAATGCTGGCCGCCGGTGGTATACACGGTGGTATCCTGTGGCTGGTAGGTGTTGTTTACAACGCAATACTTGCCGTTTTTCACGTAGGCGTGTACTTCTACGTTGAAATTGCTGCTAAACCAGGTGTGCAGCTCGCCCTCGGCGTGGGCAGCCCACAAAATGGCGCGGTAGAGGGTGCGGCTGTTTTCAAAGCTGTAAGGCACACCGCTGATGTACACCCCGCGGCCCTCGCCGTAGGTGTTGGCGGCCATCTGCACTTCTTTATCGCGCTGCACCAAAATTTCGGTATCCGGCAGGGCGTAGATGTTCTTTTTGCCCTCGCCAAAATCCACTGGCTTGGTGGTATCCTGCAAAATGAAGTGGCCGGGGTGTTCTTCCCAGTTGTATTTATCGTAGTTGAGGGTAAAGCCGGTTTCCTCCTCCACGCCCAGCAGGGTGGCAAGCTGTAGGTAGTGCCCCTGGTACTGGTGGCCGCTGGGTTCGCCAACCCCGATAAAGCCGCCGCCCTTGGCCACAAAACCGCGGATGGTTGCCGTGATATCGGCATCCTCCCAGTAGCGGCCACCGGTGTGGGCGGTATCGCCATCGCCCACGTTAATCACAACATCCACGCCATCCAAAACGTGTGGGTCGGCCTTAAGCTCGTCAAAGCTGATGAACTTTACATCAAAGGGGGCACCGGAGAGCGCTTCAATCACCCCGGCGTAGCTGTAGTTCTGCTTTTGGTAAAGGGCATGGTGTACCATGTGGCAGCCCCAGGCCCGCATTTTGCCCCAGCAGTTTAGCACCGCCACGGTTTTGGCGCAGTAGGGGGTGGTGCCCTTGATGTTGGCGTACAGCTCACGGAACTCGTTGCAAACGCTTTCCACATAGGCTACAAACTCGGGGAAATCCAGCGTCAATTTCAGGTAGCCGCCGTAGCCGATACGGTCAATGGGCTTGCGCAGGATGGCCCGCCGTGCGGTAACCCAGTTCTCCTTGGCTTCCCGCACGGGGTCGCCCCCTTCGTGGAAGGTATCGGGGAAGAAGTAGGGCAAAAACCGGCCTTCGGTGTACTTTACGCCGGGGATATCGGCAATCAGGCGCAGGGTGCTGCCGTTGCCAACGCTGCCAACCACGGCATCCAGGCCCGCGTTTTGGAACTCGGGCATAAAGGGCTCGGTGCCAATCCAGTGGTCGCCCAAAAACATCATGGCTTCCTTGCCGCATTCGTGGGTAATATCCACCATCTCGCGCACCAGCTTGGCTACCTCCCGCCGCTGGAAGGCCTGGAAGTCTTTAAACTCCTTGCTGGGCACACGGTACTGGTTGTTGTAGTAGCCTTGGTCAATGATGTATTCGGGCCGGAATTTGTAGCCGACCTCCTTCTCGAACTGGTCAAGGATAAAGGGGCTGACCGAGGCCGAGTAGCCGTACCAGTCTACATACTTTTCCCGCTTTAGCTCATCAAACATCAGGGTGAACTGGTGGAAGAAGGTGGTGTAGCGGATAACATCCACATACGGGTGCTCGGCAATAAATTTGCGCAGCCGCTCCATGGTATATTTGTGGGTTTTGGGCTGGCGCACATCAAAGGTAATCTGGTGCTCAAAGTCTTTCCAATCGTTCACCACGGCGTTGTACATATGCACCGGGTCCCAAATCAGGTAGGCCAAAAAGCTGACGGTATACTCGTGGTAGGGCAGGGCGTTTTGGATGGTAACCTTGCCATCGGCATAGCTCCGCTG
>JAQUSS010000164.1 GCA_028710135.1 Gemmiger sp. | reverse complement strand
CTTTGCGCTAAATCTGAAAAATCGACGACGGTTACATCCGAAAAATCCGGCGCATACAATTTCTCTCGGATTTCCTTGATGCTCTCGGGGCTTCCTTTCAGGATGGGAACGGGAAATTCAATAATCCCCAAATGTTCGTTTCCGGTTTTATCCATTACATTACGGCCGACAACTTCCGGCATTTTCTTCCCCAGGGTAATGCCCAGAATTGCCGCTGTATTTGCGATAATTCCAAGCGGTAACGCTTCATCGATGACCATAACGCATTTTTCATTCTGTACATCCATGGTGGTTTTCGCCTTTCCTTCCAATTTTGCTTTCTGATAGGAATAGCCCTATCCATATTAAAACGGTACCCACGCCCGATAATAGGGTTATCTGCTCATGTAAAATAGCAACCGAAGTTACAACGGTGATAACGGGAACCATATAAATGTAAACGCTTGTCTTTACCGCGCCCAAGACGTTTACGGCAAAATTCCACGTTACAAAGCACAGCGCCGATGCCCCCAACCCCAGATAGAGAATATTGAACAGGTAGGTGATGTTGGTAAAACGCGAAAGCCCCAGGCGAAAGCCAAAGAAAAACAGCGTTGGCATCATGAAAAGAAGGCCATAGAAAAATGTTCTGCGTGTTGTTAGGATAACCGGGTAGCCGTAGCTGCTGATTTTCTTTGTCAAAATGGAATAACAAGCCCACACAAACGCCGCGATGAGTGCAAGTAGGTCGCCCTTGGGGTTTAGCTCTAATTTTGAACCAGGGAAGCTGATGAGAACAATCCCCACCATAGCAATGGCAAAACCAATAAAAAAGTTTAACCGCAGCATCTCTTCTGATTTCATAAACAAATGCGCCAGGATTGCGGTAAAGAATGGCGCAAGCGATAGTATCACACCCACATTGGAAGCCGTTGTATAGGTAAGTGCAATATTTTCCAACAAATAGTACAGGCATATCCCGCATAACCCGGCGGCCATAAAGGTGGCTTCCTGCTTCCACGAAGCGCCTTGTAACCGGCGGGGGCAGAGGATAAGCAGCACCAAAAACCCCAGAACAAAGCGGAAAAACAAAATTTCCACAGGACGAAAAGCCACCAATAGTATTTTTGTTGAAATAAAGGTGGTTCCCCATATCAGGATTGTAAAGAGTGCCGCGAAATGCCCGCTGGATTTTTTGTTTTCCATACTCTATTCCCCACCCTTATCCCGCTCAAAAAATATCTCCCGATACACACCCGGCGCAAGCCCGATAAAGCTGCTAAAATAATTGGTAAAATGGCTTTGGTCGGAAAATCCTGTCTGTATCGCAGCTTCTAACGGCGGCACGCCCGCTTGCAGTAGCCTTTTGGCTTCATTGACACGGACAGCTTCTAAATAGCGGTAGGGGGTTACGCCTTTTGACTTGGTAAAAGCACGAAGCAAGGTGGATTTACTAAGCCCCGCACAGCGGCAGATTTGGTCTAAATAAATCCGCTCTGCAAAATGTGTTTCGATAAAATCACACGCATTTTCGATTTCTTGCCGGCACGCCGGAATACAGTTTTCAAAGGGCTGCCCGTAATTTTGGATCAGGGTAGAGATTAAAAACAGCAGGCTTTCTTCTTTTCCAAATTCCCCCATGCCGGCCATAACCATCTCATGTAAAGGGCGAAGATAAAAAATTGCTTCTTCATCGCACACCACATTTTGGGAAAACCCCGGGAGCTGCCTTTTGCCGGTTACTTCTGCTGCTAAGCCGAGCATAACTTCTTTTGAGATATTCAGGCCGCGATAATCCAACGTACCGTTGTCACTCTGCACGCAGGCATGGTTATCTCCCGGGTTAAACAAAAGTACGTTTCCCTGTTCAATGGTATATTCTTGATTCCGGCAGGATAAGCAGCGCTCCCCGCTTTCTACAAACCCGATTACATAATGTTCATGGAAATGGTTCGGGAAAGGCTGCACAATGCCTTCAAAACGATAGGCTTCGATTCGTAACTCGTCGTCATACACAACGGTTCGTATTTCTTTTTTCACTGGCCTGCCCTCCTTGCTTTCACCATTGTACTTCCTGGCTTTCAAAAAGTCTTGTAAAATATCTTCACGCGAACCCTAAAATACGCCCTTTTGGCCGTAAACCGCCGTAAATCCAAGATTTTGAAGGCTTTTTGCAGATTTTTTGAATTCAAGTTTGCAAAAGGCAAACGGGTGGGCCGCCAGGGGATGGGGGCCTGCTTTTTTGGTTTTGTGCGGTGTGAATTTTTTATAAGCCTGCATTCCGGCGCACTTCGCTTGCCGTGGCCCGCCGCCGGTGTTATAATATCCTCTACGGGCGGCTTTGCCCGCCTGCCGAGGGGGAACGGCATTGCGGCTGTTCAACAAATTCGGAGGAAAGCCAATGCAACAATCAAAAATAAACCCGTGGCTTCTGGCGTTTCGGGTAATCTTCACCTTAGCCGTGGGCGGGTGCATCCTATTTATCTTTGGCAACTCGCTACAGGCGGCTGCCGTTTCTTCAGTGCGCAGCCAAAGTGTTATGCGGGTGTTAAACAGCCTGCTTGGCCAGGTACATCTCGGCCCGTTGAGCGAGCATATCGTCCGCAAATTGGCGCATTTTTCGGAGTATTGCCTGGAGGGTTTTTTGCTCACCTTTTGCCTGCGCGTTTACACCGTGCGGTTTATCCGCCACATCAGCTGGCCGGTTTTGGGTGGCCTGCTTACCGCCCTTACCGATGAAACCATCCAGCTTTTTGTTTCGGGCAGGGCCTCCCAGCTCAAGGACGTTTGGCTGGATTTTGCCGGGGTGATTGCGGGCATTTTGGTGGCGCTGGTGGCGCTGCTGCTCCTGCAAAGCGTGTTGAACGTGTACACCGTTCGCCGGGAAAACCGCCGCCTGCGGGCCGAGCGGGATGCCTACCGCGCCAAGGCCAGCCGCTATGAGCGGAATGCCAACTACGAGGAAAGCAACCAACAAAAAAGCACACAACCCCCATACCCTACAAAACGGGAGGATCTATTATGACACAACAGCAGGCGATTGAAGCGCTCCACGCCCTGCCTCGCACGGCCCCCGGCGGGGCAAGCTTGGCCCGGATGCAGGCGCTGCTACAGGCGCTGGGCAACCCCGAGCAGGCGCTGAAAGCCATCCACATTGCGGGCACCAACGGCAAGGGCACCCTGGCGGCACTAACGGCCTCCATCTTGACGGCCGCGGGCTACAAAACCGGCCTGACCATCAGCCCCTATGTGCTGGATTTTCGGGAGCGGTTTCAAATTAATGGCGAGATGATACCCCCGCGCACCCTGTCGGCCCTGGCCGAAAAGGTGCTGGCAGCCGCTGCAAAGATTCGGGCGGCCGGGGGCGAGGGCCCGGTGGAGTTTGAGGCGGTTACGGCCATTGCCTTTTTGTGGTTTGCCCGCGAAAAGTGTGATTTGGTTGTGCTGGAAACCGGGATAGGTGGCCGGTTTGATGCCACCAACACCGTGCCCGGCACCCTGGTGGCGGCCATCACCCAAATCGGGCTCGACCATACCGAGCTATTGGGGGATACCCTTGAAAAAATTGCCACCGAAAAGGCGGGCATCATCAAGGAGGGCTGCCAGGTCGTTTGTTACCCCGAGCAGCCGGAGGAAGCCATGGGGCCCATTCTGGCGGCGGTGGCCGAACGCCACGCCACCTTAATTTTGCCGGATTTGGCCGATTTGCAGCGCCGCAAATGCCGCCCGCTTGAAAATTTGATCGATTACGGCGGCTACACGGTGTCGCTGCCCTTCCCGGGCAAGCACCAGGCAAACCATGCGGCCATGGCGGTGGAAATTGCCCTGGCCCTTTGGCGGGCGCACCACTACGATATCCCCGATGAGGCCATTTTGGCCGGGCTGCAAAATGCCCGTCTGCCCGCCCGCATCGAGGTGCTTCGCCGCCACCCATTGCTGCTGCTGGATGGTTGCCACAACCCGGATGGGGTGCAGGCCCTTGCCGCCACCCTGGCCGAAGCCGGCTACGCGGGCAATTTGGTGGGGGTGCTGGGGATGCTGGCCGATAAAAATTGCGAGGAAATGCTCTCCGACTTAGAGCCTTGCTTTGATAAGGTGTACACGGTTACCCCGGCCTGCCCCCGCGCCTTGGCGGGCGCCGAGCTGCAAAAGCTGGCCCGCTTCCACTTTGAGGCCGAGGCCGCCGATACCCTGGCCCAGGCACTGCGGGCGGCCACGGCGTATGCCGACGAAAAAAACCTGGCCGGCGTGGTGGTTTGTGGCAGCCTTTACCTGGCTGCCGAGGCCCGGCCCCTGTTAATAAAGGAAGCCGAGAAATAAAAGAATCTAGCAAAAAGCAAACCTGCCGACAGAATGCAACAAAATTAGAAGCACAGACCCCGTATACTGGAATCGATCCGGTATGCGGGGTCTTTTTTTCAAAGAAAGGTGTGGACAAGCATGGCAAAAGTCTGGTTTGTGCCGGGCAGCGGTACCCTCGCGGCCTATCTTTCGGGCGAGGTGGATCACCACGCGGCCCAATTGCTGCGCACCGAGATCGATGCCCAGCTGGATGCGCGTATGCCCGAGCTGCTTACGATGG
>JAQUSS010000033.1 GCA_028710135.1 Gemmiger sp. | reverse complement strand
GGGCAAACCAGCGCCCAGGTCATCCACCGGTACGCCGCCGGGGATTATAACGCCCGCGATTGGTACGAGGGCGATGCCAACCTCCGCCGTGCCATCGATTTTTTAACAGGCCCCGCCATGCTGCACACCGGCAACCGGGAAAGCCTAACCCGCCTGCAAGCGGAGCTTACCGGCAAAGATTGGTTCCAAACCCTGCCGGATTTTAACGCCTACCTTGTGCGCAAGGGCCAGGCCATGGCCGATTATGCGTTTGACCCACTGGGTTGGCGGCGCAAATGCCTGGTAAACATCGCCAAAGCGGGCTATTTTTCCTCCGACCGCACAATTGCCGCCTACAACCGGGATATCTGGCACCTGGATGGCGGCGAGGAAGCCTAACGCACCCCACACCGAATGCGGGAATTTTCGCGGATTTGGTACGAATTGCTGTTGAAAAACCATGAACGGGCGAGTATAATACAAATAAGAACAACAAAGCGGCTGTTTCTCCATACGGGGGGCAGCCGCTTTTTGAAAGGGTGATGTGTGTGACCGAGCAGCAGGCGGCAGCACTGCCGGTATATTTGGGGAACGATTTGGGCGCGGCCTGCCAGGGCAATGCCACCACCTTTAAGCTGTGGGCACCCACGGCCACCGCCGTTACCCTGCGCCGGTTTGCCACCGGCACCGATGCCGAGCCGGGCGCTAAGGAGCTTGGCCGCCACCCGCTGGCCCGCAGCTGGGCCGGGGTGTGGCAGCTTACCCTGCCCGAAAATTTGGCGGGCTGCTACTACCTTTACCAGCTTACCTTTGCCGATGGCCGCACCGTGCTTTCAGCCGACCCCTACGCCAACGCCTGCGGGGCGGGCGGGCAGCGCAGCATGGTGGCCGAGCTTGCCCAGGCGGAACCGGCGGGCTGGCAGAAGGATGCCCGCCCCGCCATCCCCCCCGAGGCCCGCGCCGTGTGGGAATGCCATGTGGGCGATTTTTCAGCCGACCCACGCAGCGGCGTACCGGCCCCCTGGCGGGGCAAATACAATGCCTTTACCCTGCCCGATACCACCCTGGATGGGGCGGGGGGCTACCCCACCTGCCTAAATTATTTAAAGCAGCTGGGGGTAAGCTACATCCAGCTGATGCCCATTTTTGATTTTGACCGCTGCGATGAAACGGCAGGCACCGATTATAACTGGGGGTACGACCCCCTCAACCTCCGCCTGCCCGAGGGTAGCTATTCGACCGACCCATTCCACGGTTACACCCGGATACGCGAGTGCCGCGCCATGATCGCCGCCCTGCACAGGGCCGGGCTGGGCGTGGTGATGGATGTGGTGTTCAACCACACCTACCAGCCCGATGGCTGGCTGGAGCGCACCGTGCCCGGCTACTATTGCCGCCGCAACCCCAACGGCACCCTAACCAATGGCTCGGGCTGCGGCAGCGACCTTGCCAGCGAGCGAACGATGTACCGCAAATATATGGTGGATTGTTGCCTGCACTGGGCCACCGCCTACCATGTGGATGGCTTCCGCTTTGATTTGATGGCCCTGCACGATGTAAACACCATGAACGCCATCCGCACCGCGCTGGATGCCCTGCCCGGCGGGCGCTCTATATTAATGTATGGCGAGCCGTGGGCGGGGGGCGCAACCTGCATGGATCGCGGTGCCCGCCCCGCCGATAAGGGCGCGCTGGATGAACTTTGCCCCCGCATCGGCTTTTTTTGCGATAATACCCGCGATGATATCAAGGGCAATACCTTTGATGCCGCCGACCCTGGCTATGCCAACGGCGGCCCCTACCATGGGGTGCGCCTTCTCCACGCGCTGGATGCCTGGCGGGATGGCAGCGGCGGCTTTTTGCCCCGCGCCGCCGGGCAGGTGGTGCAGTATGTTTCGGCCCACGATAACTTTACCCTGTGGGATAAGCTAACCTATACCGCCCACCGCGCGCCGGATTTTACCCCCCCGTGTGAGAGCCGCCTTGCCCAAAACCGCCTTGCCGCGGCCATCTACCTAACCTGCCGCGGTATGCCCTTTTTGCTGGCCGGGGAGGAATTTGCCCGCACCAAGCAGGGCGATGGCAACACCTACCGCGGCCCGCAGGCCCTAAACCAGCTAGATTGGGCCCGTGCCGAGCGTTTTGCCGCCCTCACCGCCTACTACCGCGGCCTGTTTGCCATCCGCCGCCGTTACCCGGCCCTAACCGGCATGGCCGGGGCACAGCCCATTTGCCTGCTGGCAATGCCGGGTTGGTGCGTTGGCTTTGTGGTGGAGGGGGATGCCGCCTACCGCCTGGCCGTGTTTTATAACCCCGACCAAGACCCCCACAAGGCCGAGCTGCCCACCGGGGCCTGGCGGCTGCTTTGCGATGGGCGGCAGGCATCGGCCACACCCTTTGGCCCGCCGGTGGAAAAACAGGTTGCCCTGCCGCCGGTAAGTGCAGTGCTGTTACTGCAAACCACAGAATAAAGCACGGTTGTGCAGCTGTACAAAAAAATCTTGCAAGATTTGGTCAACGTGCTATAATTAGCACATTGGTAATAAATAAACGAACCTACCGATGCGGATGCGTCACCGGGCGGTGAAAACCAGAAAGCGAGGCGCAACACAGTGAAGGATTTGAACGAGCTGATGCAGGCAATTTTGGGGATGGATGCCGCCCAGCGCAAGGCAACCGAGGATGCCGTTGCCCAGCAGCGGCAAAGCCTGACCGCCCTGGCGGAGCAAAAAGCGGCCATTGCCGCAGAGTATGCCGCCGATGCCAAGGCCAAGGCCGAAAAGGCCACCGCCGCCCGCCAAGAGCAAAACCAGGCGGCACTGGCAGCCCTGCAAACCGCCGAGGATGCCGCCCTTGCTACCTTAGAAAAAACCGTGGCCGAAAACCGCGCGGCCTGGGCGGATGAACTGGCCCGGCGCGCGCTGGATGCCGCCGGAGCGAGGTGAGCGCGATGCTGCCGAACAAAGCCTCCAACGCGGTGCTGGCCAAGGCCCGCGCCATGTATGGCCGCCGCCTTACCGATGAAGATTACCGCACCCTGGCCGCCTGCCGCAGTATGCCCGAGCTTGCGGGCGCGCTAAAAACCATGCCCCTGTACGCCCCGGTGCTGGTGGATATCAACCCGGTGTTTGCACGGCGGGCCGCGCTGGAAACCGACCTACAAAAAAGTATTTTTTTGCGCTACGCCAGCCTTTGCCGCTACGACATGAGCGCCGGGCAAAGCGTGTACCGTTATTTCATCCTTTGCAGTGATATGGATGAGATTACCGCCTGCCTACGCTGCCTGGATAGCGGCCACCCCGGCGATTATTTGTATATCCTGCCGGACTTTTTGCAGCAGCACACCCCGCTGGATTTGTATAAGCTGGCCAAGGTCACGGATGTCGAAAGCTTTTTAAAGGCCCTTGCCGGCACCCCCTATGCGGCGGCCCTGGCCCCCCTGCGCGGGTGCGACCCGGCCCGTGGGGTGCTTGCCCAGGCCGACCCCATTTTAACAAAGCTGCGCCACCAGGCGCTGGTAAACTTGGCGGGCCAAGGCCCCAACAGTGAAAACGCCCGCTGCAACCCCGGCGTGCGGGAATATGCCCAGTTTGAGTGCGATACCCGCGCCATCTCCAACATTGCGCGCACCAAGCGGATGAAAATGCCGGTACAGGCGGCCCGCAACGCCGCCCCGCTGGATTTTTCAGCACTTTCGGCCGCCGAGTGGGAGCGCCTGCTGGAAACGCCCGACCTGCCCGCCTTCAAGGCCGAGCTGGCCGGCACAAGCTATGGCCGCCAGCTCCAGGGCTTAAGCTACCCCGCTTTAAAAGAGGGGATGCACAAGCTGCAATACCAGTGGTGTAAAAAGTGGCTTCGCTTTTCCACCGACCCCACCCTGGTGATGCTCTGCTATGTATTTTTGGCCAGAACCGAGATCGAAAACCTCAACCATATCATTGAGGGGGTACACTACGGCCTGCCTGCGGAGGCGATCCTACCGCTGCTGACCGGCTACACCGAAAAAGCCGCCTGATGCAGCAATTGCTGACCACGGTGCAGGAAAGGAACGTGAGCAACTTTGGTAGAAAAAATGAAGCTGGTGCAGGTACACGGGATGGTAAACCACCTGAACGAGTTTTTGGAAGCCTGTTGTATGAGCGGGGAGTTTGACCCCGAGCCCGCTGCCCAGTATATGTCGGCTTCGCTGGGGTACGCCGCCCTCAACGAGGAAAACCCGTACCCCGCCATCCAGGCCCGCATCGAGGCCCTGGCCAAGGCGGTGGGGATGGAGCTGCCCGAGGGCGAGGGGGTACACAACCCCGCCCCGGATGCCGAAACCCGCGCCTACCTGGATGCGCTGGATAAACAGTTTGATTCCCTGCGGGACGAGCGGGACGCACTCCTCAGCCAAAAGCAGATGTGCGAGGATGCCTCCGACCAATACTCCCACTTTTTAACCCTGAAAGCCAACGTGGATGAGCTGGCAAGCTGCACCCACGTCAAAGTACGGTTCGGCTTTTTGCCCCTGCCGGGCTACAATAAGCTGATGAGCACCTATGCCGATGACCCCTATATCCTGTTTGTGCCCTGCACCCAGGAGAAAGCGGGTTATTGGGGCGTTTACCTTACCCCCCGCAGCAAAGCGCAGGAAACCGATGGCATTTTCTCGATGCTGTTTTTTGAGCCGCTGCACGTGCCGGGCGCGGCAGGCACCCCCGCCGAGATTGTGGAGCATTTTAAAGAAAACCTAGAGGTTTTGCAAAAAAGCCTCGATGATGTCAATGGCCGCATCCGCACCCTGTGGGAGCAAAATGCAGAGAAGGTAGACCAACTGTATAACACCATCCGCTACCTTTCGGCCGCCTTTGCGCTGCGGCATTTTGCCGCCGCCAAGGGCCAGCACTTCTTTTTTGTGGGGTGGGTGCCCGCCACCAGCATTGAGGATGTTACCGCCCGCGCCCAGGCGGTGCCCAGCATCAAGCTGACGGTGGATGACCCCGGCAACGCCGGGCTGCACACCCCGCCCACCAAGCTGAAAAATTCCTGGTGGAGCCGCCCTTTTGAGTTTTTTGTGGAGATGTATGGCCTGCCCAGCTATGGCGAAACCGATATCACCACCTTTGTGGCCATCACCTTCACGGTGCTGTTTGGCATTATGTTTGGGGATGTGGGCCAGGGCGCGGTGCTGGCAATCGTCAGCTTCCTGCTCTGGAAATTCCAGAAAAACCCGCTGTTTCACCTGATGATTCCCTGCGGCATTTCCAGCTGCATTTTTGGGTTTGTGTTCGGCTCGGTGTTCGGGTTTGAAAACGCGCTGGACCCACTCTACCATGCGCTTGGCATGGCCGGCAAGCCGGTGGATATTATGGAATCCATCAACAGCATTTTGCTGGTGGCCGTTTACATCGGCGTGGTGCTGGTGCTGGCCTCCATGGTTTTAAACATCTACTCCTTCGGCAAGCGGGGGCAGTGGGGCAATGCGTTGTTTGATACCAGCGGCGTGGTGGGTATTTTCACCTACACGGCGGGGGTCAGTTTGTGCAGTGCCTTCATGGGCGGGCGCGTTTGGCTGCCCGGCACCCTGGCGGTTGTGCTGCTGGTGGTTGGCTTGGTGCTGCTGCTCCTCCAGGGGGTATTGATCCCTATGTTTAACGGCGAAAGCTGGAAGCCCGCCGAGGGCTGGGGCAACTACCTGATGCAAAGCGTTTTTGAGCTGATTGAAAGTGTGTTAAGCTACCTTTCCAACACCATCTCCTTCTTGCGGGTGGGGGCCTTTGTCATCGTCCACGCCAGCATGATGATGGTGGTGTTTGCCCTGGCAGGCACCCCCGCCAACCTGGTGGTGGTGGTGCTGGGCAACGTGGTGGTTATCTGCCTGGAGGCATTGCTCTCGGGTATTCAGGGCATCCGCCTTGAATTTTACGAGATGTTCAGCCGCTGCTATGTGGGCGGTGGCCGCAAGTACGAGGCGCTGGATATCCGCAAAAAGCCGCACAAAGCGTCCTAATTTCAACATGGTTCCCGCCCTTGGGGCAAAACCCGGGGTTTGGCATAGAAGGTTTTAACAAACATACAGGGAGGAAATTCAATATGAATACTGCATTGCTTATTTTGGCTGCCGTCGCCCCCATGGCCCTGGTTGCCGTTACCATTTTTGCTGCCATCCGCGGTGGCAAAAACCGCAAGCACGCTTTGCGGGTCAATATTGCCGCGTTCGCCATGGTGTTGGCGGTATCCTGCTTTGGCGCGTTCGGCGCCTTTGCCGAGGATACCACCGCCCCGGCAGATAGCACCACCACCAGCACCACCCAGGCTGCTGCACAGGCAGAGGATAGCAACGCCAACAACCCCCACAACCAAAGCATGGGCCTTGGCCTGCTGGCCGCCGCCCTCGTTACCGGCCTTGCGGGCATTGGCGGCGGCATTGCCGTTGCCGCCGGTGCGCCTGCTGCCATTGCCGCCAACAGCGAAAACCCCAAAACCTTTGGCAAAAGCCTGATTTTCGTGGCCCTGGGCGAATCCATCGCCCTGTACGGCCTTGTTATCTCCATCATGATCCTCAACAAGCTGGTGTAAGGCTATGCGCTTTTATCTCATCAGCGATAATTCGGATGCCATGAACGGGATGCGCCTTGCCGGGATTGAGGGGGTTGTTGTGCGCAACGAACCCGATATGCAGGCGGCCCTGGCCGCCATTGCCGCCGCCCCGGATATTGGCATGGTGCTTGTAACCGAAAAAATAGCCGACGGCTACCAAAGCCTGTTGGACGATACCCGCAAAAACCAGACCGGCCCGCTGCTGGTTACGGTGCCCTCCACCGGTGGCTCGGCTGCCGGTAAGGACCGTATTACCCGCTATGTGCGTGAGGCCATTGGCGTAAAAATTTGATGCAATATGGCCAGGAGGGAAAACCATGATCGAACTGGATAACCGCGCCGAGCAGTTTTTGGAATCTATCCGGCAGGAGGGCGAGCAGAGCTGCGCCAAAATACAGCGCGAAACCACCGCCCAGGTGGAGGCTGCCCTGGCCCGCACCCGTGAGGCCGAAAAGGCCCGCGCCGAAAAAAGCCTGGCGTTTGAAAGTAGCCGTGCCGCCGTGCAGGCCAACCGCGCCCTAAGTGCCGCGCGGGAGGGTGCCCGCGCCCGGTTAAGCGCCCGCCGCGCCGCGCTCTCGGCAGAGGTTTTTGCCGATGCCCGCGCCAAGCTGGCCGCCTTTGCCCAAAGCCCCGCCTACGCCCCCTGGCTTTGCCAGCGCGCGGCGGCCCTGGCCGGCAAAACGGCCCTTGGCACCGGCATCACCCTGCTTGCCCGCACGGCGGATTTGCCCCTGTTGCAGGGCCACCTGCCCGCCGGCTGCACCCTGCAAGCGGACGATACCATCACCATAGGCGGGCTAAAAGCTACGGGCGCGGCCCTGGCCGCGGACGATACGCTGGATAGCAGCCTGGAGGCCCAGCGGGATTGGTTTTTGCAAAATTCGGGCCTGTCCATCACGCTTTAACGCGGCCCACCGCCGCTTACCGGCCCCGCATGGCACAACGCGCGGGGGCGGCAGCACACCCAAATACCAGGGGGAGGATACGCAACCATGGCAGAAAATAAAATTTATAGCATCAACGGCCCGGTCGTAACCGTGAAGGGCCGCACCGGCCTGGCCATGATGGAAATGGTTTATGTGGGCGAAAATCGCCTGGTGGGCGAAGTGATCCGCCTGGACGACGATGCCACCACCATCCAGGTGTACGAGGAAACGGGCGGGCTTTCGGTTGGCCAAACGGTCGAATCTACCGGCGGGCCAATGTGCGTTACCCTTGGCCCCGGCATCCTGCGCAATATCTACGATGGCATCCAGCGCCCGCTGCCTGCCATTGAGGCCGATATGGGCAGCTTTATCCAGCGCGGCGCACACCAGGCCGCGTTGGATGCCACCGCAAAATGGCAGGTACACCTGCTTGCCAAGCCGGGGGATACCCTGGCCCCCGGCGCGGTGTTTGCCACCTGCCCCGAAACCCCCGCCATCACCCACAAGGCAATGGTGCCGCCAACACTTTCGGGCAAGGTTACCTGGGTGGCGCAGGATGGCGAATACACCGTCACCGAGCCCATTTTAAAGCTGGCCGATGCCGCCGGGGCCGAGCATACCCTAACGCTCTGCCAAAAATGGCCAATACGCACCCCCCGCCCCGTGCAAAAGCGGATGGCGGCCACCCGGCCCTTAATTACCGGGCAGCGGGTTATTGATACCATGTTCCCCCTGGCCAAGGGGGGCGCGGCGGCCATACCCGGCGGCTTTGGCACCGGCAAAACCATGACCCAACACCAGCTTGCCAAATGGTGCGATGCCGATATCATCATCTACGTGGGCTGCGGCGAGCGTGGCAACGAGATGACCCAGGCCCTGCAAGAGTTTAGCGAGCTGACCGACCCCCGCACCGGCAAAAGCCTGATGGACCGCACCGTGCTGATTGCCAATACCTCCAATATGCCTGTGGCCGCCCGCGAGGCTTCCATCTACACCGGCATCACCCTGGCCGAATACTACCGCGATATGGGCTACCACACCGCCATGATGGCGGATTCAACCTCCCGCTGGGCCGAGGCCCTGCGCGAGATTTCGGGCCGGTTGGAGGAGATGCCCGCCGATGAGGGCTACCCCGCCTACCTGCCCAGCCGTCTGGCCGAATTTTACGAGCGCGCCGGGTATGTGCAGGCCCTTTGCGGGGCCGAGGGCTCGGTATCGGTTATCGGTGCTGTCAGCCCCCCCGGCAACGATTTTTCGGAGCCGGTTACCCAAAACACCAAGCGGTTTACCCGCTGCTTCTGGGCGCTGGATAAAAGCCTGGCCTACGCGCGGCACTACCCGGCCATCAACTGGAACGATAGCTACAGCGAGTACCTGGGCGAGCTGGGCGATTGGTATTACGACCATGTTGGCCAAGATTTTATGGCCTGCCGCGAGCGGATTGCCGGGCTGCTGCTGCAAGAAAGCAGCCTGATGCAGATTGTAAAGCTGATTGGCTCGGATGTGCTGCCGGACGACCAAAAGCTGGTCATTGAAACGGCGCGGGTTATCCGGGTGGGCTTTTTGCAGCAAAACGCCTTCCACCCCGAGGATACGTTTGTGCCCATGGCCAAGCAGCTAAAAATGATGGAGGTTATTTTGTACCTCTACGACCAATGCGCCGCCCTGGTGGCCAAGCAGGTGCCGGTTAGCAAGCTGCTGAAAACCGGCCTGTTTGATAAAATTGTAAAAATTAAGTACGACGTACCCAACGATAAGCTGGAAATGTTGGATGGCTACCGGGACGATATTGACCGCCAGCTTGCCGCTGCGGCGCAGTAAGGGGGATAACGCTGTGATTTTAGAGCATATCGGGCTTTCCCAAATTAATGGTTCGCTGGTGGTGCTGGACGGCGTACCCGAAGTTTCGTTTGACGAAATGGTGGAGCTACACCTGGATAACGGCACCACCCGCGTGGGCCGTGTGGTGCTGGTGGAGGGCGAACACTGTGTCATACAGGTGTTTGAGGGCACGCGTGGCCTTAGCCTTGCCAACACCCGCACCGTGCTTACCGGCCACCCCATGATGATGGACCTAAGCCCCGAAATTTTGGGCCGTATTTTGGATGGCCTGGGCCGCCCCATCGATGGCCTGGGCGATATCTACCCCGTTGCCCGGCGGGATGTAAACGGCGCGCCCATCAACCCGGTCAGCCGGGTATACCCCCGCAACTACATCCACACCGGCATCTCCTCCATCGATTGCCTGGCCACCCTGATACGCGGCCAAAAGCTGCCGATATTTTCCGGCTCGGGCATGAAGCATAACGAGCTGGCGGTACAAATTGTAAAGCAGGCCAGTGTTTCGGATGGCTCGGATTTTGCCATTGTTTTTGCCGCCATGGGCGTAAAAAACGATGTAGCAGAATATTTTAGAGATAGCTTTGAGAGCGCCGACGCGATGGACCGGGTGGTCATGCTGCTAAACCTGGCCAACGACCCCATCATCGAGCGCATCATCACCCCCCGCGCCGCCCTCACGGTGGCCGAGTACCTGGCCTTTGATTTGGGCAAAAATGTGCTGGTCATTTTAACGGATATGACCAGCTACGCCGAGGCCCTGCGGGAATTTTCCTCCTCCAAGGGGGAGATACCCGGCCGCAAAGGCTTCCCCGGCTACCTCTATTCCGATTTGGCAGGCCTGTACGAGCGGGCCGGCATCCTCAAGGGGCACAGCGGTTCTGTCACCCAAATTCCAATTTTAACCATGCCGGGCGATGATATTACCCACCCCATCCCGGATTTGACGGGCTACATCACCGAAGGGCAGATTGTTTTGGACCGTGGCATGGATGCCGCCGGGGCCTACCCGCCGGTATCGGTGCTGCCCAGCCTTTCCCGCTTGATGAAGGATGGCATTGGCGATGGCTACACCCGGGCCGACCATGTGCCGCTTTCCAACCAGCTGTTTGCCAGCTATGCCAAGGTGCAGGATGCCAAGGCGCTGGCAAGCGTTATTGGCGAGGAGGAGCTTTCGCCCAGCGATAAGCTGCTGATGGCCTTTGGCCGCGCCTTTGAGCAAACCTTTGTCGGCCAGGGCAACGTGGACCGCACCATGGACGAAACGTTGGATTTGGGCTGGCAGCTGCTGGCAACCCTGCCCCGCGCCGAGCTGGACCGCTGCGACGATGAAATTTTGGATGCCTACTACGAACCCGCCAAGGCAAAGCTCAAGGGCTAAAAGCCGCAAAAACAGCACAAAACCACAAGGATAAGGAGGCTGCGTTATGGCACAGCAGGTATTCCCCACAAAATCCAATCTGATGGCAACCAAGCGCAGCCTGGTGCTGGCCCGCCAGGGCTACGAGCTGATGGACCGCAAGCGCAACATCCTTGTGCGGGAGATGATGCAGCTGATTGACCGTGCCGCCACCATACAAGACCGTATCTCCCAGGCATATGCCGAGGCATACGCCGCCTTGCAGCGGGCCAACATCACCCTGGGCTCGGTGGGCGAGTTTGCGGGCTGTGTGCCGGTGGAGCATGGGCTATCGATGGATTATCGCAGCGTGATGGGGGTGGAGCTGCCCCAGATTAAGCTGACCCCCACCGCGCCCATCGCCATCTACTATGGCCTGGATGCCACCAACGGCACGCTCGATAACGCCTATGTGAAGTTTAACGAGGTGAAGGCCCTGACCGTGGAGCTGGCCGAGGTGGAAAGCAGCGTTTTCCGCCTGGCGGAAGCCATCCGCAAAACGCAAAAGCGGGCCAACGCCCTGGGCAATGTGCAAATACCGGATATGCGGCAAACCATCAAGTATATTGACGATGTGCTGGGCGAAAAAGAGCGGGAAGATTTCTCTCGCCTAAAGGTCATCAAGCACCAAAAAGAAAAATAGCCTTTGGCTATTTTTCAGCCATCCGCCCCGGTTGCCGCGCAGCGGCGAGGGGCGTGGCGAATTAAAATAAAAAACAAAAGATAGAATCCCTGCAATATACCGCGCAAAAACCAGCAAAAAAGGCACCCAACCGGCAAACCGCCGCTGGGTGCCTTTTTTGGGCTGTTTTTTGGGCTATTTATAGTGCAAAATACCCCCGCTTTTGGCCGGGCCAAGCATTACCCCTGCCAGATGCACACCCCGTCTTTTAGGGTAGCCAGTACCCGCAAATCGCGCAGGGCTTCGGGGCTGGTGGTTAGCGGGTTGCCGGTCAAAATGGTAAAATCGGCCCGCTTGCCGGGGGCCAGGGTGCCTTTTTCGCCCTCCTCAAAATACTGGTAGGCGGCGTTTTCGGTCACGGCGCGCAGGGCCTCCCGGGTGGAGATCCGCTCCTCGGCACCCAGCAGGGTACCCTTATCCGTCACCCGGTTCACGGCGCACCAAATGCTGTGCAGCATATCGGGCGGCAGCACCGGGGCATCCTGGTGCAGGGTAAAGAGCACCCCGGCCTTCAGGGCGCTGCCCGCCGGGCTTAGGTGGCCCGCCCGCTCGGGGCCAAGGTTGCGCAGGTGCAGCTCCCCCCAGCGGGCAATGTGGGCCACAAAAAAGGAGGGGATCATCCCCGGGTTTTTTGCCCGCATCTCCACCAATTGCGCCGGGCGCAAAAGCTGGGCGTGTATCATCACCGGGCGCAGGGCGTTCAGGCGTGGGTCGCTGGCCGCTACCGAGGCACAGGCATCCATAAACTGCTGGGCGGCGGCATCCCCGTTGCAGTGGGCCAGCAGCTGCAAGCCGCTCTCGGTGGCGGCGGCCACGGCGGCGCGCACCGCGCCATCGGCCATGGCGGGGTGGCCGCAATAGCCGCTATCGGGGCTGGCAAGCTGCTCATCGGGGCGGCAGCCCAGGTAAGGGCGGGTTAGCCAGGCGGTGCGGGCCTGGGGCGAACCATCCAAAAACAGCTTGCAGCCGCCCAGCTTAAAATGCCCGGCATACTGCCGGTTGTGGCCGGGCAGGGCGTTAAAAAACAGGGGCGCGGCCGCAGGCTCAGGGTAGCCCACCACATCCAGCTTTAGGGTGCCGCTGGCAAGCAGCGCGCGGTAAAGGGGCAGCATCGCCTCCACCATCAGCCCCTCCTGCACGGTGGCAATGCCGTGGCTGGCGTAGATATCCTGCGCCTTGGCAAACGCTGCCAACAGGGCGGCGGGCTCGGGGGTGGGCACCTTTTTTAGGCAGGCCAAAAAGGCCCCCTCCTCCATATAGCCGGTGGGGTGGCCGCCCTCGTCAAAGGCAATTTTGCCGCCCGGGGGTACGGGGGTGTTGGCATCCACCCCCAAGGTGGCCAGCGCCGCCGTGTTCAGCACCCCCACATGGCCCGAGGTATGCTGCGCAACCACCGGGTTGTGGGGGGCGGCCTCGTCCAGCAGGGCTTTGGTGGGGTGGCCGCCCAAACGGGCATCGTCGTAGCCGCTGGCGTTCACCCACTGGCCGGGGGCAATTTGGTTTTCGGCAATATAGCGGCGTATCTGCTCGCGCACCTCGTCGGGGCTGGTAGCCTCCCCCAGCTGAAGCTGCAACAGGCTGGCCGCCACGCTGGAAAAATGGCTGTGGGCATCTATAAAGGCGGGCAGCAGCGCTGCGCCCTGCAAATCGGCCTTGGCCGCCTGGGGAAAGGCAGATTCCAAATCGGCCAGGGTACCCAGGGCCGCAATGCGCCCATCGGCCACCAGCAGGGCCTCGGGCGGGGGCGCGGCGGCCATGGTTACAATATCGCCGCCATAGTATAGCGTTTGGGGCAAGGGGCAACGCCTCCTTTGGGTGGTGTGGTAAAACATAAACGTTGTGGGGTGCCATAGGGGGCAGCACCGCCCCGGGCAAAAACAGCAAACCGCGCGGGGCAAAAAATCGTGCTAAAATCGTGCTTTAATTTGCACGTATAGCTTCATTTTGGGGCAGGGTAGGGGCGTTTATCCACCCGGCAGATGGTAAATTTTTCCGCCATACCAAAGCTTTACAGAAAACCTTGCCCGCCATCCCCACTTTTTGATTGCAGCCACGCCCCAAAAAAGGTATAATAGAAGAGATTAAATATTGTAAAGGCAAAACGAAGAAGGAGGCTATCATGGCAGAGGAAAAACGGCCCGATTTTGGCCTGGTGCTGAAAAAACTCAAGCAGCTTACCGCCGAGCGTGCCCAGGATGTTGAAAGCCTGGACCCTATGATGCGGGCCATCAAGGCCGTGCATAGCGTTACCAACGCACAGTCCACCGCGCCGGAGGATTTGGAGCGCCAGCGCGCCGGGCAGGAGCTGTTCGGCAAGCTGGTGGCCCCCAGCGTGGGCATACGCACCGAGGCATTTACCCTGGGCAGCAGCCTGCCGGCAGAGTGGGTTAGCGTGGTGGCCGGGCACGACCGCCGCCATGTGGTGCTCTACTGCCACGGCGGCGGGTACACCTGCGGCCAGCTTGGCTACGCCCGCATTTTGGCAAGCAAGCTGGCGCTGGCCACCGGCTGCGATGTGCTTGCCTTTGAATACCGCCTTGCCCCCGAAAACCCCTACCCCGCCGCCGTGCAGGATGCCCTGGCCGCGTGGGACCATTTGATGTATATGGGCTACGGTGCGCGGGATGTAATTGTGGCGGGGGATTCCGCCGGGGGCAACCTGGCGCTGGAGCTTGCGCTGAAAATTAAGGAGCAAGGCCGCCGCCAACCCCGCGCCATGGTGCTGATGAGCCCCTGGACGGATATGACGGCCTCGGGCGAATCCTACCGCACGAATGTGGATATTGACCCGCTGATTACCCTCGATTATATTTCGGCCGTGCGCATGGCCTACGCCGGGCAGGCAGATTGGGCCAAGCCCTGCTACTCGCCCCTGTTTGGGGATTTGCGCGGGCTATCCCCCACCTTAATCCAGGTGGGCACCCATGAAATTTTGCGCTCCGATTCGGAGCAGCTGTACCAAAAGCTGATTGAGCAGGGGGCCTATGCCACCCTGGAGGTGTACGAGGAATGCTGGCACGTTTTCCAGCAGATGCCCATACGCCAGGCAACACTGGCCATGGATAGTATTGGCCGGTTTGTACAGCGGCAATTTTAACGGCAAAGCCATGTAAAATACGGTGCGGCAGCCCCACCAAAGCTGCCTAAAACCCAAATGCCTGCCCACGCAGGGCAAAAGCCACCGCAAGGCTTGGCAAGCGCGGCGCTTTGGCCGCTTGGCAGGCCCAAGGCAAAACCATAGTAGGAAGGGGAACCCCCATGCGCGAAACCTGGTATAAGGTAGATAACGTTGCCAAGGTATTTATTGCCACCAGCACCCGGCGTGACCCGCGGGTTTTTCGGATCAGCTGTACCCTGAACGAGGAGGTTGACCCCGCCGCCCTGGCCGCTGCGCTGGAGCGGGCGGTGCGGCAGTTCCAAAACTTCCAGGTTACGCTACACCGGGGGCTGTTTTGGCATTATTTGGAATCGACCGATAAAATGCCCCACCCCGAGGAGGAAACCCGCGCCCCCTGCGCCGAAGTTTATGGTGCCGATATCAAAAACGAGCTGCTATACCGGGTGCTGTACCGGGGCCAGCGTATCCATCTCGAAATGTTCCACGGGTTAAGCGATGGCAACGGCGGCATTCTGTTTTTAAAAACCATTGTCTGCTATTACCTAAAAGCTCGCCACCCCGAGGAATTGGCCGATGCCGTGCCGGAATACGATGCCTCGGCGGCAGATTTGGCGCAGGATAGCTTCCGCAAATTTTACGGGCGGCGCAAAGCGCCCGAAGCCTACAAGGGCGGGGCCTACCGGCTGCACGGGGCCAAGCTCCCGTACGACCAAACCCAGTATTTTGAGGCCCATATGCCGGTTGCCCAGCTGCTTGCCAAGGCCAAGGAATGCGGGGCCACCATCACCAGCTATCTGGCCGCATTGCTGATGCTTGCCATCTATGCCGAGATGCCCCCGCTGGAGCGTAACCGCCCAATTGTGGTAAGCATCCCGGTCAATTTGCGGAACTACTACCCCTCCGCCACGGCGCGCAACTTTTTCAACACCATCAAAATTGGGCACCGCTTTACGGCGGAGGAAGAAATTTCGCTGCCGGCCCTGGCCGCCACCCTGGATGCCGATTTGAAGGCTGCCCTAACCCCCGAAAATATCAAGGCGCAGATGGATAGCTACGAAAAGCTAGAGCATATGCCCGGCATCAAGCCGGTGCCGCTCTTCATCAAAAACAAGGCAGTCGGCTTTTTCACCTGGCTGGAAACCTTTAAGGAAACCGTAACTCTATCCAACATGGGGCGAATCCCGCTGGCCCCGGCGCTGGCAAATTATGTGGATGGCTTCAGCTCGGTTTCCAGCACCAACACCATGTTTATCTGCGTTTGCTCCTATCAAGAGGAGCTGGTGCTGGGCATCTCCTCCGCCTTCCGCAACACGAATGTTTTGAAAAACTTTATCCGTGGTTTATCCGGCAATGGGCTGGATGTAACCATCTATGCCACCGAGGTGGAAAGCTGATATGAAAACCTGTCCAAATTGCAAAATTCAAGTTGGCGGGGCCGATTATTGCCCCTTTTGCCAAAGTGCCCTGGTGGGCAGCCCCACCACCCCCATCTACCCCCATGTGGAGCCGGAACAGCGCAGGCTTTCCTTTGTGTATAAGGTGGTAGCCTTTGGGCTGCTGGCCGTGGCCATCGTCTGCATGGCGGTCGATTTTATGGGCGAGGGCGGGCAAACCCACTGGAGCGTGATGGTGCTGCTTTGTGTGGCGGCCTTCTTAGTGATGCTTCGCCTGCTGATGAAACCCCGCCCCAACATCCCCCGCATCATGTTCCAGCTGCTGGGCGGGGTATCGCTGGTGGTGGTGCTGTGCGATGCGTTTGTGGGCTTCCCGGGGTTTAGCATCGAGTATGTGATCCCGGTGTTTTGTTCGGTCACGCTGATACTCAACTTCATATTGGCCTTTGTGAACAAATGCTTTACCGAAAATGGGTTGGTATACCTGCTGATGAACATTTTGGTCGGGATCATTCCCTACATCATTTATATTTTTAACGACCTAACCATGCCCCTGGCCTGGGCGGTGTGCCTGGTCATCAGCGTGATCACCTTTGTGGGGCTGGTGGTGTTTAAGGGCAAGCTATTGTTTGTAGAAATCCAAAAACGCCTGCATATGTAACCCCGCGCCCCCCGCACCGGGGGCGTTGGCCTTGCCCCCCTCTCCGCAAAAAAACCATCCCCCTGGCCCCTATTCCCCCCAATACCCCCATCCCCCCAGCAGCGAGAACGTTCTCTATTTTTAATATAAAAATGATGAAAAGTTCTTTGCCAGGCTTTCTTTCAAGAAAGCCGCGTATCCCCCGTACCCCCACATCCCCCGTACCCCCGCACGGCCCGGCACTGGTAAAAATACCAAAAAAGTGCCCGGCCGTTTATTTTTTATAGATGTTAGGTAGAACTAACCAAAATGCCCTCCCGCCCCTTGACAACCCCAGTTAGCCGTGCTAAACTAAAAACGTAAAAAAGTTAGCAACTGCTAACTTGAAAGGGGAGAAGCTATGATGCCGTTGGCAATGGCAAAAACGGGCGAAACGCTCACCATTCGCAAAATTACCGGCAAGGACGAGATTCGCCAGCACCTGGCAGAACTCGGTTTTGTGGTGGATGGCCAGGTTACCGTGGTAAGCGAGATTGCCGGCAACCTGATTTTACAGGTGAAGGAAAGCCGAATCGCTTTGGATAAAACCATGGCGGCCCGCATCATGGTGGGCTAAAACCCCAGCTACAGGCGGCTGCAGGCGGCTACAGGCAGCCAAAACGGAGGAGGAAAGGAACGATAATGAAAACATTAAAAGATGCCAAGGTTGGCGAGCGGGTCACGGTGGCAAAGCTGCACGGCGAAGGCCCCATCAAGCGCCGCATTATGGATATGGGCATTACCCGCGGGGTAGAGATTCTGGTGCGGAAGGTGGCCCCCCTGGGCGACCCGATGGAGCTGAATGTGCGCGGCTACGAACTCAGCGTGCGCAAGGCAGATGCTGAAATGATTGAGCTGGTATAAAAGCAAACGGCGGTGTACCGCCATTTTTTAGCGCCCACGGTTAGCACGCCCTAACTTTTGGGGCGCGGTGCCAACCCGGCGCCAGAAAAAAGCAGCGAAAAGCAGAGAAAGGGGTATCGGAATGGAAGAAAAAATAAAAATTGCCCTGGCAGGCAACCCAAACTGCGGCAAAACCACCCTGTTTAACGATTTAACGGGCAGTAACCAGTATGTGGGCAACTGGCCCGGCGTTACGGTGGAAAAAAAGGAGGGCGGCCTGAAGGGCCATAAGGGGGTCGTCATTCAAGACCTGCCCGGCATCTACTCGCTCTCCCCCTACACGCTGGAGGAGGTGGTGGCCCGCGGTTACCTCGTAACCGAAAAGCCGGATGCCATCCTCAACATCATCGATGGCACCAACATTGAGCGTAACCTTTACCTGACCACCCAGTTAATTGAACTGGGCATCCCGGTGGTGATGGCCGTCAATATGATCGATTTGGTGCGCAAAAACGGCGATAAAATCGATTTGGCCAAGCTGTCGAAGTCCCTTGGGTGCGAGGCACTTGAAATCAGCGCCCTGAAAGGCGAGGGGAGCGTGCAGGCCGCACAGGCCGCCGTGGCCGCCGCCAAGCGGGGCAAGGCGGGCGAGCTGCCCCACGTTTTCACCGGCAGTGTAGAGCACGCCATTGCCCATATCGAGGAATCGATACAGGGCCGGGTGGACGACCGCTTTTTGCGCTGGTACGCCGTAAAGCTGTTTGAGCGGGACGAAAAAGTGCGCGCCGAGCTTCACCTGGAGGATGCCCTGCTGGCCCACCTCGAAACCCATATTGCCGATTGCGAAAAAGAGATGGACGACGATGCCGAGAGCATCATCACCAACCAGCGCTACGCCTACATCAACGGGGTGGTGGAGAAGGCCGTGCACAAAAAGGCGCGGCTGGATAACCTTTCCACCTCGGATAAAATTGATAAAATCGTCACCAACCGCATTTTGGCGCTGCCCATTTTCATCGTGGTGATGTTGGCAGTGTACACCATCGCCATCGGCACCGTGGGCACCTTCTTAACCGATTGGACCAACGATACCCTGTTTGGGGAGCTGATTTGCGGCAACCTGGCCGCCTGGCTGGATTCCGCCGGGGTGGCTGCCTGGTTAAGCGGCTTGATTGTGGATGGCATCGTGGGGGGCGTTGGCGCGGTTATCGGCTTTGTACCCCAAATGCTGGTGCTGTTCTTAATGCTTTCCATCCTGGAGGATGTTGGCTACATGGCCCGCGTCGCCTTTATTATGGACCGTGTGTTCCGCAAGGTCGGGCTTTCGGGCAAAAGCTTTATCCCCATGCTCATTGCTTCGGGCTGCGGGGTGCCGGGGGTTATGGCCTCCCGCACCATCGAGAACGACCGCGACCGTAAAATGACCATCATGACCACCTGCTTCATCCCCTGCGGGGCCAAAATGCCCATCATTGCCCTGTTTGCCGGGGCACTGTTCGGCGGCAACCCCCTAATTGCCGTTTCCGCCTACTTCATCGGGGTGGGTGCCGTTATTGTTTCGGGCATCATGCTCAAAAAAACCAAGCTTTTTGCAGGCGACCCGGCCCCCTTCGTCATGGAGCTGCCCGCCTACCACCTGCCCGCCTGGGGCAACGTGCTGCGCGCCACCTGGGAGCGCGGTTGGAGCTTTATCAAGCGGGCCGGCACCGTTATCCTGGCCTCCAGCATCATCCTGTGGTTCTTGCAGGGCTTTGGTATGGAGAACGGCGCGTTCGGCATGGTGGAGGATAACAAGGATTCGCTGCTGGCCGTGCTGGGTGGGGTGATTGCCCCCCTGTTTGCACCGCTGGGCTTTGGGCACTGGCAGGCGGCGGTGGCTTCCATCACCGGCCTGATTGCCAAGGAGAACGTGGTTGGCACCTTCGGCGTGCTGTACGGCTTTGCCGAGGTTGCCGAGGATGGCCAGGAAATTTGGACCAACCTTGCGGCAGATTTCACCCAGCTTACCGCCTTCAGCTTTATGCTGTTCAACCTGCTTTGCGCCCCCTGCTTTGCCGCCATGGGTGCCATCAAGCGGGAGATGAACAACGCAAAGTGGACCTGGATCGCCATTGGCTATATGTGCGGCTTTGCCTACCTGATCAGCCTGATTGTGTACCAGCTTGGCAGCCTGTTTGCCGGCGGTGGCTTTGGCCTTGGCACGGTAGCCGCGTTGGCAGCACTCATCTTCCTCGTGTATATGCTTGTTCGCAAAAATAAATATGCCGATACCGCCGTGCAGGTGGATGCCAAGCGCATCGTCAAAGCGCGGTAAAGGGCTCGGCCAAAACACCCAAAGGAGGGGAACGCAATGCTGGCATTTTTAACAGCAAACCTGGCCACCATCGTTGTGGCGCTGGTTGTATTCGGGGCATTTGTGGCGGTTATCGTAAAAATGTACCGCGACCATAAAGCCGGTAAAGGCGGCTGCTCCTGCGGCGGAAGCTGCGGTAGCTGCCCCAACGGCGGAAGCTGCCACACCAAATAAAACCAGCCGGGCGGGGCATCGCCCCCACCCGGCACACCGAAAAACTCGATAGGGGCCGTGCCCGGCACGGCCCACCGCCTGCCCCCCCTGTGTAGCGCTAAAGAACCTTCCAAGGTTTTCAGCGCCGCGCAGGGGGGCAGGTTTTTTGTGGCTTGGTTTCTTTTTTAGAACAAGGGGAGAAAGTAGCGGCGAAAAAAGGCGGCAGGGGAGAAGAAAGAGGCAAAAAGAAGAAGAAAAAGGCGAAAAGGGGCAGTAAAGGGGCAAGAGAAAGCGAAAAAAGCAAAAAAAGAGGGCGGCTTTGGTGCCGCCCCCTTGTGCTAACCCATTTTTGTACTTTCCCGCGCTATCCGGCAGCCATGCCCCAGCCGGTGAACTGTTTTCCCACCCGGCGGGCCGTTTCCCCCACGCCGCGCAGGCCATTTCCCCCGCCTGGGGGTGCTTACCAAGCACCAAAAACTAATATATCAGTTCCCAAATTTTGCCCCGGGGTTGTTTTTGGCAAATTGCACAAATTCCCGGGGGGTCATGTGGTATTCTGCCTTGAACGCGCGGTAAAAATTGGTGTAATCTCCAAAGCCGCAATACTGGCAAACCTCGTTGGGGGCAACGCCGCTCACCAGCAGCTGCCGGGCGTTCAGCAGCCGCTTTTGCTGGATGTAGCGGTGTACGGTGGTGCCCACCTGGTGGTCAAACTTGCGCAGCAGGTGGTATTTGCTGATGAAAAATCGCTCGGATAAACTATCGAGAGAGAGTGGGTCGTTATAATGGCGGTTGATGTATTCCAGCACGGCATCCACCACCTGGTCGCTCGAATAATTGGGCGGGGCGGCATCGGTGTTTTGGGCGGCCAGGTTCAGCTTAACCAGCAGCTGGGTCAGGCAGCTATCGGCCAACAGGTCGCAGCCATAGCCCTCCTGGCTGCGCAGGTTGCCAAGCTCCTCCATCCGGCGCCTAAAATCCGCACTCAGGGCGGGGGTGGGGCGCATTAGGTTGGAATGCCCGGACTGGCTGGCATCAAAGCAGCGGGTAAGGCTGGTGCGCGGGCTCGAAAGCCGCTCCAAAAAGCTTCGCTCCACCCACAAAACAATCCGCTCGTAGGCATCGGCCCCGGTGGATATCCGGGCCTGGTGCAGCTCCAACGGGCTTACCAGCATAATGTCCCCGGGGCGCATCTGGTAAAGCCGGTTTTCCACAATATACTCTACCTTGCCGCCCAGCAGCAGGTAAATCTCGTAAAAATCGTGGTGGTGCAGGGCCACGGTTTCCATATAGGTGCTGCGGTAATGGAAAACCTCGTAGTCCTTGGTAATCATATGTTGGCGGTAGGTGTAGGGCTGAAATGCTTCTCTCATCGTTTTGCCGGTTCCTTTCAAGCGGTTGGACAATTTTTGCAATGAATTAAGCAATACTTTCAATATCATTGACAATTTTTATGTAGTATACTAGTATTATAACGTAGGAAACACAATTTGAACAGATGGCTTTCAAGAAAATAAAAGGAGAATTTTTATGCAGATGAATGTAGCTTCCCTCGGGGCCGAGAAGGATGCCTGGGCAGCGCTGGGCGTTACCCTGCCAAAGTTCGACCATGCCGCCATGGCCGCCAAAACCAAGGAGCACCCGCTGTGGGTACACTTTGGCGCGGGCAATATCTTCCGCGGGTTTATTGCAGCCTTGCAGCAAAAGCTGCTCAACGATGGCCTGTGCGACCGTGGCATTATCGCCGCCGATACCTTTGACTATGATATCATCGATAAAATTTACACTCCCTTTGATAATTTGACCATGATGGTCACCCTCAACCCCGATGGCACCACCAGCCGTGAAATTATCGGCAGCGTGGCCGAGGGCCTCAAGGCCGATAGCAGCGATGCCGCCCAGATGGCTCGCTTCCACGCCATTTTTACCGACCCCGGCCTGCAAATGGTTAGCTTTACCATCACCGAAAAAGGCTATGCACTCTACCGCCCGGATGGCAGCCTGATGCCGGTGGT
>JAQUSS010000163.1:798-4576 GCA_028710135.1 Gemmiger sp. | reverse complement strand
TTCATCGGCGCAAGCCTGGGCGCAGGCATCGCGCAGCTCGGCATCGGTTGCGTTTTCATCGCCCCAGCGCAGATTTTCCGCAATGGTACCGCTGAACAGTTCGTTCTTTTGCAGCACCATGGCAACGCTATCGCGCAGGGCCTTCAAATCGTACCGGCGCACATCCAGCCCGCCCACCAGCACGGTGCCCTCGGTGGCATCGTATAGCCGGGGCAACAGCTGAATCAGGCTGGTTTTGGCACTGCCGGTGCCGCCCAAAATGCCAACGGTTTCCCCCGAGGCAATCTTCAAATTGATATCCGAGAGTACCTTCTCGCCATCTTTTTTGTAAGCGAAGCTGACATTGCGGAACTCCACCGCGCCATCCTTCACCTCGGTGGCAGGGTCGGTGCCATTTTTCAGCTCGGTTTGCTGGGCCAGCACCTCGGCCACACGCTTGGCGGATGCCGCCGACATGGTAATCATCACCACCACCATCGAAAGCATCATCAGGCTCATCAAAATATTCATGCAGTAGGAAAGCATACTCATCAAATCGCCGGTGGTAAAGCTGGTGTTGCCGCTGGAGATGATCAGGTGCGCCCCCAGCCAGGAGATGAGCAGCATACAGGTATACACGGCCCCCTGCATCAGCGGGGCGTTGAAGGCCAAAATATTTTCAGCCTTGAGCAGCAGCGAACGCACATTGCCGGATGCTACCGCGAACTTTTTACTCTCGTGCTTCTCCCGCACGTAGGCTTTTACCACCCGAATGGCCGATACATTTTCCTGTACGGATTCATTCAAATCGTCGTATTTGCGGAACGCCTTGGAGAAGTAGCCCGAAGCCCTGACCATAATAAAGGCCAGTGCGCCGCCCAAAACCAGCACGGCCACCAGGTAGACCATGGCGAGCTGGGGGTTGATCAAAAACGACATGACCATGGCGCAAATCAAGCTTGCGGGGGCGCGCACACACATCCGCAAAATCATCTGGTAGGCGTTTTGCAGGTTGGTAACATCGGTTGTCATGCGGGTTACCAGCCCCGCGGTGGAGTATTTATCAATCTCCGCAAAGCTGAAGGTTTGGATGTTGCGGTACATCGAGCGGCGCAGGTTGCGGGCGAACCCGGTGGAGGCCCGCGCCCCCAGCACGCCGCCCATAATGCCGCAGAACAGCCCCACGGCAGCGGCCAAAATCATCCAACCGCCAATGCGGTAGATGTGGCCCAGGTTGCCCGCCGTAACGCCATCATCAATGATGGAGGCCATCAGCCGTGGGATGATCATCTCCATCACCACCTCGCCCACCATAAAAAGTGGGGTCAGCAGGGATACCAGGCGGAACGCCTTTGTTTCCTTGTAGAGTGTGTTTAACATACGATTCTTTATCCCTCGTTTCCTAGTTTTTCATCGCTTGCACGCTTATTTTTTCAACGTGGTTCATCCGTTATCTTGGTTTTTGGGGGTATCCGCCGCTTCCATGCGGTGCAAATTTTCCAGCAAGCGGCCCAGCATGGCGCGAAACTGCTCGGTTTCCCCGGGGGTCATCCCCTGCTGCAAGCCGTTATCAAACCGCTCAATCACGGCATCCAGCTTATGGTGGCAGGCCATGCCGTAGGGGGTGGGCACCAGCTTTTTAAGCCGCGCATCCTGTGCCACCTGGCAGCGGATAATCAGCCCGGTTTGCTCCATGCCCTGCAACAGCGCCGTAACGCTGGAACGCCGAATTTGGAACCGTGCCTCCACATCGCGCTGGTAAACATCGCCCCCCAGCTCGGTGCAACGCACAATATAGCTCAACACCATCCCGCTCATGCCTGAAAATTGCGGCGCAACCTCTGCGGCGATGCGGGCATCCAGCGCCCGCCGTATCTCGTGCGAGGTTTTGTGCAGTTCCCCGCCCAGGCGGCGGGGGGGCGAAAAACCCTTGCCCTTTTCCATCTCACTATCCCCTTCTCGTTTATCTTGCGGCCAAACGGCAAATCGGCCAAGCGGCCAAGCAACTACCGGCAACAGGCGCGGCTGCATCTGCCGTTTTTTGCGCATCTGCCGTTTTTGCCTCGGCAAATGGCAAATAGCAAGCTCCAAGCGCTTGCTGCCTGGCCGCCCGCTGCCCGCCGCTTTGTTTGGTTCCGAACTGTCAGCTTGCGAATTGTTAGCTATCGAACATAAACAGTATACAAAATCTGCGCCGGTTTGTCAATCCCCCTGGCAAACCGGCGCAGTATTTTTGTTTTTTTCAAGCTCAATTTTTACCTGCCGTCCGCGCGGCGCAGCACACGCTGGGTGCCCAAACAGGCCCCCGGGTGATTGGCAGGCGATTAAAATTTGCTTATTCCGGCTATTTTTTATTGCTTCGCAATAAAAAACACCCCATTTCAACTCGCCACGCCCCTCGCCGCTTTGCGGCAACCGGGGCGGATGGCTAAAAAAATAGCTAACGCTATTTTTATTCCGGCGCTTTCATGCTTTCCACCATCGATATTTTCTTCAGCTTGCGCGCCATAATCAGGTTCACAATGCCGCTGAACAGCATGGTTAGCACCAGGGCATACACAAAGCTCATCGGCTCAATGTTGCGGCCAAACATAACGGCATCCACCTCCACCGTCATGATAACAAACTTGTGCAGCCAAATGCCCAGCACCAGCCCCACCCCGGCCCCAATGACCGATAGTGCGACATTTTCGCGCATGACGTAAGCGTTTACCTCCTTATCGTAAAAGCCCAGCACCTTGATGGTGGCAATTTCCTTAACGCGCTCGGCAATGTTGATGTTGGTGAGGTTATACAGCACAATCAGGGCCAGGCCCGCCGCGCAAACCACAATCATGACCACCACGGCGTTGATGGAGTTGAGCATATTCAGCACGGTTTTGATCATATCGGTGGTGAAGCTTACGCTTGCCACGGCATCCAGGTCAAGCAGCCGGGCCGATAGCTCGTTTTGGGCGGCAGTGCCGGCATCGGGGAGCTGGGTCAAAATGGCATTCCAGCCAGGGGCCTCGCCAAAGGCCTGCTCGTACTCGCCGGGGGCAAGGTAGATGTAGTTGGAAAGGTAGTTTTCGCACACCCCTGTCACAGCAAAGCTGCCTTCCACCCCGTCCGAATTTTTCAGCGCCAGGGTATCCCCGGCCTTCACGTTCAGCTCATCGGCCAGCTTCTCCGTCACCACAATCCCCGTTTCGCCCAAGGGGGTTGCCTTGCGAGATTCCCGCTCGTGCAAATCCAAAAAGTTCGCAAAGGTGGCGGTATCTTTGGGCACCATCAGGTAGACCTCGGCCTTGCTGCCATCGGGCAGGGGCTGCTCAATTTTTTCGGTGGCTGTCACCAGGGATTCCACCCCATCGGCAAGGCCCTCGCCCTCAAACAAAATTTGGTACACGGGGCCGCTTTCGGTATCCTCTGTGTTCTTTACCGCCGTCATCAAATCATAGTGGGAAACATTGCTGTATTGCTTGGTGACGATTCCGTTGAGAGAATCCGAGATGCCAAACCCGGTAACCAGCAGCGCTGTGCAGCCCGAAACCCCCAGCACCGTCATCCAAAACCGCTTTTTGTAGCGCAGCAGGTTGCGGCAGGTCACTTTTTGGCTAAAGGCAAGGTGCCGCCACAGCGGGCCGATATATTCCAAAAATATCCGTTTGCCGGCCTTGGGGGCGCGGGGGCGCATCATCTCGGCCGGTGTTTCGTGCAATGTGGCGCGGCAGGCCGACCATGTTGCCAGCAGGGCGCAGCCCGTCAACAGCCCACCCGATAGCAGCGCGTAGTTCCAGCGCCAAGGGGTGAAAAATTT
>JAQUSS010000163.1:0-788 GCA_028710135.1 Gemmiger sp. | reverse complement strand
TAGGCTTGCCACACCACCGAGGGGAAGATGGTAAACCCGGCGGCCAGCCCCACCACCGTGCCCGATAAAGCCGCCGCCAGCGCGTACAGCATATATTTTTGGATGATGGTGCCTTTGCTGTAGCCCAGCGCCTTCATGGTGCCAATTTGGAGCCGCTCCTCCTCCACCATACGGGTCATGGTGGTGGATACCACCAGCGCCGCCACCAAGAAGAAGAACGCGGGGAACACCCGGGCAATGGCCTCCACCTTGGAAACATTGGTGCGGAAGGAATGGAAGCTGACATTATTATCGCGGTTCCAAACATACCAAGTGGGCGTTTCCAAATCCGCCAACTGGCTTTCGGCATCCTCTATCTTGGCCTTTGCGTCGGCCAGCTCGGCCTCGGCATCAGCCTTGGCATCGGCATATTCAATCTCGCCATCGGCCAATTCCTGCATTTTTTCCGCCAGGGTCGCCCGCCCATCCGCCAGCGTTTGCCGGGCATCGGCCAGGGTGGTTCTGGCATCGGAAATTTGGCGCTCGGCATCCGCCAGCTCGCTCTGCTTATCGGTCAGGGTGGCAAAGCCGGAATCCAGCGTTTTTTTGGCTTAGGTCAGCTGGGTTTTCCCGCCAAAAAGCGCCCCGCCCTGCTCGTTGTAGGTTGCCCACCCGGCATCCAACGCCGTTTTGGCCGCCGCAAGCTGTGCCGCCGCGGCAGTAAGCTGGGCGCGGGCATCGGCCAGGGTGGTGGCACCGGCGTTATACTCGGCCCAGCCCGCATCCAGCGTGGCTTTGCTTTGGGCCAG
>JAQUSS010000032.1:14652-22095 GCA_028710135.1 Gemmiger sp. | reverse complement strand
CTTGCCAAACACAATCCGCGTGGCGGCCAGCGGAATGTGGGCGGTGGCATCCACCAGGCAGGGGCTTTTGCCGCCCAGCTCCAGGGTTACGGGGGTCAGGGTTTCGGCCGCGTGGCGCAGCACCTCCCGCCCCACGGTTTTGCCGCCGGTAAAAAATATTTTGTCAAAGGGCTGGTTGAGCAGGGCTTGGTTTTCGGCCCGGCCCCCCGTCACCACGGCCACCAGGGCGGGGGCAAAGCAGGCTTGCAGCAGCTCGGCCAGCGCGGCGGCGGTGGCCGGCGCATAGGCGCTGGGCTTTACCAGCGCCGTGTTGCCGGCGGCCAGGGCATCCACCAGTGGGTCAAGGGTAAGCAGCACCGGGTAGTTCCAGGGGCTCATAATCAGCACATTGCCGTAGGGGGCGGGGCTTTCAAAGCTATGGGCCGCAAACTGGGCCAGCGGGGTAGGCACCCTGTGCGCCCGCGCCAAGGCGGGCAGGTGGCGGCGCATCCAGCGCAGCTCGCTCAAAACCAGGCCGGTTTCGCACATGGCACTCTCGGCAGGGCTTTTGCCCAAATCCTGGTGCAGGGCCGCCGCAAGCGCCCCCTCCCGCCGGGTAAGGGCATCCTCCAGCCGCTTTAGCGCTTGCAGCCGCGCCGCCACCGGCAGGGTTGCGCCGGTGGCAAAATAGGCCCGCTGCTTTTCCCGCAGGGCGGCGATTTCGGTTTCTGTCATGGGGTTCTCCTTCCAAAAGTGCCGGGCGGAGCCGCGTTTAACTCGTGTTGCCCCACCCCCGTGGGGGGTGGGGCAACACAGCAAAGTATTTTACGAAGCGTATAAATTAAAGCAAATTTGCCAAATCGGATTGTTTTTTAAACAGGGTTAATTGGCCGGATACTCGTCCTCAATCGCTTCCAGCAGGCGGGGGGCACTCTCGCGGGTATCGGTCATCCGCACCGCGTTGCGCAGGGGCAGCACCGCCCGTGGCGAAACCGAAAGCTCGTCAATGCCCATGGCCAAAAAGGTTTCGGTCAGGGTCAAATCGGCCCCCAGCTCACCGCAAATGCCAATCCAAATGCCGTTTTTGTGGGCATTCTCGGCTGCCAGCTTGATTAAGCGCAGCACGGCGGGGTGGTGTGGGTCGTAAAAACGGCCAAGGTCGTTATTTTGGCGGTCGCAAGCCAGGGTATACTGGGTAAGGTCGTTGGTGCCGCAGCTGAAAAAGTCCACTTCCTTGGCAAGGCGGTCGCTGATGATGGCGGCAGCCGGGGTTTCAATCATAATGCCAAGCTGAACGTGCTCATCGTAGGGGATCCCCTCTTTTTTCAGCGCCCGCTTTACCTCGGTGCAAATTCGTTTTGCCTCCCGCACCTCCCAAACGCTGGTAACCATGGGGAACATGATGCCCAGCTTGCCGTAGGCGGATGCCCGGTACAATGCGCGAATTTGGGTTTGGAAAATTTCCGGCCTCGTCAGGCAGATGCGCAGTGCCCGCATCCCCATGGCAGGGTTTTCCTCCTTGGGCAAATTAAAATAGCCAATCTGTTTATCGGCACCGATATCCAGCGTGCGGATGATAACCTCCTTGCCGTCCATGCCGGAAAGCACTTTGCGGTAGGCTTCAAACTGCTCGTCCTCGGTGGGGTAATCTTTGCTGTTCAGGTACAAAAATTCGCTGCGGAACAGCCCAATGCCGCCGCCATCGTTCACATCCACGGCGTGCAAATCCTCGGGCGAGCCAATGTTGCAATAAATGCGGATAGATTTGCCGTCCTTGGTTTCGTTGGGCTGGCCCTTCAGGGTTTCCAGCAGCCGTTGCAGGCGCAGCTGCTCGGCCCGCTTTTTCAGCATTCGGTCGCGGGTCATATCGTCGGGGTCCACAATCACATCGCCGGTGGCGCCATCGGCAATCACGGTGCGGCCCTCGTACTCGGGCTTCAGGGCATCCCCCACCCCCACAATGGCGGGTATGCCCATCGTCCGGGCCAAAATGGCCGTGTGGCTGGAGCCGGAGCCCCCCGCCGTAACAAAGCCCAAAATTTTGGTTTTGTCCATCTGCACCGTTTCGCTGGGGGCCAAATCGTCCGCCGCCAGCAGCACCGGCACGTCCGAGGCAATGCCCCCCTGCACCACGCCGCTTAAAATGCCCACAATACGGTCAGACACATCCTTCACATCGGCGCTGCGGGCTTGCATATAGGGGTCGTCCATGCTCTCAAACATGGCGGCAAACTGGGCGGCCACATCCCGCACAGCGGCCTCGGCGTTCAGCTTTTCGCCGTTTATTTTTTCCTCAATGGCTTCCTCATAGTCAAGGTCCTCGGCCATCATCTGGTGTGTTTCAAACAGCATGGCGGCTTCATCCCCCGCCTCGGCGCGGGCCTTCTCGGCCAACTCGCCAAGCTGGGTGATGGCCGTGGTTTGCGCGCCCTTAAAGCGCTGCCACTCGGCAACCGTATCGGCTACCTCCCGGCGGGAGATGGTGGCGGTGGCACGGCGGTAGAAGTAAAGCGGGCCCATGCCCACACCGGCAGATACACCCTTGCCTTGAATTGTAATCATAGCGCTGCTCCCTCTTAATACGTATCAGGTTGTTTTAGGCCAAAGCATTGCGGGCGGCTTTGGCGGCCCCGCAAAAAAGCGGCGGCCGTCCCAATGGCGGCCGCCGGTTGCCCTAGGGCGTTACAGGTTGGTTTTGAAAAATTCTTCCAGTGCAGTGGCGGCGGCATCCTCATCGGCCCCCTCAAGCTGAACCGTTACGCTATCGCCGCATTTGATGCCCATCCCCATCAGGGCCATCAATTTTAGAGCATTGACGGATTTTTCGCCCTTGATAATGGTAACCGCACTCTGGTATTTTTTGATTTCCTTCACCAGCAGCCCGGCGGGGCGCGCATGGATACCCACAGGTTCGGTGATGGTATAGGTGAATGTTTTCATAAGTTCGCTACCTCCCATGTGGGCGGCTATTCCGGCAAACCGCCCGTATTTGTTATATTAATCGTATCATTTTTTGTCCGCAACGTCAACTGGAATTATCTCGCGATTCCTGCCGCAAGATGGGGTTTGCAGGGGCCACGGGGCGCTTTTTGTCGTTTTGCCACCCCCGGTGCCGGGCCGGGGGTTGTGCCGGGGCGCAGAGCAACAAAAAAACTCTCTCAAAGGCATACAGTATGGCCCAAAGCCCACCCAAAATAGGGCAAGCCGAACCATACAAGTTATGCCTCCGAAAGAGTAACATTCTTGTTGTTAATTATTATACACGTTGGCCAAACCCCTGTCCATGAACCATTTGTACAAAACTAGTTTTATCTTTTTGTTAATATTGCCTCAGCGCTCAAACGTGGTGGAAAGGGTGGTTTGCCAGCTTTCGCCGGGGTGCAGGCTGGCCGTGCAGGGGCGATGCTCCCATTCCAGGGGGCCGCCCTCCTCCCCCGGCAGGCTGTGCCAGGGCTCAATGCAGATAAATTTAAGCGGCGTGCTTGGGGCCGACCATAGTAGTACATAGGGGTAGCCCGCAATATCGCACCGCACCTGGCGGCCGGTATCCTTCTCCACCAGGGCAAGGGTCTTGCTTTGTAGGTTGACCATGCAGTGGCTATCTGCATCAAAAAGATGGTCGCTCAAAGGTATCGACTCGGTGTTGCGGGCCAAAAAATAACTTTTGCCCGAAAGTAGGCCGTGGGGCAGGGCGCTGACGCAAAGGGGCGATTCCTCGCCGGCAAAGCGCAGCTCGTAATCGGCGGTGGTGTGGGCATCGTCAAACGGAATCACAAACGCCGGGTGGTAGCCGATGCCAAAGCGCAGCAGCGGCTCGGTGGGGTTTTCCACCGTAAGGGTGTGGTGTACGGTGCGCCCCTCCAGCACAAAGTGGCTGCGCAGCACAAAATCGTAGGGCCACAGGGCCTTGGTTTTTTCATCGGCGGCAAGCACCAGGGTAAGGGTGGTATCGGTTTTTTCGGCCAGGCAGTGCTCCATATCCCGCGCAAAGCCGTGCTGCCCGCCGGGGTATTCTTTGCCCTTGGCAATCATTTTGCCTTCGGTCAGCTTGCCCGTATAGGGGAACAGGATGGGCGCATGGCGGTTCCAAACCGCAGGGTCGGCCTGCCACAGCATCTCGGCCCCGGTGGCCTTATCCACCACGCTAACCGGCTCGGCCCCGTGGGCGGCCACAGTCAGGCGCAGGGCTTCGTTCTCAATTGTAAATTGCGCAGCTTCCATTTCCATTGTATTGCATCCTCCATGTCAAGTTTCTTACCCTTAGTATACCGCAAAGCGCGGCGGTGTCAAAGCCTTTTTGCGCGGGGCCCGCCCGCCGGGGCGCCCCTGCCAGAAAGCGGTTGCCTAAAGCATGGTAATACCGTATAATATTAGGGTAATACTGCCTAATATTTGCCATCCACCGGGAGGAATCGCCATGATGAACACCACCGCCGCCAACTCCCCCGCGCAGGAGGACCTGCAACGCCAGTTGGAACTTTACCGCACCGCCAGCCTGGGCGGTGTGTATACCGCCCGGTTGGACGAACAGTTTACCCTGCTGTATGGCAACGACCTCTACTTTGCGCTGTTCGGCTACCCACCCGAGGAAATGCTCGGCAAAAGCTGCACAAAATCCATCCTGCCGGAGGATTTGCCCACGGTAGCCGCCGCGGTTTCCAGCGCGCAGGCCGCCCACCGCCCGGGTGCCGCGTGGGAAATGCGGATCAAAACCGCGGGCGGTGCCATCAAAAACACCCTGGTGCGGGGCAGCTTTGGCCGGCGGGATGGGGCGGCGGTTTTTGATGGCTATATCATGGATATCTCCGAGCAGACGGATTTGCTGCACACCCTCCACCAAAATGAGGAAAAGTTCCGCATTGCGACCCAAAGCTCGGATATCTCGTTTTGGATTTACGATTTTGCCCACAAAACCATCCTGCCCACCAGTTCCTCCCGGGCATACCATGGCTTTAACCAGAATTTGGAAAACGTGCCCCAGTCCCTGGTTGGCTCCGGCTGCATCCGCAAGGATTCCATCCCTGCCTTTTTGGCCATGTACCGCGCCTTGGAAGGCGGTGCCAAAAGTGCCGGCGGGGATTTTTGGATTTATAACGATGAACGCCAGCTATGGCGGTGCGAACATATTGATTATACCAGTGTGCTGGACGAGGCCGCCCACCCGCTGTACGCCTACGGCGTGGGCCGGGATGTTACCGCCGCCAAAGCCACCGAGGAAAAATACCAGCAGGAGATTGCCTACGCCAAGGCGGCCCAAAGCGACAATTTGCTGGTGAAAATGCGCTCGAACATCACCCAAAACGAGGTGGAAAGCTGCCAGGTGCGGGATGCCTCCGCCCTGGCGGTTGACGAACTGAACTACGATGCTGCCGTGGAGGCATTGGCCCTGACCGGCTACACCGCCGAGGACCAGCAACTGCTGCGCCGCAAGCTGAACCGCGCGCATTTGTTGCAGCGCTTTGCCGCCGGCAGCGATGCCGAGCGCCTGGAATACCGCCGCAAGCTGCACACTGCGGGCATGAACTGGGTAAGCATCCAGGTAAAATCCTTCCAAAGCCCCGAAACCGGCGATATTTTATCGTTTTTATACGTCTATAATATCAATGAGGAAAAAATTAAAAGTGCCCTGATTCACGCGGTAACCACCGTGGAGTACGATTACCTGACCTATATCGATTTAAAAAGCGATACCTTCCAGATGTACCTTGGCGAGGACGATTACCAGCAGCTGCACCTGGCCCAGGCCGACCAATATTCGGTTGCCCTCCCCAAGGTAAACAAAAACATCGTTGCGCCCGAGGATGTGGAGCGCTCGATTGCCGAGATGTCGCCCGAGGGCATCCGCAAAAACCTAAAAAACCAGCGCATCTTCTCCACCCTGATGGGGGTGTACGATGAAAAGCGGAACGTGCGCCAAAAGCGGATCCAATATTCCTACCTGGACGAGGAGAACGAGCAGGTTCTTTTAACCAGAACCGATGTGACCGACCTGCTTGCCCAGCAAAAGCAGCAGCAAAGCCTGCTGGAAAGTGCGCTGCTGGCCGCCGAGCAGGCCAACAGCGCCAAGAGCGACTTTTTATCCCGGATGAGCCACGAGATACGCACCCCGATGAACGCCATCATTGGGATGAGCGCCATCGCCGCCCAGTCCATCGGGGACGATGCCCAGGTTGCCGATTGCATTGGCAAAATCGGGATATCCTCCCGCTTTTTGCTCTCCCTCATCAACGATATTTTGGATATGAGCCGCATCGAGAGCGGCAAAATGCTGCTGAAAAACGAAAAGATTCCCTTTGAGGAATTTTTGAGCGGCATCAATTCCATCTGCTACACCCAGGCCCAGGCCAAAAATATTGACTACGAAAACCTGGTGGACCCCAATGTGGAGGATTACTACATGGGGGATGCCATGAAGCTGCAACAGGTGGTTATCAACATCCTGTCCAACGCCGTCAAGTTCACCCCGCAAAACGGGCGGGTATCCCTCAACGTGCGGCAGCTTAAAAAAACCGGGGAGCACGCCATCCTGCGTTTTGTCATCAACGATACCGGCTGCGGTGTTTCGGAGGAATTTATCCCCCACCTGTTCGACCCCTTCTCGCAGGAGCATACCGGCACCACCGCGCTGTATGGCGGCACCGGGCTGGGCCTTGCCATCTGCAAAAATTTGGTGGATTTGATGGATGGCAGCATTGGGGTGCGCAGCATTGTGGGCGCCGGCACCGAATTTACGGTGGATGTAAAGCTAGGCATCACCCCGGAATCCAAAACCCGGCACCTAAATTTGCAGCACTACAACTTTGCCGCCCTGCGCGCCCTGGTGGTGGACGACGATGTTACCGTGTGCGAACACGCAAGCATCACCCTGAAGGAGATGGGCCTTACCGCCGAGTGGGTAAGCAGCGGCCGGAAGGCCATTGCCCGCGTAGAGGAAAATTGGCAGCAGAAAAAGCATTACGATTTGATTTTGGTGGACTGGAAAATGCCCGAGATGGATGGCATTGAAACCGCCCGCCAAATCCGCAAAATCGTCGGCCCCGATACCACCATCATCATCATGACCTCCTACGATTGGGAGAGTATTGAGCATGATGCCAAGCTGGCGGGGGTCAACCTGCTGATGAGCAAGCCCATGTTCAAATCCTCCTTAATTTCGGCGTTCAGCAAGGTATTTGGCGAAAAGGAGGAGGCCACCACCCAGATCAGCGATAATTTCCATTTTGAGGGCAAGCGGATTCTTTTGGCGGAGGATCACCCCCTCAACGTGGAGGTTGCCAAAAAGCTGCTGGAGCGCCGGGGCTTTGCGGTGGAGCACGCCGAGAACGGGCTGCGCGCGCTGGAAATGTTCACCCTGGCACCGGCGGGGTATTACAGCGCCATCCTGATGGATATCCGTATGCCCCAGATGGATGGGCTGCAAGCCACCTACGCCATCCGCCACCTGAGCAAGCGGACGGCCCGCAC
>JAQUSS010000032.1:0-14642 GCA_028710135.1 Gemmiger sp. | reverse complement strand
CATGACGGCCAACGCCTTTGAGGATGACATCCAAAAATCCAAGGTCGCCGGGATGAACGCCCACCTGACAAAGCCCATTGAGCCGCAGCAGCTCTACCAAACCCTGTTTGATTTTATTTATAAAGGCGGCCCCACACCCGAGGGCTAATTTTCCCTCCGCCGCCTTCCCCCAAAAGCCAGCGCCGATATGCCACACCCTGGCATACCGGCGCTGGTTTTGTGTTCCCCTGCCCGCTGGCGGGCGGTGGCGGGCGGGGCGGCGCGGTGTCAAAGGCTTTTTGTGCGGCATAAGCTGATGCAGGAGGTGTTGCAAATGCCAACCGGAACCTTACAGGTTTACACCGCAATCAGCGGGCAAAACGCCCCGCTGCCCGGTGTAGAAATAGCCGTTTACGATGAAATGGGGGCCGAAATAGCCCGTGTGCTGACGGATGATGCCGGGGTTGCGCCCCTTATCTCCCTGGAAGCCCCCGATGCACGCTACAGCCTGGATGCCGCCAACCGCACCGTGCGCCCCTACGCCGTTTGCAGTCTTTCCGCCTTTTTGGGCGGCTGGCTGCCCCAGGTGGTGGAGGGGATACAAATTTTTGATGGCCAGCAGGCCGTTGCCCGGCTCGCGTTTTTGCCCGCCGAGGAGGATGTGCCGCAGGAGGACCCCCTCACCGTCATCCCCGAGCACCCGCTGTTTGTGGGCGGCGGCGGCAGTGCCCCCACGCCCGCCCAAAACTGCCCGGGCAGCCGGGTGCTAACGGCGGTGGTCATCCCCAAAAAAATCACCGTCCACCTGGGCAAACCGGCCGCCAGCGCCAAAAATGTGACCGTAACCTTCCAAAATTATATCGCCAACGTCGCCTCCAGCGAGGTATACCCTACCTGGCCCGAGCAGGCCCTGCGGGCCAATATTTTGGCGCAGATTAGCCTGGCGCTCAACCGCATTTATACCGAGTGGTACCCCAGCCGGGGCTACAGCTTTAACATCACCAACTCCACCAGCTACGACCAAGCGTTCGTCAACAACCGCACCATCTTTGCGGTGATGGAACGGCTGACCGCCGAACTGTTTGACACCTATGTGCGCCGCACCGGCGATGCCGAGCCCTACTACACCGAATACTGCGATGGCAAAAGCGTGAGCTGCCCGGGCATGAAGCAGTGGGGCACGGTGGACCGCGCCAACGCGGGGATGAACGCCCTTGCCATTTTGCGGTACTACTACGGCAACCGGGTCAACCTGGTTACCACCAACAACATCCAGTCCATCCCCGAAAGCTACCCCGGCACACCGCTGCGGCGCGGCTCCACGGGGGTATCCGTTTCCATTTTGCAAAAGCAACTTTCCCGCATTGCCAAGGACTATCCCTCCTTCGGCAAGCCCACGGTCAACGGCACCTTTGATGCCGCCACCGAAAGCAGTGTAAAAGCCTTCCAAAAACAGTTTTCCCTAACCGCCGACGGCGTAGTGGGCCGCGCAACCTGGAATAAAGCCAGCTACATCTACGTCAGCGTTAAGGACCTAGCCGAGCTTACCAGCGAGGGGGAGAAGCTGGATGCCGTGAACAGCTCCGGCGCGTGGCCCGGCACCGTGCTGCGGCGCGGCTCCACGGGCAGCGGGGTGGAGCAAATTCAGTTCTGGTTGTCGGGGTTGGCGCAGTTCCAAAGCAACATCCCCACCGTGGCGGTGGATGGCAACTTTGGCCTGGGCACCGAAAATTCCGTCAAGGCGTTCCAAAAAAGTGCGGGCCTTACCCAGGATGGCGTGGTGGGCCAGGCCACCTGGGATGCTTTGTACCTGGCCTTTATCCGCGCGTTAAGCGATGCGGGCGGCACCGCCTACCCCGGCACCGCCCTGCGTACCGGCTCCACCGGCGTGCAGGTGCGGCAGGTGCAGTTTTGGCTGCGCCTTGCCGCCGATAATTACACCGCACTTTCCCCCGTGGCGGTGGATGGCCGGTTTGGCAGCGGCACCGCGGCGGCGGTATCCGCCTTCCAGCAATATTTTGGCCTATCGGCCGATGGGGTGGTGGGCCGCGCCACTTGGGGCAAGCTGAACGAGGTGGGCATTGCGGTTGCCAACAAGCTGGTGGGGCAAAACGTGCAGCCGGGCCAGTTTGTTACCACCCTGCGGGAGGGCAGCAGCGGCACCCCGGTGCGGGCGCTGCAATACTACCTGCGCCTGCTTGCCGCCTATTATGGAGACCAACCCAGCGTTACGGTGGATGGCGTTTTTGGTGCCGCCACCACCGCCGCGGTGAAAGCCTGGCAGCGCCGGATGGGCCTGGCGGTGGATGGCATTGTGGGCCGGGTAACCTGGCAAAGTATCTACAACAACGCCATCAGCCTTGCGGCCAGCGGGCCGGTTGCCACGCTGCGCACGGCCCCCGCCCTGACCGCCGCCCTGCGCCTGGGCGATAGCGGCGAGGATGTGCTGTGGCTCAACCGCACCCTAGACTTTTTGGCGCAGTGGCTGCCCACCATAGAGCCGCCGCAAGAGCACCCCGCGCTGTTTGACGAAGCGCTGGAAACCGCCGTAAAAAGCGCCCAAGCCGCGCTGGGCCTACCCACCACCGGCATTGTGACGGAAGCCGATTGGCGGGCCTTCAACCTGGCCGCGCTGGGGTTTTTCCGCGTGACACCCGGCGCTGCCACCCCGGAGCCGGCGGGCGTGTGGCCGGGCAACACCCTGGCCCTGGATAGTGCCGGCCCCGCCGTTGCCCAGGTGCAGCGCTGGCTGAACGTGCTGGGCAGCGTGTACTGTGGCCAGCCCTTTGTGGAGGAAACCGGCCTGCTGGACGATGCCACCCGCACCACGCTGGAGCTATACCAAACCTCGGTTGGGCTGGAGCCGCTGGGCATTGTGGACGATGCCACCTGGCAGAGCCTGAAGGCCGCCGCCACGCTGTTTGCGCCGCCAACCGAGCCAACCGCCAACGATACGACAGGAGGGTGACCACCATGGCAAAAATTTATGTATACGATGGCTATACCGACCGTTTTTTGAAATACAATCTATCCGAAAGTGACCCCATGCCCTACAGCTACGGCACTACCCTTTCGGTGCGGGAATTCCGGGGTTCCTCGGGCGCCAATGTGCTGTGGACGACAATTGCCGCCATGGAAGCCTGGAACCTTACCCGCCGCAGCTACGGCGCGGGCATCCCGGTGGGGTACGCCTTCAAGCGTATTTGGGAGGGGGGCCACGGCACCGCCAGCCAGCACTATGCGGGCGTATCCTTTGACGTAGGCCAGGGCACCAGCGCGGCAACCCGCCGCCGCATCTACAATGCCGCGGTGGCCACCGGGGCCTGGGGCTATGTGGAGCCACTTTCCATGACCCCCACCTGGGTACACTTTGACCGCCGCTACGGCAAGCCCGCCTGTAGCGGCACCACCGCCGGGTACCCCACCTGCCGCTTGGGCAGCAAAAACACCTATGTGCTGATTTTGCAGGATAGCCTAAACGCGCTTGGCTACTCCACCGGGACGCTGGACGGGATTTTTGGCTCCCGCACCGAGAGTGCGCTGAAAGCCGCACAGGCCCGCTTTGGCTTGACCGCCGATGGCATTTGCGGGTGCAGCTCCTGGAAAAAAATCACCGCCGCCGTGGTGGGCATTGGCAAAACCAAAACCGTGATTGATAAATAATTTGCCCCTACGCCGCTTTGCGGCAACCGGGGTGGATGGCCAAAAAAATAGCGCAAAACGCCCGCGGGTACCGGCAGCCGAATGGCTGCCGGTACCCGCGGGCTATGTTGCTTGCGGGGGTGTTGTTAATAAAGGTTGCCGCCGGGGGAACAGGAAAGAGAGAGGTTCACACCCACGCTGTTGTTGCCGGATAGTGTACCCGTTAAATACGCGGTATTGCCGCTGCACCAGGTGGATTTTCCGCTACCACTCCAACCATTTTCCCCTGTAATATCACCGCCCGCGCTAGTGGCATAAGCTACAGTTCCGTTATAGTCAAACGTTGCCGAAAGATATGCCCAACCTATTTCTTTGCCGCCGTAAGTATATTTTTTTGAAATGCTGCCATCGGTACCTGTTCGCGCCAAAGGCGTATATGTCGTGATTGTTGTAATTACAAGAATGTCACCCGGTAGCGCCTCTTGGTACGTTACCTGAGATTGAATGGATTGATTTGGCTGAGGTATCTCGGCAAGCCCCACCGAGGTGACAGTAAACGCAAGTATAATGCTTAAAAACATCGAAACAATTTTTTTCATGTTCCATCTCCTTGAATTTTTAAACAACTACGGTTTTGGCGGTATTGGCATTTCAGAAGCATCTGTGTATAAATCTCCGTAATTAATAATTGTAGTTTCAGTATTAACAATCATTACACCTTTTACCACGTAATAGTAAATTACCATCGCAACCAGCACGGCAACAGCCAGCACCACCGCCCCTACCAAAATTGCCCGGCAGCGGTGCTGCTTCTTTTCCCACGCTTCGGCGGTGCCCTGCGGCAGCGTAGCCATGTATTCGGCGGCGGTATCCGCCGGGGTTCCCAGCAGCTCCTCCACTTCGGAAAAGGTAAGGTTGGGCTGGTCGGTTAGCGTATCGTTCATCTGTTCCCGCAGATAGGCACGAAGCTTCTCCCGCTGGGGTTTATCGCAGGCCAGATGCTTTTCAACCTTTCGGAAATAGGTGTTCAGTTCTGTTTCGTACATTCTGCATCCTCCCCATCGGCTTTCTCCCCATACAGCTTGCCATCCTGCTCCAAAATTTTGCCTATCACCCCGGTTAGCAGGGCAAATTCCGCCCTCAGCTCCCGCAGGTAAATTTGCCCGCTCTCGGTAATGGCAAAATAGACGCGGGCTCGGTTATCGGTAATTCGCTTTTCCGCTTCGCAAATATAGCCATGCTCCTGCAAGCGATAGATGGCAAGGTACAGGGTGTTAAAGGTCAGCACCCCGCCGGAGATGCGGGCCATTTCCTGAATCATCTCATACACATACATACTTTTTTGGCGCAGCAAAAATAAAACCAGCATTTCTGTGGTTGCCTTTTTCATTGCGTCCTTCATGCCTGCGGCGGTGCCGCTTTTGCCTGCCGGTTCCCCGGGTTTTTGTGCCATGGCGTACCTCGATTCCCTTGTGTGTTTATTATTTACCTATAACGTACCACACTTTTTACAAAAAGCCAATATCTATCATTGACAATCTTGCAAAATAATTGTATATTTCAGTTAGAACCCGAAACGTGTATCCTTTCGTTATCCCCTGTTACCGCCACTTGCCGCCCCTGTTTTTGCTTTGCCCCGCTGCCGGTTTGGGCTGCCGGGGTAGCGGTTTAGCCTTAAAAAAGGTTGGTGATACCAATGTGGTAAGATGTTTTTTATCCTTTTTCATCGTTTTTCATTATTTTTCTAAAGCTTTTCCTGATATCATCTTGAATGCCACCTTGAAAATAGCGGCTACACACGGGATACTTTGCCCACGAACATTGGGTATACAAAATCATGAAAGAAGGTGTTTTCTATGCGCCACTGCAAACTCGCCACATTATTTTTATCGGTTGGCTTATCGCTTTGCCTGTTTGGCTGTGCCGCCAACACGCGCGAGGGTGCGCCAACTGCCTCCCCCGCGCCAAGCTCGGAGGCCCTTGCAACAAGCGAAAGTGCTGACGCTACGCAGGCTTTGAAAGCAAAGGATGCTGAAATTGCAGAGAAGCAGCAGCAATTGGACGAGAAACAGGCGAAGCTTGACGCCCTGCTTTCCCAAAAAGAAAGTGGTGCCGCCGATAGCGCGCAAGCGAAAGAGGCGGAGGAGCAAATTGCGGCCTACCAGCAGCAGCTACAGGGTATCCAAGATGAACTGGCCCTGATGCAGGCGGAGCGGGAGAAAACCGCCCTGTCGGTGCCCACCACGTAGCCGCCGTTTAGGGCCGCACCGCACAAGCTGCGGCGGGTGCCTGGCGCACCGCCTTGCCACAATAACCACAGCAAAAGGCCCCCAGCGTATTTTTTGTATACGCCGGGGGCCTTGCTGTGTTTTATAAAAGCTGCCGTGGGTTAGTGGCGGCCTGCGCCGCCGCCGCGGGTTCCACCCCCGCCGCTGCGGAAGCTGCCCCCACCGCTGAAACCGCCGCCGGTGCGGCTTGCGCCGCCACCCCGCGTGCTGCCGCCCCCACTGCGGAAGCTGCTGCCGCCGTTACGGGGCGGGTTGCTATAGCCGCCGTAGCCGCCCGGCCCGCGGGGCGGGCGGGGCCCACGGGGGCCGCGTGGCCCGCGCGGGAAAAAGATGGGTGCAAAAACGGTGGGCCGGTACCGCCGGGGCCGCCGGGATGAGAGTAGCAGTGCCGCTGCTATAATGAAAATCATAATCAACACAATCGCTATCACCACGCCGCTTCCGTCGCTCTCCTGCCCGCTTTGGCCCGTGCTGCCCGCATTACCGGCAGCCACCGCATCCACATCCAGGCGTAAATCGTAGATGGAGGAAAGCTCTTTTGCCACCGCCCGCACCGTTTGGCGGGCACCACGGTCATAATCCTGCCGTACCCAATTCGATTCCAAATTGTTATTCAGGATATCCTTCAGGGTGCTGGTGGGCAGCCGTGTTTCCAGCCCCTGGCCCTGCATCAACCAATAATCATCGTCATCGGTGGAAAGCAGCAGCAGCACCCCGTTGTGTTTATCGTCATCCCCCAACCCCCAGGCATCAAACACCTGGTAGGCATAGTTTTCCATGCTGGTGTTGCCCACATTGTTGACGGTATACACCCCAATTTGCGCGCCACAGGCATCGCTTAGGGCAACCGTCAGGTTGGTGATGTAGGTTTCGGTTTCGGCGGATAGAATATCGGCGTTATCGATCACACACTTGCTTGTATCCACCTGGGGGGCGGCGACCGCCGGCAATGCGGCGGCCGCCAGCAGGGCCATGGTGGCCGCTGCGCAAAGCAACCGTTTGGCTAATTTTTTCATCCGTATAGCTCTACCTTCCCGGCCCCCCACAGCATACCAATAACGTTTGCAGGGAAGCCACTGACCTTTTTATTGTATGCCTCGGCCTTTTTGTTGTAGCCGGTGGCAACCTCCCGCTGGACAATATCCTGGCGGGACAAAAATTCGTTATACTGGGTCGAGATGGCATCCAGCTTTTGCCCGGCCTGGCCCTTTGCCGCCTGGTACATGGCATCTACCGCGCTGCCCAGGGCCGTGTTGGCGCTGTATTGCTGGGCCGGGTGGGCGGCGGTGGTGGCGTTCCAATCGTCCAGCGCCTGCTGGGCGGCGGCAACCTCGGGCGCATCGGTGCCAAGCAGGCTGCCGCACATCCGTATCAGGTTGGCGGCGGCATCCGCGCGCAAATCCAGGTCGGCCACAATGCTTTGCCCAAAGCTGTTTTGGGTGGTGTACAGCGCGGTAACGCCGCTATGCACCCCACGCAGCTTGGCCCCGCCAATGCCCAGCACGGCCACCAGCGCTAGCGCCACCAGGGCCATGCCACCGGTAGAGCGCTTTTTGAGTGGGGCGGGCAGCTTGGTTTCCATCTCGCCAAAAACCTCCAGCTGGGGGCCTTCGATGGTAAAGGTTTCCTGTTCTTGCAACTGCATATTACTTAGGCTGCTCCATCAGCTTGGCGCGGAGCTGGCCCTCAATCCGGCCAAGCTCCTGTTCGGCGGCGGCACGTTTTGCCTTGCCCTCGGCGCGGATTTTGTTCAGCTCATCCAGGGTGCTAATCAGCTCCTGGTTGGTTTGCTGCAAGGTTTCAATATCCACCACACCGCGCTCGCTCTCGCGGGCAATATCCAAAGTACCCTGCTTGAGGGTGGCCGCGTTTTTGCGCAGCAGGTCGTTGGTGGCATCGGTCACCGCGCGCTCGGCCTGCATGGCCTGCTGGCTGTGGGCCATGCCCAGGGCCAGCACCATCTGGTTTTTCCAAAGGGGGATGGTGTTCACAATGGTCGTTTGGATTTTTTCGGCCATCATGGTATCGTTCGATTGTATCAAGCGAATCTGGGGGCCCATCTGGATGCTTACGTTGCGGGTAAGCTCCAAATCGTACAGCTTTTTCTCAAACCGGTCGCACATATCCGAAAGGTCGCGCGCGGCCTGTGCATCCTCGGGCAGCTGCGATTTTTGGGCTTTCTCCTGGGCGGCTTTCAGCTGGGTGGCGCGGGTTTCGGCCAGCTTTTTTTTGCCCGCCAAAATATACATGGTCAGTTCCTTAAAATAGACTAGGTTTAGCTGGTACATTTTGTCCAGCATGGTAATATCCTTCATCAGGGTAACCTGGTGGTCCTCCAGCTGGGCCTTGATGCGCTCCACGTTTTTATCGGCGCTATCGTACCGGGTTTTCAAATTTTCAATGCTGGCCTGCTGTTTTTTGAAAAAGCCAAAAAAGCCCTTCTGCTCCTCGGCGGTATCAAAGCCCTTCAGTTCGCCAATCAGGCTGGTAATCAGCTCGCCCGTTTCGCCCATATCCTTGGTTTTCACGCGGGAGAGGGCCGTGTCGGAAAAATCGCTCAGCTTTTTCTGGCTGGCCGCGCCGTATTGCAGAATCATCTGGCTGTTGTTGATGTCGATTTTCTCGGCACAATCGTTCACCATCTTCTGCTCTTCCGGCGTTAGGGGGGTATCCTCCACCTGCACCGGCTCGGCCTTGGCAACCTCGGCGGTCACGGCCTCATCGGCGGTGGGGTCCAGGGTCAGGCTGGGGGTGGTAGCGGGGGCCGTATCCAGCGTCAGGCTGGGCGCGGCGGGGATGTTGTTCAAATCCATTTCAGCAATGTTTTGGTCAGCCATGTTACATTCGTCCTTTCTATTTCGCAGTGGTTCTAATCCAACGTTATCGCCGCTTGGCGGCGGGTGCGGGCCGGCAAAAACCGGCCCCTGCGCTTGGCAAAACGGTAGCGCCCGGCCTTTTTGCCGCCGCTTTCGGTGGCCAGCGGCCAGCGGGCCCAGCACACCGGGTTACTTTGCCAGGTTTTGCCCCTTGAGTATCCCATCCAGCACCTCAATATCGGTGCTGATATCCATTGCCTCGGCGGAATACAGGGCATCCAACTGGTTCTCAAAGGCGGTTGCCATGGTGCCCGCATTTTTTTGCACATCGCCCAAAATTTGGGCGGCGTTCTCCCCTTTAATGCCCCCGGCCTCCATGTTGGCGTAGGAGGTCATGATTTTTACCACCTCAGGCAGGTAGTAGCGGGCAAAACGGTCAACCTGGTTGGCCTTCTCGGGCATTTTATCCACCGCCGCCACAATCCCCCGCCCGGCCTTTTCCATCCGGGCCAGCGCATCGGAAAGGGTAGCATCCGGGATCCCCTCGTTGAGCTGATGCAGGGCATCCAGCTTGGTGGTAATCCCCTCCAGCATGGCATCCACATCCTCGCTGCCGGTGGCATAGGGCAGCTCTTTGCGCACCACCCGCAGCGGGCAAAGGCGGCTTGCCACCACAAACACCGCCGCGCTGGCCGCCGCCGTGGCAACCACGGCCCACAGGCTATAGATGGGCAGCAAAATTGCCCCCACCAGCCAAACCAGCCCCGCCAGATAAAAAGGCAGCACCGGCTTTTTTTTAATTTCGACCCATTTGCTCATGGAGCGGCCCTCCTGTGTTTACAAGTTGTACAATATTCCAAAATTCCATAATAGATTTATTATAATCTATTTACAACTTTCTTGCAATGTTTTTGGGGGCCATTTTGCCCGTTCATCGCGTTTTTAGGCGTTTTCAGGCGTTTTCAGCGGGTGGGCAGCCAGGGGGCCAGTGCCTGTCCCCACGCCTGTTCCAGCCGGGGCAGCCCCCAGGCGGCGTTGGCGGGGCTGGTGGAGGGCAAAACCCCCGCCGCAATGCCGGTTTCGGCCTGCAAATACCGCGCATACAGCCTGCCGGAGGCCGCGCCGTTGCAAAACACAGCCTCAATGCCCCACTGCTGCACCAAGTCCGGCACCTTGTTGGGCACAACATCCCGTATTGAAGCATCGCTTGCGCCCAAAATGGTGCAGCGGGCAATGGTATCCCACAGTGCCACCCCATTTTGTAGCAAAATAGCCCGCTTGGCCGCAATATCCTGCCAAGCGGGGGTGGGGTTGCCCGTTAATGCCGCCATCAAGGGCCAAAACCGGTTTTGGGGGTGGCCATAGTAAAAGCCCTGCGCCCGGCTTTTGGGGCTGGGGAAGCTACCCAAAATCAGCACCCGGCAGCCCGGCCCGCAAAGGGGCGGCAGCCCGGGGCCTACCGCTTGCGGCTCAGCCACGGGCCGCGGCATTTTCGGGTGCTTCGGCCCCGGCAAAGGCCTCAGGCCACAGCTCCCGGCAAAGGGTGATGATGCCGCCCTCGGCGCTGGGCGGGCAGGTACGGTCGGCTGCGGCAAGGGCATCGGGGGTGCCACCCTCCACACAAACGCCCAACCCGGCGGCGCGCAAAATTTCCTCGTCGTTATCGCCATCGCCCACGGCCACCACCTCCTCGGCGGAAAGGCCGGTGTGGGCAAGCAGGGCATCCAGCCCTTCCGCTTTATCCTGGTACCGGCGTAGGATATCGCACCCACCCACGCTATAGTACAAAAACCGCAACCCCAGGTAGCCGTATTGCCGCTGGAAGCCTTCCTCCAACTCAGGGGAAATATCCCCAAACGCCGAGAAGGGCATATCCAGCAGGTGGCGGTCTTGGTCCTCGCCATCCTGCAAGGAAAGTGTCAGCCCCTGGCGCAGCTCCATGGCGTGGAAGGCCTCGTATTCTAGGTATACGTAGCTGCCATCCTCAAAGGCAAAGCCAAGGGGGCAGTCGTAATTTTCAAAATAATCCACCAGGGCATACATTTCCTCGTGCTCCATCCGGCTTTCGGCAATGGTTTCGCCGTTGCCCGCCAGCACCTGGGCACCCGCGGCACAAATCCAATAATCGGGCTCAAGGCCCCGCAGCATGGCCGTTGGAACACCCCGCCGGCCTCGGCCGGTGGCCACCACAATTTTCACCCCCGCCTGTTGCACGGCGTTCACCGCCTGCACAACCTCCTGCGGAACGCAAGGCTGCCCATTCGGGCGCAAGGTACCATCAATATCTAGGGTAAGCATTTTGTAGTTCATAATTCGATTCTTTCCCATCCTTTCCGGGTTTGTTCTTCCGGCATGGCAACGCGTTCTTTTCGTCCAATAAGGGAGTTTTGGGGTGTTTTTGGGCACCGTACCCCCGCTACAAGAAATTTTACTATATTCCTGCCCGTTTTGCAAACGTATAGCCACCTATTCTTGCACATATCTTTAAGTAATTGTTCAAGAACCGCCTAACAGGCACAATTGGCGGCCAATAAATGGGGGTGGCGGTATGGGTAGGGGCAGCGGATTGGATCTTTCCCGCCGGGGCGGCGGGCGGGCCACGCGGCGGCGGCAGGTGGTTTTGTTGCTGGTGCTCGGCTGCCTGGCGGCGGGGGCGTGGCAGCTTGGCCCGGCGCTGGCCGCGTATGCCACTGCCCTGCCGGGGCGCGCCTGCACCGCGCTAAGCACGCTGGTGCTGCCCCACTACACCGCCCGCTTGGCAGCGCTGGAAGCCGAAAACCGCACCCTGCACACCGCCACGGCCAGCCTTGCGGGGCTAAAGGCCGAAAACGATGCCCTGCGCACCCTGGCGGGCAGCCCCCAACGGGCGCTTACCCGCCGCTACCAGCCCTGCACGGTGGTGGAGCGCCGCCCCGGCGGGGTGACGGTTGCCGGCAATTTTGCGGTGGGCAGCGCCCTGCTGGATGCCAACGGGCGGCTGGCCGGGGTGGTTACCGGGCACAACCGCCTGGGCGCGGTGGCGGCGCTGGTGGGGCGGCCCGGGGCGGTGGTGGTGGGCAGCACAGGTGAAAATACCGGGGTGCTGGCGTACCGGGGCGGTGTGCTTTACCTGGACGGCTTGCCCCGCCACAGCGGCGCGGTGGCCGGGGATGCCGTTGCCACCGCCGCCGGGTGCCCGGGCGGGCTGTGGGTGGGCACGTTGGCCGGGGCCCCCACCCCCGATGAAACCGGCCTGACGGCATCGGCTCTGCTGGGCGATACCGCCAACACCGCCGCCCCCCTGCTGTTTGTGGTGGAAAAATAGGGGGGATGCCGCCTTTTTTTGCATTTTTTGCCAAATTGCGGTATACTGATTCTATCAATCACATCCACTTTCATCCACTTTTGGCAGCCAACCGGCTGCGGGCGGCCCTTGCCGCTTTACCCATACCAATAGCATACCCTGCCGATATTTTTTGTAAAAAGGGGGTGGCGGCACGAAAAATAAACACGACCGGCACCGGCTGCTTGCCCTGCTGCTGCTTTGCGTGGCCGCCTTCGCCCTGTTTTTGGGGCGGCTGGCCTACCTGCAATTTTACAAGGCGAGCGAGTACCAGGAAAAAGCCGAGAAAGCCGCCAGCAGCGAGTACAGCTACCGCCAGGCCGCCGCGCGGGGGGATATTGTGGATGCAAACGGCGTTTTGCTGGCCACCGATGCCCTTTGCTACGATGTTTACCTGCGCCTGCCCACCCCGCCCGGCACCGATGAAACAGAAATTTTGCAGCAAATTTTGGCAACAATCCCAACAATCCATAAAAATGATGTAAAAGGCGACAAGGATGTGGAAGCACAGCTTGCCGCCTTTTCTGCTTCGGTGGGGGCGGGCGAATTTTTGGCCGCCACCGGCCTGACCCCCGCCCAGGCAGCGCCGCTTTACCAAACGCTTTGGTACCAAAACGGCACCCTGCGTCTGGGGGCGCGCGGCACCCGAAGCTGGCCGGGCGATGCCGCCACCCTGCTGCCCCACCTGTTGGGGGTTACGGGGCCGCTTTCGGCCGCACAGTGGCAGGCGGGGGGCCACGCCTTGCAGCGCGCGGGCTATGCCATGGATGCGGTGGCAGGCCAAAGCGGGCTGGAAGCCGCCTTTGAAACCGCCCTGCACGGGCAGGATGGCCGGGTGCTGGTAACCGCAAGGCGGGATGGCACCGCCTTAACCGAAACCACCCTGGCCGCCCCCGTGCCGGGCAGCACCCTGCGCCTAAGCCTGGATGCCGGTTTGCAGCGGGCGGTGGCGCTGGCCCTGCAGAACCAAATTGAAACCCTGCGGGCCACCAAACCCGCCGGCAAAGGGCGGGAGGCCACCGCCGGGGCCGCCGTGGTGGTGGATACCCACACCGGCGGGGTGCTGGCGGCGGTGAGCTGGCCGGGCTATAGCCTGGCCGATTACCGCACAAGCTACGCCACCCTCAGCGCGGATGCCGCCCTGCCCCTTTACAACCGCGTTTGCCTGGGGCTGTACGCGCCGGGCTCGGCCTTCAAGCCCGCGGTGGCGGCGGCCGCGCTGGCAGCGGGGGTCATTTCCACCACCGATACCGTAAACTGCGCGGGGCGGTACTATTTTTACAGCGGCTACCAGCCGGGCTGCTTGCAGCTTGGCCACAGCGGTGCCATTGATTTGTACACCGCCCTAAAATATAGCTGCAACGTCTATTTTTATGATGTTGGCCGCCGCACCGGGGCCGATGCCTTCTCCGCCATGGCCGCACAGCTCGGCCTTGGTGCCGCCACCGGGGTGGAGCTGCCCGAGGCCGCCGGGCGGCTGACCCTTTCCACCGATGCCAATTACCAGGCCGGGCTGGTGTTGCAGGCCGCCATCGGCCAGGGCAACACCGCCGTTACCCCCTTGCAGCTTGCGGCCTACGCCGCCACCCTGGCCAATGGGGGCACACGGTACCGGCTGCATTTTGCCGATGCACTGTTAAACGCCCGCACGGGTGAAATTACCGCGCAGTTTTTGCCCGAGGTAACCACGCGCATCCCGGGCGGCAGCGCGGTGTTTACCCCCATCCAGCAAGGGATGGAGGCCATGGCCACCACCCTGCTGGCCTTGCGGGGTGCCCCCGTGCCCCTTGCCTGCAAAACCGGCAGCCCCCAGCGGGCCGAGCGGGATGCCGCGGGCAACACCTACACCAATTCGGTGCTGGTGGGCTATGCGCCCGCCAACGCGCCCGAGGTTGCGGTTTCGGTGGTGATTGAATATGGCGGCGGCGGGGCCAACGCCGCCCCGGTTTTGCGGGCCGTGCTGGATTATTTGTATGCCTAAATTTGCGCCGGGCTTTGCGCCAGGCTTTGTGCTCAATTTGGCGCCGGGTTCTGCGCCAAATTTTGTGCCGTGTTTTGCGTCAGGTTTTGCACCGGGCTTTGCGCCAAATTCAGCGCCAAACGCCACCCCCACGCCGCGCCAAATTTTGGGCTAAATTTTATGCTGCGTCTTATGCCAAATTTTATGCCGAATGCCGCCCCCTGTTCCGCGCCCCCTACCCCGCCGGGCCGGGTTCTGCGCCGCGCGCCGCCGGTTCTGCCACCCGGGGCGCAAGTTGGTTTGCAGCGGTTTGCATTTTGCCCGGTTTTTGGCTATGGGGGGCTATTTTCATCGTTTTTCATCAAAGTAGCCCCCACTTGTCTGTTCCGTCAAATAATTTTATCTATTTTTTACCAAAAGGCTAGTTGCTCCGTCAAGAATATTGTGCTAAAATAATAAACAAGCGGGTTTCCCCTGCAACAAAACCCCGCACATCAAATACAGGGAGCCAAACGTGAACGCACAAACCATTATGATCTGTTCCGGCAAGGGCGGCACCGGCAAAAGCACGGTATCGGTTTTGCTGGGCGCACAGCTTGCGGCCAACGGCAAAAAGGTGCTGCTGGTTGAGCTGG
>JAQUSS010000162.1 GCA_028710135.1 Gemmiger sp. | reverse complement strand
GTTTTTGCTGCTGCTGCAAAGCGATGCTGCCACCGCGCACCGGCTGCGGCGGCTGGTGCTGACCTATGGCATCGTTTGGGCTGCCGCCGTGGCCGCGCTGGGCGGCATCAGCTGGTGGCTGGTTGGCCGGGCGTTGCAACCCACCCGCAAGGCCCTGCAACAGCAAAACGAATTTATTGCCGCCGCCAGCCACGAGCTGCGCAGCCCGCTGACCGTGATTAAAACCAGCCTGGAAGCTGCCCAAAACAGCGGCACGGAAAGCGGCGCAGAAAGTGCGCCAGGCCGCCGGTTTATCGCCATTGCCCAAAGCGAAACCGAGCGGATGCGCCGCCTGACCGAGGATTTGCTGCTGCTGGCCGGGCAGGATGCCAACGTTTGGCACAGCGATTTGGCCCCGCTTGAGCTGGATACCCTTTGCATTGAATTGTACGAGGCCTACCGCCTGCCCGCCCAACAGCGGGGGCATACGCTATCGCTACAGCTGCCAGAGCAGCGGTTCCCCACCGTGCAGGGGGATAAGCAGCGGGTCAACCAACTGTTTTCCATCCTGTTACATAACGCCATGGAGTATGCAACCCCCGGCACCCCCATTGAAATTGTGGCGGCGGTAAAGGCGGCTGTGGTGACGGTTGCCATCACCGACCATGGCAAGGGGATACCGGACGAAAACAAGGCCGCCGTGTTTGAGCGGTTTATGCGGGGGGATAAAAGCCGGACGGATAAAGCACATTTTGGGTTGGGGCTATCGGTGGCAAAGGAGATTGCGGGGATGCACCACGCCAAAATTGCCGTGGCGGATACCCCGGGCGGGGGGGCCTGCTTTGTGGTGGCCTTTCCCCATAAGGGGTGAAGGCAGGGGCTTCTATTTACAAAACGCCCGGCGCGTAGTATGCTATTTTTATAAAACGATTGATAAAAGAAGCACACAGAGCGGGGGCGGCAATTTGGCAAGCAAAAAAAACATTGCAAAATCCAAAATTTTAACCTATATGTTGGCGCAGGGCAAAACCTCCAAGGCAAACCTGGCAAGAGAACTGAACCTGAGTATGCCCACCGTGCTGGCCAACGTGAAGGAACTGCTGGCGCTTGGTATGCTGGAGGAAGTGGGCGAGTACGAATCAACCGGCGGGCGCAAGGCCCGCACCATCGCCCTTTGTAAAAGCTACCGGTATGCGGTGGGGTGGATATCACGGCCAACCACCTTGGCCTGGTGTTGGTGAACATGGCCGGTGAGGTGGTGAAAAGTGCGCGCACCCGGGTACCCTTTTCGCCGGGCATTGCCTATTATCATGCGCTGGCCGGGGAAATTCAGGCCTTTTGGGAGAAGGCGGTGGATGCCAGCAAAATTTTGGGCATCGGGTTTTCGCTGCCGGGCATTATCCAGGCAAACGAGCGGGTGCTGGTAAAATCTCACGCGCTACACCTTGAAAATTATAGCTTAAAAATGATTGAGCAGGTTACCCCCTTCCCGGCCTATTTTGAGAATGATGCCAATGCCTCGCTTCTGGCAGAAAATATGGCGGCGGTGGGGGATGCTATTTACCTCTCGCTCAACAACACGCTGGGCGGGGCAATTTGCATGGGTGACAATTTGTTTGCCGGCCAAAACAAAAAGGCCGGTGAGTTTGGGCATATGGTTTTGGTGCCGGGCGGCAAAAAGTGCTACTGCGGCAAGCAGGGCTGTGCCGATGCCTACTGTGCAAGCAGCGTTTTAACCGAAAATGGGGCCACAAATTTGGAGGATTTCATGGCAAAAATCGGCCATGACGCAAAGGCGGATGCCGTGTGGCACCAATACCTCGATAAATTGGCCATCTTAATTTCCAACCTGCGCATGGCCTACGATACCGATATTATTTTGGGGGGCGAGCTGGGCCCCTACCTGGCCGGTTATAGCATGGAGCTGGGGGAAAACCTGTTCCGCTACAACCTGCTTGATGGCGATTTAACCTACCTGCGGTACGGTCGCTACCGCAAGGAAGCCGCCGCCGTGGGGGTGGCCAAGCATTTTTTAAGGGCCTTTGCCGCGGGGGTATAGGGCGGGGGTAAAAGCCGGCAATGCCGGGGCAACAGCTGACCGGGGCCGGGGGCCGATTTTTGGCCACCCGCCCCGCTTGCTGTGCGGCGGCAAAAGGGCAAAGGATAATGTGCAACAGGGAACGCTTGCAAAACCAAGGTTTTGTGCGCGTTCTTTTTTTGCGGCTTTTGTGGCTACTTTGTAACAGCTTTGTAGCGAACTTGCTTTTTTCCATTAGGATGTTGGGCAGGTTATGGGGGCGTGTTGGGTGGTGCGCATAAATAGGCCCCGAAATGCCAAAAAACGACGTTTTATCGCGTTGACCGGCCTGCCCCCGGCTGTTATAATAAAAGGTAGAGTAAAAAAGTGCGCCCCGCCGTGTTGCGGGCAGTAGAGGTTTGGCATTTTTTGCCCGTTCGGTGCCCTTGGCACCACCGCAAAACTTGTGAAACAAGCGCGAATTTTGAAAGGAAAAGGAACAAATTGGTGAATAGGATGAAAATAGCAAGCAAAAGGGTTGTGGCATTTGCCCTGGCCTTCACCCTGCTTTTTGGCAACATGAGTACGGCCTACGCGGCATCCAATGCGGCAACCGCCGCCCCGGCAGCCGGCGCGGCAGCCGAGCAGGAGGAAGCTTTGGCCACGGCTGGCAGCGTAACAGTGGGGGAGAATGAAGCCCCCAAAGAAAACGCGGAGCCGGCCTCCGCCCCGGCGGGCACCCCCACGGCACCCCCGCCCGAGGCAGCCTCCACGGTAGCCCCCATAACCGAGCCGAGTGTGGCCCCTGTGGCCGAGCCGACGCTGGCCCCGGCAGCCGAACCGGCCCCGGCCCCCACCGAAATTCCGGCCCCAGCGGCAACCCCGGCGGGCACAGAACGCCCCACACCCACCGAGGCCGCCACCGCTACCCCGGCGGCGGAAAGCACCCCGGAACCGGAAACGGCCCCGGAAATGCCGGAAAGCCCAGAAGCATCGGCGCCGGGCGAGGGGAGTGCGGCGCAGGCCGCCCTGGAGCAAGCACTGCTGCAAGAAACCCCCGATGCCGGGCTGTTTGCCAGCCTACCCCCGGTAACTATGGCGGAAACGCCGCTTACCACGGCGTATATCATCAAAAATGGAGAGAGTGCTTCCACCGCCATTGCGGGCACCAACGTGGATGCCTTCAAGCTGGCGGGCCTTGCCTTCCGCCTGGCGGATAGCTACGACGATAGCTACACGGTGGCCGGTGCAAATAGCTTTGAGATTGCCACCACCCTGCGGCTGGACGATAACTGGCTGGAAGCCAAGTGGCTGGAGGCCGTCGCCAAGGACATCACCTTGGAGCAGCTGTACATCACCGCCGTCGATGCCACCGATGAGAGTGAAAAGAAAGCCGCCTACAAGGCGTTGAATGACGAGCTGAAAGGCTACCAAATCTCCGGCCCGCAGTACGTCTACAATTTCGGCAAGGATTTCACCCTGCCGGGGGAACAGCTGGACGCCGAAACCCCGCTCACCGCCACGCTGGACGGGGTGAAGGGGATGCCCATCGGCGGCTACACCTACCGCATCAATGCCGCGGGGGAGCTTACCGTCACGGTGACGTTTGAACCCTACGTGCTGGCGCTGAACAGCGTGCGCGCGGATTTTAGCAGCAAGCTCAAGCTGAGTGCAGAACTTTTTGAGGACAGCGACACCGTGGACATCGGCTGGAACGAGGATAAGCTGGTGCTCGAGATTGTGGGCGACCTTGCCAAAAAGGACGCCCCGACCCACAACGATGACATTGAAGCCAGCAAAACGGCGGCCCCGACGGCCGACCAGCCCTACATTGACTATGAGATTCGCTTTGCAATTACCAATAAAAATAACGTACCTACGCTTGATAAGCTGACGATGGTGGACGCCCTGCCCGCCGGGCTGCTGGCCGAGCGCGTCAGCCTTGCCGTGAACGGCGGCGCACCGGCGGATTTGGCCGAGGGCGAAGCAGCGGGCAGCTACACCCAAACAAAGAACGAGGACGGCAGCTATACCTTGGGCTACACCTTCCCCGAGAACGGCGGGGTGGAAAGTGCGGTGTTCAAAGTGCGCGCCGCCCTGACGCCCGAGGAATACCAGAAATTCATGAGTGCCAGCCCCGCCACCTACCAAAACCACTTTACCAACACGGCCGAGCTGCGGGGCGAGCAGGACAGCGTTTACAAGCGCACCGAGCCGACCACTACCGAGATGGACGCCACCTTTTTTACCAAGGACGGCGTGCAGAACCCCTTCAACGGCAATTTGTTTGACTGGGAAATCAACATCAGCACCTATTTTTCGCAGTCGGTCGGCGCGTACCTGATTGACGAGATCGACCCCAGCCAGCACACCTACACGCCGGGCAGCCTGACGATTGCGGTGGACGGCGGCACGGCCAAGCGCGTCCCACTCGATGACAAGAACGACAACGAACTGCTAAAGACACTTACCTATGAAGATTTTACCAGCGAGAACATCCAAGACAAAAAATCGGCACTCTATCAAACACTGGCCGATTTGACCGTGGGCGGCAACGCCATCTACTTTACCACCGCCGATGGCAAGCAGATGATGATTTTGCCGTTTGAC
>JAQUSS010000161.1 GCA_028710135.1 Gemmiger sp. | reverse complement strand
GTTGCTCCGCTCCACGGCGATATCGCTATTCCAATAGGTTGCGTAGCCTTGGGTATAATCGTTGGCCAAAAGCCAATCTACAGCGGCTTTCAAGGTGCTGGTTCGCTCGCTAACAAGCTGGGGGCGCGCCCAAGTTACGCCAAGCAGCAGTAGGCATACCAGGCCGGGGAGATACCCGGCCAATTTGTTTTTGTAGGGGTAACGGTAAATGACAAGGAATAGCACCACCAGGGCAAGCAGGGCAGCGGGCAGCAGATAGCGCGGTGCCGTCATCCCCGTCAAGGCATTGATGGGCACATTTACCAGGAAAGAAGCCAGGCAAACCACCAAAATCAAAAAATCGTTTTGGGGAAGCTGCCGCCGCATCTTCAAGCCAACCAGCAAAGCCCCGCTCAATAGCAATAGCCATAGGATGGAGCAGATGGATTGTACCCCCAAAATACTAAAGACCTGCACATCGTTTCGGTAGCCAAATAGGGCGACCATGCCGCCATAAATTTTTAGCCAGGTGTTGGGGTCAAAGGGGGCGACACGTTGGGTTGAAAAATCTGAAACGGTATACACCCTGGCCAAAATCTTGCTATTCACCAGGTAGCCTGCCCCACAGGCCAGCGTGGCAAAAACGCTGGCAAGCGCGAAATACAGTGTGCCCCGCTGTGAGGGTTGCAGCGGTGTGGCGCAAAGCTTTTTGTGGGTGAAGATGTAATGAACCGCTAAGTAAAGGCAGCAGACCATTAAGGGGAGGTAGCATACCAACAGTTGGCGTATCCCGCCAAGCCCGGCCACAAAGGCAAGTAACAGTAACATGGAACCCGGGCAAAGCAGCGGTAGTGCATGGCGGGGCGCTTTTTTCCCGGCAGCCGCGCCAAGGCGCTTGATGTGAAAAACAAGGCCGAGGGTGGCAAACAAGAGGGATAGGCAGGGTAGATAAAAGGCCCCGTGCTGCACAACCCACACATATTCGGTGCTAAAAGGGCAAAGCATTGCGACCGCTACCCACACCGCCCCCCGGGGCAACCCCGCCTGCCTTGCAAAATAAAAGTAGCAACCAAGAAAAACCAACAGCATAAGTGCCGTGGCAATGGTGCGGGCCACACACCAGTTGCTTGATAGCAACAGCCCCAGCTTATAAAAAAGCTGGGTGTTTAAAACGCGCAGCTCGGTGGAATAGTACCAGTTTTTGGATAAAGCAAAGCTGCCGGTACGGTTTAATACATCGGCCAATAGCATCTCGGCTGACATATCCGCGTTCATGTGTTCCGGGCCGATGAACAGCAAAAAATAAACCCACCAAACATATTCGGCGGCCAAAAGAACCCAGGGCAGCCGTACCTTTATGGCGTGTGGGGTGAATGTAATGTGGTGGCCAGGCTTGCGTATTAAGCCTGAAACAGTAAACAAAGCGGTTTCCTACCTTCTCAACATAATTTTACCGGGTGCATTTGGGGAAAACCGCTATAGGCTTTGGCTGTCGCCATCGGCAGGCGGCAATTGCGTGGAACCGCTCTCTAAGGTGCTAAGGCCGCGCGCAATTAAGGTGCGCAAGATTTCGCTTTGATTCTGGGTTTGCGATTCCTTTTTTACAAGCTCCACTTTTTCATTCAAATCGGGTGTTAGAGAGATGCGCAAACGCCGTAAAGCCGTAGCCATAGTTTCGACCTCTTTCCGTTATGAAGTTATTAGGTTCAGTGAACCACTTAACCTAATTATAGCCACCCGCCATCCCTCTGTCAATAGAAATTCGCAAAAGGTGGCGGCTTTACATCTGTTGGCCCACTGTTGTATAATTGCTGTGAGGTGATTTGCATGGCTACAGATAAAGCAAGGTATACGGTATCGGTTGATGAGGAAATGTTTCAGGCTATCGAAGATTTTCGCTTCAAAAACCGTTACCAAACACGTTCCGAAGCGACCGTAAAGCTGATAAGCTTGGGGCTGGAACAACTGGAAAAAGAGCAAGCCGCGCTGGAGCAGGCGCAAAAAAATAAGCTGCCCGGTACCCCACAAAAGTAGAGGCAACATGGGCAGCTTAGGCTGCTTTTTGCGGCTATAGGTATCCGTGGCAGGGGCGGAGGCTATTCCGCGGGAAAAAGCCGAGGGCAGTTAAATCAGCTCGGCCAAAATGGCGTTTTGAACAATCATCCCGGCGGGGGTCAAGCAGAGGCGGCGGCCATCAAAGGTGGCGTAGCCGTGCTGGGTGCACTGCACCACCCAGTTTAGCTGCCGGGGCGAAAGCGTTACGCCATACCCCGCTTGCAGGGCGGCTAAATCCAGCCCGGTGGCAAGCCGAAGCTGCAATATCATGTAATCTTCGGCGTTGCAAACCCCTTCCACTTCCTCGGTTAGCTGGCCGCTGATAAAGGCGGGGGTATCGCTTGGCCAAAAGCGGCGCTGCCCGCCCAGGCAGCTGTGGGCGGCGGGGCCAATGCCCAAATAGTCTTGGCAGTTCCAGTACAGCAGGTTGTGCCGCCCCTCGTGGCCGGGTGGGCAAAAGTTGGATATCTCGTACTGGCGGTAGCCTGCCTGCGCCAGCCGCTCTACCGCGTAAAGGTAAAAATCTGCCGCGCGGTCAGGGTCGGGCAGGTTGGGGGGCGGGTTGCGGTAAAAGGCGGTGCCGGGCTCCACCTTTAATAAGTAGGCCGAAATATGGGTGCAGCCCTCGCCCTGCAACAGGGCGAGGGTATCCTCAAACTCGGCATTTGTGTAGCCGGGCAGGGCTAGCATAATATCGCCGCACAGCTCGTCAAAGCCCGCCGCCCGCGCGGCCGCAAGCGCCTGTGCGGCCGTGGCGGCCGTGTGGGTGCGGCCAAGCCGCTTTAGCTGGGCATCGCTGGCAGATTGCACCCCAAAGCTGATGCGGTTTACCCCCGCTGCGCGAAAGCCCGCCAAGCGTTCGGGGCTAACAACATCGGGGTTGGCCTCCAGGGTGATTTCGGCCCCGGGGTTGGGGTTTGCCGCCTCAATCAGGGCGGCAACCTGCGCGGGGGAGAGCAGGGCCGGGGTGCCGCCGCCAAAATACAGGGTATCGGGGCGGCGGGTATTGGCGGCAAGCTGGCGCAGCAGGGCGTTTTGGTAGCCCTGGGGCACGGCCTTGCTGCCGGGTGCGGCATAAAAATCGCAGTAGCGGCACTTGGCGGGGCAGTAGGGGATATGCAGGTAAATTCCGAAAGAATCCTGGTTTGGTTGGTTGGGCATGGGCAAAACGCCTGCTTTCCGGTAAATAAGCAACCGAAGCTGTTTACTTCACAAATTTTTTACACATCTTGCGTGGCAACGGGTATATAATAAGCATACCCAAACAGAAAGGGGAATGCAATCATGGATCAAAAATATTACGATATTGCCTACGCTGAAAGCCCGTATGGTACCCTGGACCAATATATGAGCCGGACGTTCGGCTGGATGTTTATGGGGCTGCTTGTAACCTTTGCGGTAGCCATTGGCACGGTATCCACCGGGCTATACCGTATGCTGTACAGCACCGGGCTGGTGTTTGTGCTTACCATTGCGGAGCTGGTGTTGGTGGTGGTGCTATCTGCCCGCATTACCAAAGTGCAACCAAACACCGCAACCGGGATGTTTTTTGCCTATGCGGTGCTGAACGGCATCAACCTAAGCGTTTATTTTGTGGTATACCAGCTTTCCACCCTGATTTTGGCCTTTTTGGTGGGGGCGCTCTACTTTGGCATCATGGCCCTGTACGGCAACCGCACCAGCAAAGATTTATCCGGCTGGGGCCCCAAGCTGATGGCTGGCCTGCTTACCTTGCTGGTGGTAACGCTGGTGGGGACGCTGGGCTCGGTGTTTTTTGGCTGGAGCTTTGGTATGCTGGATTTGATAGTTTCCGCCGTGGGGCTGTTGATTTTTATGGGCTTTACCGCCTACGACACCCAAAAGCTGAAATATTATTATTCCTACTATGGCGGCGATGCGGCCATGCTGCAAAAATCGGCCATCATCGGCGCGCTGCAACTGTATCTGGATTATATCAATATTTTCCTGTATGTTCTGCGCATTTTGGGCCGCAGCCGCAGCAACGATTAAAGGGATGCACCTATAGAATAAATTCATATGTTTTTGATGAAAAGCCGCAGGATGTTGCATCCTGCGGCTTTTTGGTGTAAGGTTCGCCTGCCGGGGAGCGGGCAGCGCGTATAATGCCTCTGCCTTTGAAAGGGGCCACCGTAGGGCCACGATATATCGTGGCCGAACCCGGAAATTATAGCGCGCCCACCCCCCGGGCACCGCGTTGTGGGTGAGGCCGGGCCATGTCGTGGCCCGAACCGGGAACCGCATCGCCCCCGGAGGGCGGGCGCCATGTATGGCGCCCCTACGGAGGCCATGGCAAGGGGGGCGGTTCTGGGGAAACAAAAGGAAAAATATTTGCCCCTGTCTTTGGGAGGGGCCACCGTAGGGCCACGATATATCGTGGCCGAACCCGGGGGAGCCGCAGCGTGACCGATACAGGGCGAACCGTAGCATGGCCGGAACCGGGGGCCATGTCGTGGCCCGAACCGGGAACCGAATCGCCCCGGAGGGCGGGCGCCATGTATGGCGCCCCTACGGAGGCTGCGGCAAGGGGGCAATTCTGGGGAAACAAAAGGAAAAATATTTGCCCGTGTCTTTGGGAGGGGCC
>JAQUSS010000160.1 GCA_028710135.1 Gemmiger sp. | reverse complement strand
TGATGACGGTGCTGCTTAGCACCGCAAAGGGCACCTCCATCGTGACCGAAGGCATTTGGGAAAACCGCTTTCGCTATGTGGATGAGCTGCTGCGCATGGGGGCCAGCATCCAGGTGGACGGCCAAATTGCCGTGATTGAAGGGGTAGATGCCCTTCACCCCGCACCGCTGCGCGCGCTGGATTTGCGGGCAGGGGCAGCCATGGTGATGGCAGCGCTGGCCGCCGATGGCGTGAGTGAAATTGATGAAACCATCCATATTGAGCGTGGCTACGAAAATATTGTTGAAAAGCTACAGGCTCTGGGGGCGGATATTCGCCGGGTAGAAGCACCGGTCAGCGCCTCCATCATCCGGGCAATATAACACAATTGCGTTGGGCCGCAGCAATGCGGCCTTATTTTAATGCGGCCTTCGTTGAATCTACACTCTATTTTATAGGAAAGGTACCCCACATATGGCGTTATTTACCACCCTATATTCCGGTTCATCCGGCAACTGCGCCCTTATCCGGCAGGGGCAGCAATATATTTTGATTGATATGGGCAAAAGTTGCCGCACCACCCTCACGGCCCTTCGCTCGTTGGATTTGGCTGTGTCGGATTGCCAGGGCATCCTCATCACCCACGAACATTCCGACCATGTCAGTGGGCTGGATACCTTTTTGCGGCATTATACCGTGCCGGTTTACGCCCGGGCCGATACCCTGGATATGCTGGCATCCCGCGGCACACTGCCGCCCGCCATCGATGCTATTGCCGTTGATGGCAAACCCCAGGAAATTGGCGGCTTTGGGGTGACGGCATTCCCCACCAGCCACGATGTACCCTGCTGTGGCTACCGCGTTCAGGTGGAGGGCAGCACCATGGCTCTGGCGACCGATTTGGGGGTGCTTACCCCCGCCGTGCAGGAAAACCTGGCCGGGTGTGACCTTGTGGCCATTGAGGCCAATTACGACCGCTTTAGCCTGCAAGGCGGCCCCTACCCCTACTACTTAAAGGTGCGCATCGGCAGCGACCGTGGGCATTTGGATAACCGGGCCTGCGCCGCCGAAATTTTGGATTTGATACAGGATGGCTGCAAAAAGTTTGCGCTTTGCCATCTCAGCCAAACCAACAATTCGCCCGAGCTTGCCATGACAACCGTCTATAATGTTTTGTTGGCGGCAGGCATCCAGCCCGGGCGGGATGTAACCATCCAGCCCCAAAGCCGTAGCAAAGTAAGCCCGTATCTTGAATTTTAAACCGCCGCCATAACGCTACCATAACGAAGGGAAAGCCGATGCAATCGATTGATTTGATTTGTGTGGGGAAGCTGAACGCCCCGTATTTTGCGGCGGGCGTGGCCGAGTACCAAAAGCGGCTGGCGGCTTTCTGCCGTTTCCGAATCATTGAATTGCCCGAATGCCCAATTGCCGATAAAAACGCAAGCCCCGCCCAGGTGGAAAAAGCCCTGGCGCGGGAGGGGGAGGCCATTTTGGGGGCGGTGCGCAAAGGCGCGTTTGTGGCGGCCCTGTGCATTGAGGGGCAGCAGATACCCAGCGAGGAGCTAGCCGCGCTGATTGCCCGCCGTGCGGGCAGCGGGGCGGGGGATATGGCCTTTGTGATTGGTTCCTCCCACGGGTTGGCGGGCTCTGTCAAAGCGGCGGCAGGGGCCAAGCTTTCGATGGGGCGCATCACTTTGCCGCATCAGCTTGCCCGCCTGGTATTGGCCGAGCAGCTTTACCGCGCCTGTTCCATCAACGCGGGGTTAAAATACCATAAGTGACAACTAGGCAAAAGGCCGGCACCAAATCAGGTGCCGGCCTTTTGCCCTTTTACCGATTATCGAGTAACCGCGCAGGAAACCCGTTTTACCAAGGTGGATGAAAGATAAAAAAGGGTAACGAAAAACCCGAACCGCTTCTATCAAAAAGCAGGTTCGGGTTTTTAACTTTGGTGGAGATGAGGGGGATCGAACCCCTTACCTCCTGCATGCCATGCAGGCGCTCTCCCAGGTGAGCTACACCCCCAAGTTTTGTGCCGTGGCCGGTATCCCCGGGCGACGTATGTTATTATAGCGAAACGGGGCCGAAAAGTCAACAGTTTTTTTGAAGTTTTTTTGCCTTTTTGTAAAAAGTGCGGGGAACCGTTCATTTATCTTTGGCATAGGATGAAAAGATGGATGAAACCGTAAGAAAACCAGGCGGGGAGGTGCGGATATGCGCCGAAAATGCTGTGCAACCAAGCGAAAACGCAATAAAAAACAAAAAATAAATTGGCGGCCCTGGCTGGTGGCCGGGCTGTTGCTGCTTGCGGTTTGCGTAGCCAGCGAGCTACTGGATGCCAAAATAAAGCCAACGCTGGAAACCCTGGCCGAATACGAGGCCCGCCACGCCACCACCGAGGCCCTGCGCAGTGCCGTGATGGCCGAAATGGCACAGCACCCCGCCGCCTACAGCAGCCTTTATACCCTAAGCTATACCGATGCGGGCAGCCTGCAAGCCATCCAGGCAAACGCCGCCGCCATGAACGAGGCAAGGCTAACCCTGACGGCGGCTGTGCAGGCGGCGGTAGAAGCCCTGCCGGAAACCCGGCGCACGGTACAAATGGGTTCGCTGCTTGGCTCGCCCTTGTTAAGCCACCTAGGCCCCGCCTGGCTGGTGCATATCCAGCCGCGCGGCTATGTGTCGGGGGAAATTGAAGAGAGGGTGGAAACGGTGGGCATCAACCAAACAGCCTACCACGCCGAGCTGGCGGTGCAGGTGGTATTGGATATGATGCTCGATGGCCACACAGCCACCTTGACGGTGGAGGATACGATCTTATTGGCAACCGTGGTGGTGCGGGGTGATATGCCCAGCTACTACCTGAATACAGCCCCTTAAAAAAGTGCGCGGCCACCGATATGCCGAAAGGCCCACCTGCAAAACACCCGGGGCCGCAAAGGCCTGCCAACAAGCTTGCTAACAAAACAGCCAACAAAATGGCCGAAAGGCTATGCGCAATTTCGGAAGAATGTGGTATACTATAAAAATAGCCTTTGGCTATTTTTTAGCCATCCACCCTGGTTGCCGCAAAGCGGCGAGGGGTGGGGCGAATTGAAATGAAAAAAATAGCTGGTGGCCGTTTTTTTGCCATCCACCCCGGTTGCCACAAAACGGCGAAGGGGCAAACCAAAATGGCTTTTTACGGGCAAAGCCAAGAAAACACAAAATACCCCCCAATGCCCAAAATATAAATTACGGAGTGTAAAGTAACCATGGAACTGGAACAAGCAAAGCAACGTGCCGAGGAACTGCGCGGCATCATTGAATATAACAACCGCCTTTACTATGACCAAGATGCCCCCGAGCTGGAAGATTTTGAGTACGATGCCTTAAACCGGGAGCTGAAAACGCTGGAGGCCACCTTCCCCCAGCTTGTCACCGCGGCCTCGCCCACCCAGCACGTTGGCGGTGTTGCCAGCGGGCGGTTCCATAAAATTACCCATGCCGTCAAGATGGAAAGCCTGCAAGACGCTTTCTCGTTTGAGGAGCTGCGGGAATTTGATACCCGGGTACAGGAGGCCGGTGTTGCCCCTGCCTATGTGGTGGAAGCCAAAATTGATGGGCTTTCGGTCAGCTTAGAATACCGGGATGGCAAACTCGTGCGCGGCTCCACCCGTGGCGATGGCGTGGTGGGGGAGGATGTTACCGCCAACCTGGCCTCCATACACGATATCCCCAAAACCCTTGCCGATGCCCCGGAATTTTTAGAGGTGCGCGGTGAGGTATATATGCCCCGCGAGGCCTTTTTGCAGTTGCAGGAAGAGCAGGAGTTAGAGGATAAAGCGCCGTTCAAAAACCCGCGCAACGCGGCGGCGGGCTCGCTTCGGCAGAAGGATTCTGCCATTACGGGCAGCCGGGGGCTTTCCATTTTTGTGTTTAACCTACAGCAGGTGGAGGGGCGCACGTTTGCAACCCACCACGAAACCCTTGATTATATCAAGGCGCTGGGGTTCCCGGTATCGCCCCGGTACAACGTATATTACAGCATTGAGGATGCCATCCGCGAGATTGAGCAGATTGGCCAGATGCGCGGTACGCTGCCGTTTGATATTGACGGGGCAGTAATCAAGGTGGACGATTTATCGGCCCGCAGCGCCCTGGGCAGCACCAACAAATTTCCGCGCTGGGCCATTGCCTTTAAGTACCCGCCCGAGGTTAAGGAAACGGTGGTGCAGGGCATTGATGTAACGGTGGGGCGCACCGGGGTGCTGACCCCCACCGCTGTGTTTGCGCCCATTTTTTTGGCCGGTACCAGCGTTGCGCGCGCCAGCCTGCATAACGGCGATATTTTGGATGCCCTGGGGGTTCGCCTGGGGGATACCATCCGGGTGCGCAAGGCGGGGGATATCATCCCCGAGGTGATTGAGGTGGTGCGCCATGCCGAAGGTGCCGCGCCCTACCAAATGCCAACCCACTGCCCCTCCTGCGGGGCACCGGTAATACGGCTGGAGGGGGAGGCCGCACTGCGCTGCGTAAACCCCGAATGCCCCGCCCAGGCGCTGCGCAACCTGATCCACTTTGCAAGCCGCACCGCCATGGCGATTGATGGGCTGGGCGAGGCGGTGGCCGCCCAACTGATTGAGCGGGGGTACGTGGATACCCTGGCCGATATCT
>JAQUSS010000159.1 GCA_028710135.1 Gemmiger sp. | reverse complement strand
GTGTGGCGGGCGGTGCTGGGGGTGCTCAGCCCGCTTGTATGCGGGGGCGCTGCCTACCTGTTGCGAACCGATTACAATGTGTTTGGCGTGCTGGCCATTGTGGTAATTTACCTGTTCCGAAAACGGAAAACGTTATCGGTGGGCCTGGCCTGTGCCGTGCTGATGGAAGTGCCCGCCCTTGTGGCCATGCTGCCGGTGCATTTTTACAATGGCAAGCGCGGCATCCAGGTGAAATGGCTGTTTTATCTGTTTTACCCCGCGCACATCCTGTTGCTGTATCTGGTTTGCTGGGCGCTGGGGCTTGGGCAGGTGCCCATGCCGTTTTGATGGCGGCAAGTGGGCAAAAAGCCTGAATTTTTTGAAATTTCCAAAATTAAAATGCCCGAAAATCCCCCCGAAGCCTTGCCTTGCGCCGGGGCGGCGTTCGGCTTATAATAAAAAAGCAGCCGCGGGTGCCCGCTGCCCGCTTTGCCCAAACGCCCGCTTTGCCCAAACGCTCGGTTGCCCGGTCGGCGCAAAGCAGGGTGGCGGGGCGCGCGGTATGCGGTTTGGCGCGGCTTGATAAACCGCCTTACAATTTTTGCAATAGCACCCGGTTGCCCGGCGGGGAATGTGGCCCGGGCTGAAAGAGGTTAGATGATGCACGAGCAAAATGCACGCTTGCAGCAGGGGAATGCCAAAGCGATGGCTACCTGTACCATCATGGGGGTAAATATCGCGGTGACCGATATGGAAAGTACCCTTCAGCAGGTGGAAGCCCAGCTGGAAAGCTGGCGGGGGGGCTACATTTGTGTGGCAAACGTCCACACCACCGTAACGGCGTACGAGGATGAAAGCTACCGCGCAATACAAAATAACGCCGTTATGGCCCTGCCGGATGGCGGCCCCCTCTCAAAATACAGCCGCGCCAAGGGCTTTGCGCAGGCCCAGCGGGTAACCGGGCCTGATTTTATGCGCCGGGTGCTGGCCGAAAGTGCGGCCAAGGGCTGGCGGCATTATTTTTACGGCTCCACCCAGGAATCGCTAGATAAGCTGCGGCAAAGCATTGAAACGCAGTACCCCGGCGTGGCCATTGCGGGGATGCTTTCGCCCCCGTTCCGCCCGCTGACCCCCCAGGAGGATGCCACCATTGTGGAAAACATCAATGCCACCCACCCCGATTTTGTGTGGGTTGGGCTGGGGGCACCCAAGCAGGAGCGGTGGATGGCCGCCCACGAAAACCGCGTACACGCCCTGATGGTGGGGGTGGGGGCCGCCTTTGACTATGAGGCCGGCAACATCCGCCGCGCCCCCGCCTGGATGCAGCGGCATAATTTGGAATGGCTGTACCGCCTGTTGCAGGACCCCAAGCGGCTGTTTAAGCGGTATTTGAACACCAACCTAAAATACCTGCTTTGGACATGGCGGCATTAAAATTTGCCACGCCTTTGCGGCGCGGCCCCGGCTTTGCGCTGCGGCGCGCGGGGGCAAGGTTTGCTATATTAAAAAAGAACCGCGGGAAAACGCAAAAAAGCAGAACGGCAGGTGGGCAACCCCGGTGCGGTTCTGCTTTTGTATCCTAATATATGGCAATACGGCACGGCTTACTTTTTGGGGGTAGGGGCGGCGGGCGGCGGCGCGGTTTTTTGCTTCGCCAGCCGCTCGTCCTCGGCATCCCAATAGGGGCGGTGCGCCCGGTTACGGAAGGCATCCGCCTTTTTTGCCAGGAAAAAGCCTACCAACACAATATAAATCAGGCTGCCCACAAGGATGAGTGTTTCCATAAAACGTATGCCTCCTTTCTGCCCGGTTTCGTGCCGCTCGCCACCTAGCGCGGCGAGCGGCGGGCGGGTGCCCCCCATAGCCTGTGCTATTTTGGGGCGGTTTATAAATGTAAAAACTTCTCAACATCTCGGTTTTCGGCCAAAATCAGCAGGGTTTCGGCGGCGCTGAACTGGTGCTCGGCCCCCGGCAGGGCCTCCACCTTATCCCCCTGTTTGATGGCCAAAATGTTTACCCGGAACCGTTTGCGCACGTCCATCTGCCCCACGGTTTTACCCAGCCAAGCGGTGGGAACCTCGGTTTCAAAAATCGAATGGTCGCTGGTTAGGGGCACATAATCAAACACATGGTCGCTCGAATACCGCACGGCGGCCCAGTTGCCCGTCTGCTTTTCGGGGTAAACAATTTGGTCGGCCCCATTGTGCAGCAAAAACTTTGCGTGTACATCCTGCGTGGCCCGTGCCAAAACAAACTTTGCGCCCCGCTCCTTGAGCAGGGCGGTGGTTTCCAGCGAGCTTTGAAAGTCGTGCCCGATGGCAACAACGCATAAATCAAAATTGCGTACCCCCAGGGTTTCAATAAACAGTGGGTCGGTGCTATTTCCAATCACGCCGCTGGTTAAGTATTCCAGCGCGGCATTTACGCGGAGTTCATCTTGGTCTACCGCCAAAATCTGGTGGCCAAGCTGGTGCAGCTTTTGGGCCATGTGGCGGCCAAACCGCCCCAGGCCGATTAATAAAACGGATTTCATCGTTGCTCCTTAAGTGTGCCACCCTGCGCGCCGCCTGCCTAAATAGCAAAAAGCGGAAAGACGCGCAGGCAGCCATATTTGCCATAGTGTATCATGGGCAGAATCAAAATGCGGTTAAGAGTGGGCCGGGTGTGTTAACGCCGCGTTAAGAAACAGCATCTTAACACAATCTTAATGCGTGGCCGCCGAAAACGACCACAACCCCGGGCGAAATATGCTATACTGAACAGGGCAACGCCACCGTAGCGGCGGCTGCCTTTTTAGGTGATTGTGGGAAGGGAGGAACCCTATGGCTACAACCCAAAGCCCGCCGGCCACCGCCGGGGCGGATTTATTGCAAAGCATCCGCCAGGCGGAGGGGCAGGCTGCCGGGCGGCTCAAGCTGTTTTTTGGCTATGCGGCGGGGGTGGGCAAAACCTACGCCATGCTGCAAGCCGCCCACCAGGCCCGTGCCGAGGGGGTGGATGTGGTGGTGGGGGTGGTTGCCCCCCACACCCCGCTGGCCACCACCGCCCTGCTAGCAGGGCTAGAGCAGCTGCCCCCCGGCCTGGCAGCGGGGGAGCTGGCGCTGGATGCCGCCCTGGCCCGCCACCCCGCCCTGCTGCTGCTGGATGATTTGGCCCACACCAACGCCCCCGGCAGCCGCCACCTGAAGCGCTACCAGGATGTGCAGGAGCTGCTGCGCGCCGGGATTGATGTATACACCACCGTGGATGTGCAGGCGCTGGAAAGCCTGGCCGACCAGGTGCAGGCCGTTACCGGTGCGGCGGTGGAAAACCGCATCCCCGACCCGGTGTTTGATGCCGCAGACGAATTGCGGGTGGTGGATATTGAGCCGGATGCTTTGCAAAAACGGCAGGGGGCCGTGGGCCAAAGCTCGGCGGCAAACCCGGAGGCAAAGCTTAATGCCAATCTTAATACAAACCCCAGCGCAAACCCGGCCCAAAGCAGCACCCAGCGCCTAACCGAGCTGCGCAAGCTGATGTTCCGCCGCGCTGCCGACCATTTGGACCATGCCCATGCCCCGGCGGGCGGGGTGGCGGGCAAAACGGGGGAGCATATTTTGGTTTGCCTTTCGGGCGCACCCACCAACGCCAAGGTTATCCGCACGGCGGCCCGCCTGGCCGAGGCCTTCCACTGCGGGTTTACCGCTTTGTATGTAGAATCTCCGGATTTTAGCCGTATCGACGAGGAGGAACGCCACCGCTTGCAGGTAAATTTGCGCCTGGCCGAGCAGTTGGGCGCGCGCATTGCCACCATGTATGGCGATGACCCCGCCATCCAAATAGCCGAGTATGCCCGCCTGGGCGGCATTACCAAAATTGTGCTGGGGCGCAGCCTGCGCCGCCCCGCCCCGCTAACCCGCCCCGGCCTGATGGACCAGCTTGCCGCTTTGGCCCCGGGCATTGATATCTATATCATCCCCGACCAAGCCACAAGCCCGCCCGCGCGGGAGTGGGCCCTGCCGCTGCTCCGGCCCTTCTCGCTGCGGGATGGCGGGCTGGTGGTGGGGATACTGGCCCTGTGTACCCTGGTGGGCTACCTGTTTGTGCTGGGTGGCTTAACCTCCGCCGATATCATTATGGTGTACATTTTGGGGGTGCTTTGCACGGCCATGGTTACCGAGGGGCGAACCTATAGCCTGGTGGCCTCGGCCTTATCGGTACTGGTTTTCAATTTTTGCTTTACCCAGCCGTATTTTAGCCTGCGCAGTGCCCCGGGCTACCTGGCAACCTTTGGGGTCATGTTTTTGGTGGCGCTGCTGGGCAGCACGCTAACCGTGCGCATCAAGCAGCAGGCCACCCAAAGCGCCCAAAAAGCCTACCGAACCGAGGTTCTGCTGGAAACCAGCCGCAAGCTGCAAAAGGCGGTGGATGCCCCGGCTATCTACACCGCCGCCGCCGCCCAGCTGGGCAAGCTGCTGGAATGCCCGGTGCTGTTTTACCCGGCAGGGGATGCCGGGGGCTTGCAGCCGCCGCTACTCTACCCCCGCCAAAACGATGCCCCCGGCGACCCACAAAGGCTGGCCGCCTGCCTGGCCGAGCCGGAGCAGGCGGTTGCCCGCTGGGTGCTAAAAAACAATAAGCACGCCGGGGCCACCACCCGCACCCTGCCCGATGCCGCAGGGCTGTATATGGCGGTGCG
>JAQUSS010000031.1 GCA_028710135.1 Gemmiger sp. | reverse complement strand
ATCGTGCCCCTACAGAAGCACCATATGGCGGTCGGCACAAAATTTTGCCGTCAATCCCCGTAGGGCCACCATACATGGTGGCCGACCCACGGGTGGTGGCGGGGTTCATGGGTTGCCCCGACACGGCGGGCGGTGGAATTTTGCCCCAATATGCCGCACGGCATAATTTTTTTTCCAGGCCCCGTTGCCCCCATAGGGCGGGCACGATGTATCGTGCCCCTACAGAGGCACCATATGGCGGTCGGCACAAAATTTTGCCGTCAATCCCCGTAGGGCCACCATACATGGTGGCCGACCCCCGGGTGGTGGCGGGGTTCACGGGTTGCCCCGACACGGCGGGCGGTGGAATTGTGCCCCAATATGCCGCACGGCATAATTTTTTTTCCAGGCCCCGTTGCCTCCGTAGGGCCACCATACATGGTGGCCGACCCCCGGGTGGTGGCGGGGTTCACGGGTTGCCCCGACACGGCGGGCGGTGGAATTGTGCCCCAATATGCCGCACGGCATAAATTTTTGCAAACCCCGTTGCCCCCATAGGGCGGGCACGATGTATCGTGCCCCTACGGAGGCACCGCCATAACCTGCGATTCACGGCGAACCCCCCGTTTCATGCCGCCCCCCATATGGTGGCGGTGCAAATTTCGCCGCAACCCATATGATGGCGGGCAGCAATTTTTTCCCCTCAATCCCCCTCCGGGCTGCTACCCCGCCTTAGGCGGGCGGGGCGGGGGTCGGCGGCGGTTTCGGCCAGGCCCAGCATATCCTCGGCCTCGTTGGGGTCTAGCTGCTGCACCTCCTCCAACCGGCGGCTGATGGCGCGGCTGCGGGTGCCAATCAGCTCCTCCAAATCGCTGCCGGTTTGGGTTAAATGGCGCTGCATGGCCTGTAGGCCGCTACCAAATTTATCAAATTCGGTTTTTACCGCGCCCAGCACGGCCCACACCTCGCCCGAGCGTTTTTGGATGGCCAGGGTTTTAAAGCCCATCTGCAAGGCGTTCAGCAGCGCCGCCATGGTGGAGGGGCCGGCCACGTTCACCTGGAACTCCCGCTGCAACCGCTCCATTACCCCGGTGTTGATCACCTCGGCATACAGCCCCTCAAACGGCAGGAACAAAATGCCAAAATTGGTGGTATAGGGCAGCTCAATATATTTTTCGTGGATGTCCTTGGCTTCCAGCCGCAGCACGGTTTCCAGCTGCTTGCGGGCCTGGGCCACGGCGGCGGGGTCGCCTTTTTCCAGCGCGTTTTGCAGCCGGGCGTAGGTATCGCCGGGGAACTTGGCATCGATGGGCAGGTAGACGGTGCCGCCCTGGCCCGGCAGCTTTACCGCATACTCCACCCGGTTGGCGCTGCCCGGCACGGTGGCAACGTTGGTTTCGTACTGGGCGGGGGCCAAAATCTCCTGCAAGATGGCGCCCAGCTGCACCTCGCCCAAAATGCCCCGGGTTTTTACCCCGCTCAACACCTGCTTCAGCCCGCCCACATCGCTGGCAAGCTGCTGCATTTCGCCCAGGCCCTTGTACACCTGCTCCAGCTGGCTGCTGACCGATTTAAAGGATTCCGATATCCGTTTTTGCAGGGTTTCTTGCAGCTTTTCGTCCACGGTTCCGCGTATTTCTTCCAGCTTGCGGGCGTTTTCGCGCTGCATTTTATCCATCCCGGCGGCCAGGGTATCGCGCACCCCCTCCAGCCGGTTGGCGTTGCTATCCTCCAGGTTTTTCAGCCGGTTTTCCAGCAGCGTTAGCTGCGAAAGCATGGCATCCCCCGCGGTTTTTTGGCGGGCCGCGCCGTTACGGTCAATCGCGGCGGCGCTTTGGCGCTGGCTATCGGCCAGCATGGCCCCCAAATCCCGCACGGCGGCAACCGTAGTTCGGCCAACCTCACCCTGCATGGCGCGCAGTTGGTCGGCCAAAAGGTCGGTTTCCTCCTGGATGGCTGCCTGCAATTGGCGGGTGCTATCGCCGGTATCCTGCTGCCGCGCATAGGCCCGCAGCAACAATGCCACCAGCAAAACATCCCCCAGCACCGCCAACACCAGCAGCAACCACAGCAACCATTCCATCTTTGTTTGTTCTCCTCTATCTCGTTTTCGTTGGGCGCGCTCGGCAAGCCCCGCAATTTTTGTAGCTTTACTATACCACAAAAGGCGCCATAATACAACCATTTGTTGTATTATAGCGCCTTTTATAATGTCTTTTTTTAAAGCTATTTTATTTTACAAAAAACGCCGCATACACAAGGCAGGAGGCCCCATACAGCAGGTACACATGGGCGGGGTAAAAGATGTAAAACCCCCTGCCCCAGCCCTTGCCCCGCTTGCCGTTGTAGCAGGCCATCAGGGGCAGGGCAAAAATTTCCATCCAGCTATAGTAGGTGGTAAACATTTGCACCAGCCCAAACCCTGCCATGTTTTGCGAGAACAGGTAGCCCATGTAAACAAAATTGAACAAAAAGCTTACCGCGCCCCACACGGCCAGCTGCACCTTGCGGTTGCCGCGCAGCGCATACAGCAGCACCCCCTGCAAGATGTAAAACAGCCCGCCATCCACAATGACCCCCCAGCTGGGCAGCAACGTGTAGCTTACAATGCCCATCGCCGTGCCCAGCGCGGGCACACTGCGCGAGATTGCCGCCGAAACCAAGGCCCAGGCCAGCGGCAGCAGAATGGCCGCAAGCCCGGGCAAAATTTTGCGGGCTTTCAGCCAATCCATCCCCTGCCAGATGCACATTAAAATAACAAAGTTCATGAAAATGGCGTTTTGGGGGTAAAAGCCATCGCCCCGGTTTAAATAGCCGCCCCACTGCATATAAAACTGAAGCAGCCCCATCCCGGCAGAGATAAGCCATACCCGCAAAAGGTATTTGGGGCGGCTGTGGGTGTGGGCAAACCCCTCCACCAGGCAAAACAAAAACAGTGGGGCCGAAAGCCTGCCCAGCATACTGAAAAAGGTGGGGATGGCCCCGGTAAACTCAAAAAAATAGTGGATATGGTCCACCACCATCAGCACCAGGGCAATGGTTTTTAGCCCGGTACCGGTAAGCCCCTTTTGGGCAGCGCCCTGCTGTAGGGCGGGGGTTGTATTTTCGGTATTCATGCGTTCCTCCTACAATTTGTGGTTTGGGTTTGGGTTGGGTTGGGTTTTGCGGCGGGGCAGAAAGGGGCCGGCCCCCAAAGAAGCCCCACCCCTTTACGGCAACGCCAGTATAACAACCCTTTTTGAGGAAAGTATAAAGATAGCGCGCGGTTTTCTATTTTTCTTTATTCATTCTATTTTTTTATTTTCGCGTTTTGCTTCTCGCCTTTTTCTGCTTTGGGGTTTTGGGGCAGGGGCCGGGTCAGTGGGCCGGGGGCCAAACTTCCAAGCAACCAAACCCTCAACCCGCCAACCAGCCAAGCGCAGCGCCAACTTGTACGGTTTTGCCCCTGCCATTTCGCCCCAAACCGGCAGGGGGGCAAGGTTTCGCCATAATCTATGAATTTGCTATGAATTTCACCCGAAAATGTTGACTTCCCGCGCGGTATTGTGCGATAATATGGACGGTGCCCAAGGTCTTGTGGTCCCCGTGCAAAGCGGGGCGAGGCTGTCTTTGTTGTATTTGGTTTGCACCTTGCCCTTAGGGCGGTTTTTAAAAAACTTATCAGCCAATAGGTTTTTTAAGCCTGCTTTGATGGTACAGGAGCTTTGGTACCGTGCCGGCGCTTGATGTTAGCGCTAATAACCCAAACCAAATTCATTTACAGGGAGGACAAACTATGTCAACTAAAGCGTATTATCCTATCTCCGAGATCGGTGCCGGGAAAGTAGGTTTTTCCCGTACACGCTCCATCATTGAGGGTGCCTTTTATGGCAACAATGTGGTAAAGGTCACTACCCTGCGTGAGGCTTACGAGCTTGCTAAAAATTCCCCGGGCACCATCGTTACCGATATGCCTGTTTACCGTGCCGAGGAAGTTGGCCTGGACCGTGACGCAAAGGTGCTGCTGTTTAACGATGGCGCGGTTACCGGCCGTTATGCCGGTGCCCGCCGCATTAAGGGCGAGCCGGGCGTGGACGCTACCAAGCTGGATAAAGTGGCCATGGATGCCATTTACTCCGCCCGGTGGAAAACCCTGTACCATGCCGAGGTGTATATCGGCCTTGACCCCGAATTTATGGTGAAAGCCCACCTGCTGATCCCCGAAGGCGAAGAGAACATCATGTACAACTGGATGCTCAACTTCCAGTATATGTCGGATGAGTATGTAAAAATGTACCTGGCCTCCAAAAAGGTTGGCGACGGCAAAGAGTCGGATATTTATATCTTCTCGGACCCGCAGTGGGTACCCGAAAGCCACCCCGATGTGGATTATAGCTGCCTGAGCGACCCGCTGACCCTTTGCTACTTTGATACCGAAGCCAACTGCGCTTGCATTTTGGGCATGAAGTATTTTGGCGAGCACAAAAAGGGCACCCTGACCATTGCTTGGGCCATTGCCAACCGCAACGGCTATGCAAGCTGCCACGGCGGCCAGAAAGAATACCTGCTGGCCGATGGCAAAAAGTATGTTGCCTCGGTTTACGGGTTGTCGGGTTCCGGCAAATCGACCCTGACCCACGCCAAGCACGATGGCAAATACGAAATTAAGGTATTGCACGACGATGCCTTTATCATCAACACCGATACCTGCGCCTCCATTGCGCTGGAGCCCAGCTACTTTGACAAAACGGCGGATTACCCCACTGGCTGTGCCGATAACAAGTACCTGCTGACCGTGCAAAACTGCTCTGCCACCATGGACGAGGAAGGCAAAATTCAGCTGGTTACCGAGGATATCCGCAACGGCAACGGCCGCGCCATCAAGAGCAAGCTGTGGAGCCCCAACCGCGTGGATAAAATTGAAGCGCCGGTTAACGCCATTTTCTGGATCATGAAGGACCCCACCATCCCCCCGATTGTAAAGCTGAAGGGCGCTGCCCTGGCTTCGGTGATGGGCGCCACGCTGGCCACCAAAACCTCCACCGCCGAGCGCGTTGCCGCCGGCACCGACCTGAACGCACTGCGCATTGTGCCGTATGCCAACCCGTTCCGCACCTACCCGCTGGTGAACGATTACGAGAAGTTCAAGAAGCTGGTTGAGGAAAAGAACGTTGATTGCTATATCATCAACACCGGCGATTTTATGGGCAAAAAGTGTAAGAAGGAAGACACCCTGGGCATCCTGGAAGCGATTGTTGAGAACAAGGCCACCTTTAAAAAGTGGGGCCCCTTCTCGGACATCGAGATTATGGATTGGGATGGCTTTGTGCCGGATTTGGGCGATAAGACCTATGTTGCAGAGCTGCAAGCCCGCATGAACGACCGTGTGAACGCCGTTAAGGGCTTTGCTGAAAAGAAGGGCGGCTACGATAAGCTGCCTGACGAAGCCCTGGAAGCCCTTGAAAAGGTTGTGAAAGAGGCCCAGAGCCTGTAAGCTTACACCTTGTAAAATAGGCGATTACCTTACCATCTTGCTGCGCCGCTTCTTGTGGCGCTCCTTATACAACAGCAAAGGCTGTTCCTTCGGGAGCAGCCTTTGCTGTTTTTTGGTTTGGGTTTTTTGTGGGGGCGGGGGCGGGTTGGGTTGGCCTTTTTCCGCCTTGACACTTTTCGACCGTTTTCGACCTAAGTTGAGATGCGTTCTCTTCTCTTCTTCAAGGCTTTGCTGCCTTGACACTTTTCGACCGTTTTCGACCGAAGTTGGGAGGAATTCTCCTCTATTCTTCAAGGCTTTGCTGTCTTGACCGTTTTCGACACTTTTCGACCTAAGCTGGGATATGTTCTCTTTTTCTTGAAGCTTTGCTGCCTTGACACTTTTCGACCGTTTTCGACCAAAGTTGGTATGCGTTCTCTTCTCTTTATTCAAAGCCTTGCCTCTTCGCCGCCTTGACCATTTTCGACACTTTTCGACCAAACCTAGCACGGGTTCTCTTTTCCTTATAAGATAGCGCTTTACGCGCATTCTCAAAGAGGGAAAGGGCACGCCGTGCTTTTTTGATGTTTGGTTTTTTGGCCTTTTGTAAGCCTTTGCTGCCTTGACACTTTTCGACCATTTTCGACCAAACTTGGGATGTGTTCTCTTCTCTTATTCAAAGCCTTGCCGCTCCACCACCTTGACCATTTTCGACACTTTTCGACCAAACCTAGCACGGGTTCTCTTTTCCTTATAAGATAGCGCTTTGCGCGCATTCTCAAAGAGGGGAAGGGCACGCCATGCTTTTTTTGTTTCCCGGCCTTTTGTAAGCCTTTGCTACTTTGACAATTTTCGACCATTTTCGACCAAACTTGGGATGTGTTCTCTTCTCTTATTCAAAGCCTTGCCGCTCCACCACCTTGACCATTTTCGACACTTTTCGACCAAACCTAGCACGGATTCTCTCTTTCTCCCGCTTTCCCGCCTTGACACTTTTCGACCATTTTCGACCTATCTTAATACGCATTCCCTTTTCTTTCTTAACCCTACCCGCTTGACCATTTTCGACACTTTTCGGCATAAGCTAGCATCGGTTCCTTTTTCTATTATAAAAGTAACGTATCTGCGTATATTTTAAAATAGCAGCCGAGCAGGCCCTCTGGTTTTTGGCCCTATTTTTATTCCGCCTTAATCTTTGCCCGCCTTCACTTTTACCCTTTTTATGCCGCAGGTTTTACGATAGAAGCAGAAAGGGGGCCGCTGATATGTTGCGATTCACGGCTGCGGTACACAAAAAAGAATGGCAATGGGGTCAAAAACTGATTCCCCTATTTTGCCATCACCCGTATTGCACGATGCTTTTGGTGGGGATTGTGGCACCCATTTTGGTGCTGATGGCGGTTGCGCTATCTGCCTGCCTGGTTGCGCTGCCCTTTGGGCTGATTTTTGGTTGGTAGGCCCCGGTAAGCCCGGTAAACCGGGCAATCCCCGGTAACCCCCGGCCTTGCCCGGCACCCCCATCTTTATACAGTCTTCATTCGATGGGGGTGAAACCCAACGCCACCTTAAAAACCAGCCTGCTACACTTGGTATATACCACAAAAGAGGAGGTAATTTTATGGGCATTTTGATCCCACTGATTGGCCTTGCGGCCGCCGGTATGCTGGTGTACTACGTTTATATTTTGATGAAAGGGGATGCACAATAACCGTGCTACAATACATTTTATACTTAGCGGTTCTGGTTGCCCTTGCCATTCCGCTGGGCGGGTATATCAAAAAGGTGCTGTGTGGTGAAAATACCATTTTATCCAAGGTGCTATCCCCCTGCGAGGAACTGGTTTACAAAACCCTGCACATCCAAAAGGATGAGGAGATGGGTTGGAAAACCTACCTGGCCTCTGTTCTTGCCTTTTCGGGCGTGGGGCTGGTGTTTGTGTTTCTGCTACAGCTGTTGCAGGGCTTTTTGCCGGGCAACCCCCAAGGCATTCCCGGCACAAGCTGGCATTTGGCCTTTAACACCGCGGCCAGCTTTGTAACCAACACCAACTGGCAAGCCTATTCGGGCGAATCGACCTTAAGCTACTTAACGCAGACCCTGGGGCTTACGGTACAAAACTTTGTTTCGGCTGCCACCGGCATTGCGGTGTTGTTTGCCCTGATACGTGGCTTTACCCGGGTAAAGCAGCAGGGCCTTGGCAGCTTTTGGGTGGATATGACCCGCATTGTGCTGCATATTTTATTGCCCCTCAGCCTTGCGCTTTCGCTTTGCCTGGTGGGCGGCGGCGTGGTGCAAACCCTGCGCGGGGCAGATGCCGTGCAGCTGCTGGAGCCGGTGGCCATAACGGCCGATGGCGAAATTTTAACCGATGCCGTGGTGGATAAAGCCACCGGCACCGTTACCGTGGATGGTGCCCCCGTGCCCGGTGCCGAACTAGTAACGCGGGAAATTGTGCCCCTTGGCCCTGCGGCCAGCCAGGTTGCCATCAAGCAGCTTGGCACCAACGGCGGCGGCTTTTACGGCGTAAACTCGGCACACCCGCTGGAAAACCCAACCCCCTTTACCAACCTGCTGGAGATGCTTTCGCTATTGCTGATTCCGGCGGCGCTCTGCTTTACCTTTGGCAGGGCCGTAAAAAATAAAAAGCAGGGCGTTGCCATTTTTATGGCCATGTTTTTGATGCTGGTGGTTGCCCTTGGCAGCATTGGCGCCAGCGAGCAGCTTGCCCCCACCGCCCTTACCGCCAACGCGGCGGTGGATGTTTCGCCCGTGGGGCAGCCCGGTGGCAATATGGAGGGCAAGGAAGCCCGCTTTGGCATTGTAACCTCGGCCACCTGGGCAGCCTTTACCACCGCAGCCTCCAACGGCTCGGTCAACTCGATGCACGATAGCTACACCCCCTTGGGCGGCATGGTGCAGATGCTGCAAATGCAGCTGGGCGAGGTTATTTTTGGCGGCGTTGGCTGCGGGCTATATGGTATGCTTGCCTTTGCCATTTTAACCGTGTTTATTGCGGGGCTGATGGTGGGCCGCACGCCGGAATTTTTGGGCAAAAAAATTGAACCGTTTGAGATGAAATGGTCGGTCGTGGTCTGCCTTGCCACCCCCCTTGTGATTTTGGTGGGCAGTGGCATTGCCGCGCTGGTGCCCGAGGTGGTAAACAGCCTAAACAACAGCGGCCCCCATGGTTTTTCGGAGCTACTGTATGCCTACACCTCCGGCGGCGGCAACAATGGCTCTGCCTTTGCGGGCTTTAACGCCAACACGGTGTTCCTGAATGTATCCATTGGCCTTGTGATGCTGTTTGCCCGGTTTTTGCCCATTGTGGGCACCCTGGCCATTGCCGGCAGCCTGGTACAAAAAAAGAAGATTGCGGTAACCGCAGGCACCCTTTCCACCACCAACGGGATGTTTGTTTTCCTGCTGATTTTTGTGGTGCTGCTGATTGGTGCACTCAGCTTTTTCCCGGCGCTGGCGCTTGGCCCCCTGGCCGAGTTTTTTGGCGGCATGGCGTAAAGCATAGCCGAAAATCCCCGCTCTGCAACAAATTTAGCCCATTTACGTTTTGGTACATTTTGGGATACACCCTAAGGAGGCACTCTTCATGACAACAAAAAGCACCTTTGCCGATAAAAAAATGCTCGGCCGTGCCATACAAGATTCTTTTGTAAAGCTTGCACCAAAAACGCAGGCCAAAAACCCTGTAATGCTGCTGGTTTATGTATCGGCCCTATTAACCACCCTTCTATTTGTGGCCTCGCTGTTTGGCGCCAAGGATGCGCCCACCGGCTACACCCTGGCCATTGCGGTGGTTTTGTGGTTCACCTGTCTGTTTGCCAATTTTGCCGAGGCTATTGCCGAGGGCCGGGGCAAAGCCCAGGCCGATGCCCTGCGTGCGGCAAAAAAAGATGTGGAGGCGCACAAAATCCCTTCGGTGGCAGAGAAGGATGCCATCACCACGGTTTCCTCTGTTTCCTTAAAGAAAGGGGATTTTGTGGTGGTGCAGGCGGGCGAGCAGATACCCGCCGATGGTGAGGTGGTGGAGGGTGCGGCCAGCGTGGATGAATCCGCCATCACCGGTGAATCGGCCCCCGTTATCCGGGAGGCCGGGGGCGACCGCAGCGCCGTTACCGGCGGCACCACCGTTCTATCCGATTGGATTGTGGTGCAGGTTACCAGCGAGGCAGGCGAGAGCTTCCTTGATAAAATGATTGCCATGGTGGAGGGGGCTGCCCGCAAAAAGACCCCCAACGAGCTGGCGCTGCAAATTTTTTTGGTGGCGCTCTCCATCATATTCATCTTGGTCACCCTTTCGCTCTACGCTTATTCGGTGTTTTCGGCAAAGCAGGCGGGCATTGCCAACCCCACCTCCGTCACCACGCTGGTGGCGCTGCTTGTCTGCCTGGCCCCCACCACCATTGGCGCGCTGCTTTCCGCCATTGGCATTGCGGGGATGTCGCGCTTAAACCAGGCCAACGTGCTGGCCATGAGTGGCCGCGCCATTGAGGCCGCGGGCGATGTGGACATTTTGATGCTGGATAAAACCGGCACCATCACGCTGGGCAACCGCCAGGCCCACGCCTTGATCCCGGTGGACGGTTGCCCGGCTGAGGAACTGGCCGATGCCGCCCAGCTATCCTCCCTGGCGGACGAAACGCCCGAGGGGCGCAGCGTGGTCATCTTAGCAAAAGAAAAGTTTGGCCTGCGGGGCCGCAGCCTGCAAGATAAAGGGATGACTTTTATCCCCTTTACAGCCCGCACCCGGATGAGCGGTGTGGATTTTTGCGGCCACGAGATCCGCAAGGGCGCGGCAGATTCGGTAAAAGCCTATGTGGAGGCCGCCGGTGGCGGCTATTCGGGCGAGTGCGCCCAGGTGGTGGCCGATATTGCGAAACAAGGCGGCACCCCGCTGGTGGTTGCCAAGGACCATAAAATTTTGGGGGTCATCCACCTTAAAGATATCATCAAGGATGGCGTGCAGGAAAAATTTGCCGACCTGCGCAAGATGGGCATCAAAACCATCATGATTACCGGCGATAACCCCCTAACCGCCGCGGCCATTGCCGCCGAGGCCGGTGTGGACGATTTTTTGGCCGAGGCCACGCCCGAGGGCAAGCTACAGATGATTCGAGATTTCCAGAGTAAAGGCCACCTGGTTGCCATGACGGGCGACGGCACCAACGATGCCCCGGCCCTGGCCCAGGCCGATGTGGCCGTTGCCATGAACACCGGCACCCAGGCCGCCAAGGAGGCCGGGAACATGGTAGACCTTGATTCCTCGCCCACCAAGCTGATTGATATTGTGCGCATTGGCAAGCAGCTGCTGATGACCCGCGGCAGCCTGACCACCTTCTCAATCGCCAACGATGTGGCAAAGTATTTTGCCATCATTCCGGCGCTGTTTATGGGGCTGTACCCGGGGCTGGCGGCCCTCAACATTATGGGGCTGCACTCCCCCCAAAGCGCGGTGCTCTCGGCCATTATCTACAATGCGCTGATTATTATTGCGCTGATACCGCTGGCGCTGCGGGGCGTTGCCTACCGGGAGGTTGGGGCCGGCAAGCTACTTTCGCGCAACCTGCTGGTGTACGGGCTGGGCGGCCTGGCGGCACCCTTTATCTTTGTAAAGCTGATTGATATGCTGCTCACTATCTGCGGGGTTGCATAAGGAGGATTTGTTTATGGAACGCATAAAAAGCACAAAAAGCACGAAAGGCATTTTGCCCAAGGCATTGGTTCTCTTTTTGGTTTTTACCCTGCTTTGCGGTGTTGTGTACACCGGCATCATCACGGCGTTTGCGCAGGTGTTTTTCCCCGGCAAGGCAAACGGCAGCGTGATTGAGGTGAACGGCGTAAAGTACGGCAGTAGCCTGCTGGCCCAGCAGTACACCGATGATGCCCACCTGTGGGGGCGCATTATGAACCTGGATGTTACCACCTACCGCGATGCCGATGGCCAGCCTTTACTGTATGCCGCACCCTCGAACCTTAGCCCCCTAAGCACCGAATATGCCGCTTTGGTGGCCGAGCGGGTGGCAAAAATTAAGGCGGCAGACCCCGCCATGGGGGATGCGCCCATCCCGCAGGATTTGGTAACCTGCTCGGGCAGCGGGCTTGACCCCGAAATTTCGCCCGCAGCGGCGGCCTACCAGGTGCCGCGCGTGGCGGCGGCCAGCGGCAAAACCGAGCAGGAGGTGCGCGATATCATAAAAACCTGCACCACCGGCCGCTTTTTGGGCCTGTTTGGCGAGGAAACCGTGAACGTGCTAAAAGTAAACCTGATGCTGGACGGGATTTTGTAAAACCTTATTTTAACCCTCTATCTTAACTCTCTACTCTACTATACCCCCCCTACACAAGCCAAACGCGGCGGGCCTACCAAGTAGGCCCGCCGCGTTTTTGTTTTTCCATCTTTATACCGCTTTAATGCTTGGGGCGCACTGTTTACGCCATATTCAACAGCCGGGCCGTATAATAGAGGGTATATGATAAGAGGTACGAGAGGTATGAGAGAGGGGGGTGCAGAATGGAAACCATGGAAACCAGAAGGTCAGACCCCGATGAACTGTTAAAGGCAATTCACCAGGCGGATACCCTGCAAGGGGGCAGCCACCCGGCCGGGCAGCTAAAAATATTTTTCGGCTATGCGGCGGGCGTGGGCAAAACCTATGCCATGCTACAGGCGGCCCAGGCGGCAAAGCGCCGGGGGGTGGATGTGGTGGCGGGCTACATTGAGCCACATGCCCGGCCCAAAACAGCCGCCCTGCTTAACGGGCTAGAGCAAATACCCACCCGCCAGGTGGAGCACAGCGGCATTACCCTGCAGGAGTTTGATGTTGCCGCCGCCCTGGCCCGCCACCCGCAGCTGCTGCTGGTGGATGAGCTTGCCCACACCAACGCCCCGGGCAGCCACAACAAAAAGCGGTACCAGGATGTGCAGGAGCTATTGCGGGCGGGCATTGATGTGTACACCACGGTGAACGTGCAGCACATTGAAAGCTTAAACGACATGGTTGCCTCCATCACGGGGGTGACGGTGCGCGAGCGCATCCCCGACCGTGTGTTTGATGGTGCCGCCCAGGTGGAGCTGGTGGATATTGAGCCGCCGGAGCTGATTGCCCGCCTGAACGAGGGCAAAATCTACCGCGAATCCCAGGCGCGGTATGCGCTATCGAACTTTTTTAGTGTAGAAAACCTGACCGCTTTGCGGGAAATTGCGCTGCGCCGCTGTGCCGACCGGGTGAACCGTATGGCGGAAAGTGCCAAGGTGCAAAATAACAGCGATTATTACACCGATGAGCATATTTTGGTCTGCCTTTCCTCCTCGCCCACCAACCCCAAAATCATCCGCACGGGGGCGCGGTTGGCGCAGGCGTTCCACGCCCAGTTTACGGCGCTGTTTGTCGAAACCTCGCTTTTTAAAAGTATGTCGGCGGAAAATACCGCCCGCCTGCGGGAGAATATCCACCTTGCGCAGCAGCTAGGTGCCTCGGTGGAAACCACCTATGGGGATGATGTGGCCCTGCAAATTGCCGAGTATGCCCGTATTTCGGGCGTATCGAAAATTGTGTTGGGCCGCAACAACGCGGTGCGCAGCCGCCTTTTTGCGCGCCAAACCCTGACCGAAAAGCTGATAACCTACGCCCCAAAGCTGGATGTATACATCATCCCCGACCAACCGGTTAAGGGTTACCGCCCCCAAAAAAAGGCGAAGCACCCCAGCCCCCTTTCCCTGCGGGATGTACTATGCAGCCTGGGGTTTCTTGCGGCGGCCACCGGGGTTGGGTTTTTGTTCTACCATTTTGGCTTTAGCGAGGCAAACATCATCACGGTGTATATTTTGGGGGTGCTGTTAACGGCAATCACCACCTCGGCCCGCGCCTACAGTTTAATTTCGGCCCTGGCCAGCGTGTTGGTGTTCAACTTTTTCTTTACCGAGCCGCGCTTCTCCCTCAATGCGTACGACCAAGGGTACCCGGTTACCTTTCTGGTAATGTTTTTGGCCGCGCTGATTACCGGCAACCTTGCCATGCAGATACAATTGCAGGCGCGGCAATCGGCCCAGGCGGCGCACCGCACCAAGGTGATGTTTGATACCAACCAGGAGCTACAAAAGGCCGATGGCAAGGCGGAAATTATCTCGGTTACGGCAAAGCAGCTGGTGCGGTTATTGGGGCGCAGCATTTTGTTTTACACCAAGCAGGGCACCCCACTTTCGGAGCCGGTGGTTTTCCCCGCGCCGGATGCACCGGATGTAGCAGACACTGCCTGCTACCAAACCGCCAACGAGAAGGCGGTGGCCGCCTGGGTGTTTGAGAATAACAAGCGGGCCGGGGCAACCACGGATACCCTTTCAAGCGCCAAGTGCCTATACCTGGCGGTGCGCATTGAGAGCCGGGTTTATGGTGTTGTTGGCGTTGCGATGGATCAAGGCCCGCTAGAGCCGTTTGAAAACAGCGTGTTGCTTTCGATATTGGGCGAATGTGCCTTAGCGCTTGAGAATGAGCAGACGGCCCGCGAGAAGGAGCAGGCCGCCATCCTTGCGAAAAACGAGCAGCTGCGGGCCAACCTTTTGCGGGCTATCTCGCACGATTTACGTACCCCGCTCACCTCCATTTCAGGCAATGCGGGGGTGCTTTTGGCGAACGGCGGTGAAATTTCCGCCGAGAAAAAGCAGCAGCTTTACACGGTTATTTACGATGATTCCATCTGGCTAATTAACCTGGTCGAAAATCTATTGGCGGTTACCCGGATTGAGGATGGAACGATGGCGTTGCGGCGCAAGCCGGAGTTGATGGGTGATGTGATTGATGAGGCCATGCAGCACATCAACCGGCAAAAGGCCCAGCACCACATTACGGTGGTGCCGCCCAACGAGCTTGCCTTGGTGAAGATGGATGCGCGGTTGCTTGTGCAGGTGGTGATTAACATTGTGGATAATGCCATCAAGTATACCCCGCCCGGCTCCGAGATTACAATTACCAGTTATGTGCAGGGCCGGCAGGTTATCACGGAAGTAGCGGATAACGGGCCCGGCATCCCGGACGAGGCAAAGCCGCGGATATTTGATATGTTTTACACGGCGAACACCAAGGTGGCGGATAGCCGCCGAAGCATGGGCCTGGGCCTTGCGCTCTGCAAATCCATCCTTACGGCCCATGGTGGCAGCATTACGGTGGCGGATAACCACCCCACCGGGGTGGTGTTTCGGTTTACGTTGCCGGTAGAGGAGGTTACCTTGCATGAATAAGCAGCTGATTTTGGTGGTGGAGGATGATGCCGCGGTGCGGAACCTGATTACCACCACCCTGGAAACACAAAAGTACCGGTACCGCACGGCGGAAAATGGCGAAGCGGCCATTTTGGAGGCGGTTTCGCACAACCCGGATATTGTGTTATTGGATTTGGGCCTGCCGGATATGGATGGCGTGGAAATTATCCGCAAAATTCGCGGATGGTCAAGTATGCCGATTCTTGTGATCAGTGCCCGGAGCGAGGATACCGATAAAATTGATGCCTTAGATGCCGGGGCGGACGATTACCTAACGAAGCCATTCTCGGTGGAAGAGCTACTAGCGCGCCTACGGGTGACGCAGCGGCGGTTGATTGCGATGCAGGGCGTAGCGCCAACCTGCCAAACGACCTTTGAGAATGGGGCCTTAAAAATAGATTATGCGGCGGGTTGCGCGTATTTATCTGGCGAGGAATTGCACCTTACACCGATTGAGTACAAGTTATTGTGTTTACTGGCAAAAAATGTGGGCAAGGTGTTGACGCATACTTACATTACCAAGGAGATATGGGGGACAGCGTGGGAGAGTGATGTGGCATCGCTGCGCGTATTTATGGCGACGCTGCGCAAAAAAATTGAGAAGAACACCGATGCACAGCAGTACATCCAAACGCATATCGGCGTGGGGTACCGTATGATCAAGGTGTAGCCCCGCGCCCTCCCACGGGGAAACCAAAAGCCGGTTGTTTAAAACAACCGGCTTTTTGAGGGTTACGGGAGTTACGCGGCTTTTTTGAAAAAAAGCCTGGCAAAAAACTTTGATACAAAATTTATTTTATAAATTTTAATTTTATAAACCTTATTTTATGGTCATCGTTTTTTATCGTTTGCTTTGGGTGGGTTTTGTTTTTTTTATTGGCTTTTTTCGCCAACATTGGCTATTTTATTGGCCTTCTTATTGGTTTTTTAGCCCTTTTTGGCCTTTTTAGGCCTTTTTATTTTGCTTATTTTTGGGTTTACTCGTCCTGGTCGTCCTCGGGGGTTTCGGCCTCGTTGGCGGCATCCTCGGCTTCCAGCTTGGCAAGCTCCTCTGCCGAAAGTTCCTCCTCGCCCTCATCCTCGGGTTTGGCGGTTTCGGCATCGTTCTCACGGTCGGTGCGGGCCACCATCACCAGGCGGTCCTCCTCGGCAAGGCGCATAACACGCACGCCGCTGCCGTACCGGCTTTGCACGTTGATGTCATCGGCGTGCATACGGATGATGATGCCTTCCTGGCTAATCAAAATCAGGTCGTCGGTATCATCCACAATTTTTACGCCCGCCACGCTGCCGCGCGAGTAGTTGCGGATGCCCTTGCCGCCGCGCTTGGTCATCCGGTAATCGTCAATCCGGCTGCGGCGGCCCTTGCCATCCTCCGATACGGTAAGCATGGTGGCACCGGGGCGGCAGACGCAAACGCCCACCACGTAGTCATCCTCGGCCAGGCGGATGGCGCGCACGCCATGCCCGCCGCGGCCCATAGCCCGTGCGCCATCCTCGGTAAAGTGGATGGCCATGCCGCCATGGGTGGCCACAATCAGCTCGTCCTGGCCGCCGGTCAGGTGGCACCAGGCCAGGCTATCGCCCTCGTTCAGCGCAATGGCGTTCAGCCCCATCTTGCGGATGTTGCGGAACTGGCTGACCGGGGTGCGCTTGATAAGCCCGTTGCGGGTAACCATGGTGATATAGCTGTGCTCGGCATCAATATCGGCGGGCTGGCACATCATGGAGGTTACTTTTTCGTCACTTTGCAGCTGCAACAGGTTGACGATGTTGTTCCCCTTGGAGGTGCGGGAGCCTTCGGCTACCTGGTAGCCTTTCAGCCGGTAAATGCGGCCCTTATCGGTCACAAACAAGATATAATCGTGGGTGGAGCCGATGAACAGCTCCTCGGTAAAGTCCTCATCCTTATGGCTCAAGCCCACAATGCCGCGCCCACCACGGTTTTGGGCGGTGTAGGTATCGGCGGCAGTGCGCTTGATATACCCGGCATGGGTCAGGGTGAAGATGCACTGCTCTACGGGGATCAAATCCTCAATATCCACCTCGCCCGATACCGCCTCAATGTCGGTGCGGCGCTCATCGCCGTATTTATCGCGCATGGCAATCAGTTCTTCTTTAACAATCTCCAATACCCGGCTATCGTCCGACAAAATTTCCTGGTAGCTTTCAATGGCGGCGCGCAGGTTGCCCAGTTCATCTTCAATTTTCAAAATTTCCAGCCCGGCCAACCGGCCCAATTGCAGCTTTACAATGGCATCGGCCTGCACATCATCAAACCCAAATTTATCCATGATGGCGGCCTTGGCATCGGCAAAGCTGCCCTTGCAGCCGCGGATGGTGGCAATAATTTCATCCACAATATCCACGGCCTTGCGCAGGCCTTCCAGGATATGGGCGCGGTCCTGCGCCTTTTTCAAATCAAACTGGGTGCGGCGGCGAACAATCTCGTCTTGAAAATCAATGTATTTCTGCATCATGGTTTTCAAAGACATGATTTTTGGCGTTTTATCGTCAATCGCCAGCATAATAACACCCACGGTATCCTGCAATTGGGTGTAGCGGTAAAGCTGGTTTAGCACAACCTGGGGGTTGGCGTCCTTCTTCACCTCAATCACAATGCGCATCCCTTTGCGGTTCGATTCATCGTTCAAATCGCTGATGCCCTCAATCCGCTTATCCTTCACAAGGTTGGCGATGGATTCAATCAAGCGAGATTTGTTGACCATATAGGGGATTTCGGTTGCGATAATTTCAAAACGGCCGTTTTTCTTTTCTACAATTTCGGCGCGGCCACGCAGGGTAATTTTGCCGCGCCCGGTGGCGTAGGCGGCGCGGATGCCGCTGCGGCCCATAATAATGCCGCCGGTCGGGAAATCGGGGCCTTTCACATAGTCCATCAGGCCAACTAAGTCAATGTCGGGGTCGTCAATTAAGGCAAGCATCCCGTTCACCACCTCGCGCAGGTTGTGCGGGGGGATGTTGGTGGCCATGCCAACGGCAATGCCCTGGCTGCCGTTGATCAGTAGGTTCGGGAACCGGCTTGGCAAAACGCTGGGTTCTTTTTTGGTTTCGTCAAAGTTGGGGTCCCATTGGATGGTATCTTTATCGATATCGGTCAGCATATCGCAGGCCATTTTGCTCATTCTAGCTTCGGTGTAACGGTAGGCAGCGGGGGGGTCGCCGTCCACCGAGCCAAAGTTGCCTTGCCCGTCTACCAGCGGGTAGCGCAGGCTAAAATCCTGCGCAAGGCGTACCATGGCATCGTACACGCTGGTATCGCCGTGGGGGTGGTAGGCACCCAGCACCGCGCCAACCGTGTCGGCGGATTTGCGGTAGGGGTGCTGTGGGTCGTTGCCACGCTCGTACATCACGTATAAAATGCGGCGGTGTACGGGTTTTAGGCCGTCCCGCACATCAGGCAGGGCGCGGGCAACAATAACGGACATCGAATAATCCAAAAATGCCGTTTCAATTTCTTCCTTAACGTCCCGCACAATCACCTTGGTGCCGGAACCTGGGGTCATGATTATATTTTCTTCCATAGCATTCACCTTATTCTTGTTTTACGTGTTGAGGGGCCGGGTTGCCCGGGGTGTGCAGGGGTTACGGGGATGCGCGGCTTTCTTGAAAGAAAGCCTGGCAAAGAACTTTCACCAAAAAAATATTTTATATTTTTTTATATTTATTATTATTTTATAATTGAATTATTTTAAAAAATATTTATATTTTTTGATCAAAAGTTTTTGGGTAAAGCCTTTTTTCAAAAAGGCTTTATTGGCCGTACTTCAGGCCGTATCCCTAGCCGTATAGCACCCAAAGCCCATCAAACGTCCAGCGTGGCGTACTTGGCGTTCTTCTCGATAAATTGGCGGCGCGGTTCCACCTGGTCGCCCATCAATACCGTAAATGCTTCATCCGCCCGCTCGGCATCGTCCACGGTGATCTGTACAATCACCCGGTTATCCGGGTTCATGGTGGTTTCCCAAAGCTGTTCGGGGTTCATCTCACCAAGGCCCTTATACCGGTTAATTTTCGCCCCCGGCATCTCGGCCGAAAGTGTCGCCATTTCTTCCTCATTGTACGCATAGCGCACCGTGCTGCCCTTTTGCAGCTTAAACAGCGGCGGCTGTGCCACATACACGTACCCGCCATCAATCAGCGGCCGCATATACCGGAAAAAGAAGGTGAGCATCAAGGTACAAATATGGCTGCCGTCAACGTCGGCATCCGCCATAATAAACACCTTATGGTACCGCAACTTCGATACATCAAATTCATCCCCAATACCACTGCCCAATGCCGTGATAACGGGTGTCAATTTATCGTTGCCGTAAATACGGTCAACCCGCGCCTTTTCCACGTTCAGCATCTTGCCCCAAAGCGGCAAAATTGCCTGAATCATCGAATCTCGGCCCATCTTGGCCGAGCCACCGGCGGAATCACCCTCGACGATATACAGTTCAGTTTTCGTGGGGTCTTTTTCGCGGCAATCGGCCAGCTTACCCGGCATCCGGCTACTTTCCAGCGCACTTTTACGGCGCACCAAATCGCGCGCCTTTTTGGCTGCGGCACGGGCACGCGCCGCCTGGGTTGCCTTTTCAAAAATCACCTTGGCAACACCCGGGTTCTCCTCAAAAAACTCGGTCAATTTATCGTACACCATCTGCGATACCAGGGTACGTATGGCCGTGTTGCCCAGCTTTGCCTTGGTTTGCCCCTCAAACTGGGCATCCTGCAATTTCACCGAGATAACGGCCGTCAACCCTTCCCGCACATCCGGGCCGGATAAATTCTCGTCCTTATCCTTCAAATACCCCTTGGTACGGCCAAACTCGTTAAATACACGCGTCATGGCCGCCTTAAAGCCTTCCTCGTGCGTGCCGCCATCCGGGGTATGCACGTTGTTGGCAAAGCTTAGCAGCAGCTCGTTAAAGCTATCGTTATATTGCAGGGCAACCTCGGCAACCGAGCCGCCCGCTTCCCCCTTAAAGTAAATTACCTTGGGGTGCAGCACCGTCATATCCCGCTTCTGGTGCAAATACTCTACAAAGCTGCGGATGCCACCCTCGTAGCAAAGGCTCTCGCGCAATAGCTCGTTGCCATCCGCCAGCCGCTCATCCGTCAAGGTGATGCGCACCCCCGCATTCAGGAAAGCTTCCTCCCGCAGGCGTTTTAGCAGGGTTTCGTAATCGTAGGTGGTGGTATCGGTGAACATAATCGGGTCAGGCTTAAAGGTTACCGTGGTACCCGTGGAGGTTGCCGGGCCAACCTTTTTCAGCACGCCAATGGCCTTGCCCCGCTCAAACCGCTGCTCGTACTCGGCACCATCGCGGCGCACCCGCACAACCAGCCACTCCGAAAGGGCGTTCACCACGCTGGCACCAACGCCATGCAGCCCGCCCGCTACCTTGTAGCCAGAATCCTCGCCGCCAAATTTACCGCCCGCGTGCAGCACGGTAAACACCACCGTGATGGCGGGTATCCCCATTTTAGGCTGGATGTCTACCGGGATGCCACGCCCATTATCCACTACCTCAATGATATTATCCTTCTTGATGGTAACTTCAATATGGTTGCAGTAGCCGGCCAAAGCCTCGTCGATTGCATTATCCACGATCTCGTAGACCAAATGGTGCAGCCCCCGCACGCCGGTGGAACCAATATACATACCGGGGCGCTTGCGCACCGCCTCCAAACCTTCCAGCACCTGAATTTGTGCGCCGTCATATTCGTGGTTGGTAGCGGTATCGCGGTTGGTTTCGGTAATCATTTCTTCTGCCATGAAAAAGCTCATCCTCCTATTCGTTACAAGCGGGCCACCCGGCCCTTGGCAATTTCTATCTAGCTGCCGCCTATTTTTTGTTTTTTGTTTTTTAATTTTTTATTTGGCGGCAACGGTATTTGTCTTATTTAAGCGGCCCTAAAGCCCCACATCAAATTTTTCGGCCCGGCTTTTTAGTGTGCCGGTTGCCAAGGCGCTTACATAAACGGTTTCAGCCGGGAAATCGGTTACAATAAAGCTTTTTGGCAATGCCTCCGATATCGTAACCACAGCACCCTCCCGTTCAGCATGGTCCAAAAATTCGTGGGTGATACGCCCGGGGGAGGTTGTGTCCAAATCAAATATCCCCACAATGCTGCGGCTATCCAATATAAAATCTTGCCCTACGTGCAGGTACATGGCCCACGCTCCCTTCCGGTTTTGGCCCTATTTTGGCCCTATTTTTGGTATTTTGCCCTATTTGCCCGGCCTGGCCTGTTTGGCCCGCCTTGCCGTTTGGCTCCGTTTGGCTTGGCCAAACTTAGCTCGGCCTTTTTTTGTTTGCGGCAACCCTCTATTTTAAAAAATGCTGTTTTGCCGGGCAGTCGCCTTTTTTCTTTTGTATTGGCTTTTTTGCCAATGGCTATTTGGCTATTTGCCTATTTGCCTTTTGGCGCTGCTTTACCGGCAGCAGGTATCCTCTACCCAAAGGCAAGGCCCTATTCCGGCTCTATCCGCCCACCCCGCACCCGTATCAGCTTGCCGTTGGTGCGGGCAAACGCGGCCGAATCGCAGGTGGTTACAAAGGTTTGCTTATCCTCAATGCGGGTCAGCAGGTAGGCTTGGCGGTCATCGTCCAGCTCGCTCAACACATCGTCCAGCAGCATCACCGGGTGCTCGCCCAAAATATCGCCCACGCAGGTGGCCTCGGCCAGCTTCATGGCCAGCACGGCGCTGCGCTGTTGGCCCTGGCTGCCGTAAATTTTGCCCGGTTGGCCGTCTATCAAAATTTCTACATCCTCGCGGTGGGGGCCTACCAGGCAAAACCCGGCCCGCTGCTCGGTGGCGGCCATGCTTTGCAGCTTTTCGCCCAGCTTGCCTTCCTCGCAGCAGGGTAGGTAGCGGATGGAAAGCAGCTCCGCCCCGCGGGAGATATCGCGGTAATTGTGGGCGGCCAAGGGGCCAAGCCGCGCAAGGTAGGCCGCGCGGCGGGCCATCACCTCGGCACCGTAAGCAGCCAGCCCCTCGTTAAAGGTTTCCAGCAGAGTGGCGGCACCGGGGGTAATTTCGTAGGCTTTCAGCAGTGCGTTTTTTTGGGTAACGGCCCGGGTATACCGGCGCAGCGCCGCCAAATAGCCGGGGTAAAGCTGGCAGAGCGCGGCATCCAAAAACCGCCGCCGCCCCTCCGGCCCGCCCTTTACAAGGCTAAGGTGGTTGGGGTCAAACACCACAGCGGTAAAGCTGCCGGCAATGGCCGCCGCGCGGCCCCTATCCACCCCGTTCAGCCGTGCGGCCCGCCCGGGGCGCTGGCTGCCCACCCCGCCCACCGTTAGGCGGACGGTTTGCTCCCGCTCGGCAGCAAAAAAATCAGCCTCCAGCACCGCAAAGGGGGCATCGCGCCGTATTAGCTCGGCATCCTTGGCACCCCGGAAGCTTTTTGCCCCGGTCAGCAGCCAAATCCCCTCCAGCAGGTTGGTTTTGCCCTGCCCGTTTGCCCCACAAATCACGGTTAGTTCGGGCGAGGGTTCCAGCAGCGCATGGCGCAGGTTGCGGAAATCGGTTACTTCCAGCCGGTGCAACCGCATTATTTGCCCTCCGCCACCGTTACTTGGCGGCCATCCAAGGTGATGGTATCGCCCGCCACGCATTTTTTGCCCCGCATGGTGCAGGGTTCGCCGTTCACCAGCACCTCACCGGCCTGTATCCGCTCCTTGGCTTCGCCCCCGGTTTCGCAAAGGCCGGCAAATTTCAGCAGCCCTTCCAGCTTGATAAAGGGGGGGTGTATCTGTATTTTTTCCATCGTTTTTATCTCACTCATTCTCACTCATTCTTAAAGCGCACGGGCAATACCAGG
>JAQUSS010000158.1 GCA_028710135.1 Gemmiger sp. | reverse complement strand
TATGGTCCAGCCGGCGCAGCACCGGGTTGCCCTTGGGCGGCTGCCCCAGCGCGTGGTAGATGGTGCTTGCCGCGTAAAGCAGCATCATGCTTACCATAAACACCAGCAGGCTACCCATGGTTACCGGGCCTGCACCCACCTTTTGGGCGTGCAGCAACAAGGGCAGGGTGGCTATGAGCGCGGCCACCAGCGCGGCGGCATGGGTCAGGGCGCTGCCCGGCTCCCGCAGGTGGGGGCGGGCGGTTTTGCGCGGGTAAACGGTTTTTATTTTTGCAGCATGGGTCATGGCGGTTACTCCTTTTAAAGCTTTGGCGTTTGTTGGTTTGGTTTTGGCTACCCGGCGGGTGGCCACGGCCTATTGGGTAAACCATGGTAAGCCATGGTAGATATGGATACTGGTTACCTTGTAATCGGTTTTTGAATAACCGATTGAACTCTATCTTAGCAGTTTTCAAAGAACCTGTCAAGAAATACCGGTAAACCTATTGACGGTTTTAAAAAACCAAGCTACTATGATAGTATGGTATCAAAAGCGGCAAAGCCACATAAAAATGGCCGAAAAACCAAAAAGTTTTCCAAAAGTTTTTAAGTGCAGCGCCTTAGGCGGTTTGCCACCGGCCCTGCGGCCCCCGCCAAAAAGGCCGGGGCGGGGCGCTACCAGCCAACAAACGGAAAGGGAAGTGCCACCCATGCAAGCCAACATTGAAGCATTCCGCCTGCCACGCTACCGGGAGATACCCGATGTGGGGTTGTACCTGGAGCAGACGGTGCAGTACATCAACAGCTACCTTGCGCCGCTGGGCTGTATGGAAATTACAGCCTCGATGGTTAGCAATTACGTTAAAAAGGGGCTGTTGCCCCGCCCGGTGAAAAAGCGGTACACCGCCGCGCAAATTGCCAGCCTGTTTTTCATTGCCATCGGCAAAAATGTGTTATCGATGGAGGCCATCGGCCGTTTGCTTGCCATGCAGCGGGCGGCGGGCAGCGAGGGGGCGGCCTACGATGCCTTTTGCACCGGGCAGGAGGAGATGCTGCGCGGGGTGTTTGCCCACCAGGCTGAACCCGCCCAGCCCGCCACCTCCGCTACCCCTGCCACCCCCGCGCCTGCCGCAGCAGCCGAGAACCAACAAATTTTGCGCAGTGTAATGCTGGCGGTGGCCCATATCATCTATTTGAGCGATTGCTTTGCCAAAATGCAGCCGCCCGAAAACGGGGCGGGCTAACAGGCCACGCGCCGGGCGCATCCCGCCGCCAAGCGGCAAGCAGCCCGCCCACAAGTGGCATTATCCGCACCCCCGGCCCGGCCCCCGGCACCGCGCCCCGGCCCCGGTATCGCCCCCCGGCCCCGGTACCGCCCCCCGGCCCCGGTACCGCCCCCCGGCCCCGGTACCGCCCCCCCGGCCCCGGTACCGCCCCCCCGGCCCCGGTACCGCCCCGGCCCGGGGGGCGCGCACAGCGCCGCCTTTGCCCCGCCGCCAAAGCAAAATAAAAACCGCGCCGCCTGCCGTAGCTTTTACACTACGGCAGGCGGCGCGTTTGTATACGGCACCGCCGGTTAGCCTATCTCGCGGTTTAACGCGCTCAAAAAATTCAGGTAAATTTCCCGAAAGCAATCGTTTTCTTCCCATTCCGCCAAAATTAAAACCCGTTGGCGGATGGCAGATAAAATTTTTTGTTTCATTTTTCCCCCTCAAATTCCCTGGTCTTGGAATTTATGCCCTTTAAAATAGTACATTTTATCACGCTCGCCAATTTCACGCAGCGGATGGCAGGGGTTGCCCGCCGCAACCGTATAAGGCGGAACATCCTTTGTGACAACCGAGCCTGCACCAACCACCGCATACCGCCCAATCGTAATGCCCGGCAAAAGGAGGGCACCTGCGCCAATCCACGCGCCATCCTCAATGGTGATGGGGAAGGAATACATACTTCCTTTGGCGCGCTCTGCCGGGTCAATGGGGTGGCCGGTGGTGCACAGCGTTACCCCCGTTCCCAACAGACAGCCTTGCCCAATGGTGATTTTGCCATCATCAATCAGGGTTAGCCCTGAATTAATATACGTACCTGCGCCGATGGTTACGGTGGAACCCACGGCAAGCTGCAACGGCGGGTTGAGGCACACATCTTCCCCCACGCTGCCAAAAATCTGCCGGATAAGTTCCTGCCGCTTTTGCGTTTCACTCGGTTTTAACATATTCAGCGCATACACTTTGTCTTTTACTTCTGCCTGGTGCGCAAGGTATGCCTCGGTGTCGTACCAAAGGAACCCGCCTGCCACTGCCTGCTGGCGTTCAAATTCAGTCATGGTGTTACCTCCCGATTCTTCTTTTTTATGGCCTGCCTTTCCGCTTTCAAAAAAACGGTTGCCAACCGCTTATCGGATGCTATAATTATATTGCAATCTAGTGGGGAAATCTAACACATTTCTCGCTGATTTTTATAACAATCCTGTTTTTTGAAGGTGAAAGGGGTTTGCAATGCTGGATGTTGATGTGATGCAGGATGCCTCGGAGATTGTCCATTACGATAACCCTGAATTTCCGCTTTATATACGGTATGGCGTATTATCGGCGTACCCCCATATGAAAGCGCTCTGCCACTGGCATGAGGATATCGAGCTCGTTTGCATCCTGGCGGGGGAGATGTATTATGATGTAAATGGGTGTAAGGTTCTTTTGCACCAAGGGGATACCATCATGGTCAATGCCAAACAGATGCACTACGGTTACGCCCATTTGGAAAGAGAATGCTCGTTTTTATGTATTTTGTTCCACCCGCAGTTGCTGATGGGCAATGCCTATACAAGCAGCCGCTACATAACCCCCATAACCGAAAACCCGCATATTGCGTACCTTGTATACCGCGGCGCTAGTGAGCTAGAGCAGCTTCAAAAAAAGCTGATGGCACTGAAAGAGGGTGGGGGCGGTGGCTTTGCGCTGGCGGCTACCGCAACCCTCTTTCAAGTGTGGGGCATTCTTTACGAAACCTGCAAAAAGCGAAACCGAATGGATTACGAAAAGCAACCGCCCACCGATTTGGCAATCCAAAAAAAGATGGTTTCCTATATTTATCAAAATTATAGGGAGGCTATCCCGCTTGCGGCCATCGCCGCTGCCGGCCATGTAAGCGCCAGCAAATGCTGTATTCTTTTCAAAAAATATTTGCAGCAATCCCCCATTGATTTTGCCAATGCCTATCGGTTGGAGGTTAGCTGTAACCTTTTAAAAAGTACGACCGAAAATATTTCGTCCATTGCCTTTGCCTGTGGGTTTAACCATTTAAGCTACTATTCAAAGCTGTTTTATAGAAAATATCGGTGCACGCCCGGCGCATTCCGAAAAGCTGCGGCCGGTGAAAGAAAGCCGGCCCAACCGGAATAAGGCCACCCGGCATAAACCGAGAAAAAATCGCCGCCTGCCGTAGCTTTTACACTACGGCAGGCGGCGCGGTTTTTGTTTTTTGGCTTTTGGCTTTTGGGTTTTGGGCTAGCTTACCCGCTTTGGCGGGGCAGTGCGGGTGGCTTTAGCACTCGCAGGGGTTGGCGTCAAACTGGCCGCCCGGCAGGGTGGCGGCAATCAGGGCCTTATGGTCGCCCTTGGCAAGCTCTATCACGGTGGCCAGCTGTAGGCGCAGGGCGTTTGTCAGCCGCTCGCCATAATCACGGTCTGCCCAGTAGCAGTGTACCGCGTGGCGGTATTTGATGGTTTCGGAGCAGGGGGCAATGTTGCGCGCGGTGTTATCAATCAGCGCGGCCTTTTGCTCCTCGGTCATAATGCGGTACAAATCGCCCCCGGCGCGGAAGCAATCGTCGGTGGGGTCATCGGTGGGGTCGTAGTTCCACATCGCGCCATCCAGCGGCAGGGGTGGCTCGGCAACCTCGGGCTGGGCCATCCAAGCACTGGGCCGAGTTGGGGGAGTAGGCAGGCGCGCCGCCGTAGTTGCCATCGGTGCGCATATAGCCGTCGCGGTGGTAATCGGCCACGGGGGCACTTTTTGCCTGGTTTACGGGGATTTGGTTGTAGTTTACCCCCAAACGGTACCGCTGCGCGTCCCCGTACACAAACAGCCGCCCTTGCAAAAATTTATCAGGCGAGAAGCCGATGCCCGGTACAACATGGGCGGGGGTAAAGGCGGCCTGCTCCACCTCGGCAAAATAATTCTCGGGCCAACGGTCAAGCACCAGCTCGCCCACCTCAATCAGCGGGAACTCTTTGTGCCGCCAAATTTTGGTGATGTCGAACGGGTTTTCGTAGTGGTTTTTGGCCTGTTCTTCGGTCATCACCTGGATGTACATTTTCCATTTGGGGTAATCGCCCTTGGCAATGGCGGTGAATAGGTCGCGCCCGGCACTTTCACGGTCGTTGGCGCAGATATCGGAGGCCTCGGCATCCGTCAGGTTTTTAATGCCCTGCTCGGTGCGGAAGTGGAACTTTACCCACACCCGCTCGTTTTTGGCGTTGTACATCGAGTAGGTATGCTCCCCAAAAAAGTGCATATGGCGGAAGCCATCCGGTATGCCACGGTCCGACATAACAATGGTGGTTTGGTGGAAGGTTTCGGGCAACATCGTCCAAAAATCCCAGTTGTTTTGGGCGCTGCGCATCCCGGTGTAGGGGTCGCGCTTAACGGCACGGTTCAAATCCGGGAAGTTGTGTACATCGCGGATAAAGAAGGTGGGGGTGTTGTTGCCAACCAAATCCCAGTTGCCTTCCTCGGTATAAAATTTA
>JAQUSS010000157.1 GCA_028710135.1 Gemmiger sp. | reverse complement strand
CCGCCAAAGCTGGCAAGGTTTTTGCCGCCCGCCACCACAAAGGTTTTTTCGGGGTTGCGGCGGGCACCCTCCCGTATCCATTTATAGTTTTTGTGGGGGGCCAGGCTGCCCAGGGCGTAAAAATACTCGCCCTTTTGCAGGCGCGGGTTTTTGTCAAAAATGCCTTCATCCTCCGCCACCTGGGCAATATGCTCCCACCCGGCGTACACCACGCCAATCCGCTCGGCTGGGATGGGCAGGTGGGCGGCAATCAGCTGGCGCTGGTTTTCGCTATCGGTAAAAACCTGCTGGGCATACTGGCAGATGGAACGGCAGTGTACCCAAAATTTAAACCGGAACATCGGCTTATCCCCCGCCATCACCAGCGGGCGGATATCGTGCAGCACCACGGCGCTGGGGCGGGTAAGGGTAACATCGCTGGCAAGGCCGCAGTAAAACGCCCCCGTGCTGCGCAGGTAGCGGGGCAGGGCCAGCAGGTTGTAGCTGTACCGCACCGCCTTTAGGGGCACAATTTGGATATGCTTTAAGGGCGGCAGGTGCAGCGGGCGGCCATCGTCGCGGTAAACCAGCCGCACATCCAGGCCGGTATCTTGCAGCAGTTCATCCAGCCGGGTAACCACCTCGTACACATACCGGGGGATGCCGGTGATGGGGTCGCACAGAACGGTGCCGTTGATTACGATTGCTCTCAAGTTTTTATTCCTCCATCAATGGCTTCGGCTGCCCCACCGGGGTGGGAACATTCCCGCAGGGCCTGCTGCCAATCGGCATAGCGTTTTTCGCAGTAGGCTTTCAGCTCGGCATCAAACCGCTCCTCCGAAAAACGGAGGCTATGGTTGCGTATCTCGGCCGGGGTATCGCTTACCCCCTCGGCCTCAAACTGCTCGATGCAGGTAACGAGTGCCTCCACCGTTTGGGCGTGAAACAGTAAGCCGGTTTTGCCATCGGCCACCGTTTCGCAGGCACCGCCCCGGCCATAGGCCAGCACGGGGGTACCGGCGCTTTGGGCCTCCACGGGGGTGATGCCAAAATCCTCCTCCCCGGGGAATAAAAACGCCTTGGCGCGCAGGTAGTAGCTTTGTATTTCCTCGTCCGATAATGTGCCCTTAAACTCGATGGTTGGCCCCGCCAGGGCGCGCAGCCGCTTTTCCTCGCCGCCGGTACCCACCACCACCAGCCTGCGGCCCAGCTGGGTGCAGGCCGCCACGGCCAAATCCATCCGCTTATACCAGGTAAAGCGGCCCACCACCAGGTAAAAATCCTCTTTGGGGAGCAGGGGCTGGGGGTTGATGTGTACGCAGGGGTAAATTACATCGCTATCCCGCCGGTAATATTTTTTGATGCGCTTGGCAATAAAGTGGGAGTTGGCGATGAAATAATCCACCCTATCCGCCGCGCATTTATCCCACTGGCGCAGCTTGTGCATCTGGTGGGGCATAATGCGCTGGGCCAGCCAGCTTGCATTATCGCGGTAGGTATAGTAAAAATCCCACGCATAGCGGATGGGGGTGTTGCAGTAGCAGATATGCACGGCATCGGGCCGGGTGATAACCCCCTTGCTACAGGAAGAGCAGGAGGAGATGACCATATCGTACTCGGATAAATCCAGCGCCTCAAACGCGGCGGGCATAAAGGGCAAAAGTGCCTTATAAATCTTGGTGGCAAAGGGCAGCTTTTGGATATAGGTGGTGCGGATATCGTACCCGGCAAACCAGGCGGGCATATTGGCTTTATCGTACACCAGGGTGTACACCACCGCGCCGGGGAAGATGCGCACCATACGGTCCAGCACACGGTCGGCACCGGCATAGGCCACCAGCCAATCGTGGATGATGGCCACCTTGGGCTTTTTGTTTTCCATGGCTTTTTACCTCACCTGTGCGTCACTGTAGTTTTTCGTCGTTTACCATCTTGCCGCCAAACACCGTGCGGAAGATAATTTTTAAATCCAGCGCCACCGTCCAGTTTTCAATATACCAAATATCGTAACGGATGCGCTCGGCAATATCGGTATCGCCCCGCAGGCCGTTTACCTGCGCCCAGCCGGTGCAGCCGGGGCGCACCTGCTGGCGAACCAGGTAAAGGGGGATTTCCTCCTTAAAATGCTCCACATGGTAGGGTACCTCGGGCCGGGGGCCAACCAGGCTCATATCCCCTTTCAGCACGTTAAAAAACTGGGGCAGCTCGTCCAGGCTGAACTTGCGTATCAAGCTGCCAAATTTGGTTTTGCGGGGGTCGGTGCCTTTGCTCCAACCGGTATCCTGCTGGGCGTTTTGCCGCATACTGCGGAACTTATACATCATAAAGGGCTTTTTGTTCAGCCCAATACGCTCCTGCTTAAAAAGCACCGGCCCCGGGCTGGATAGCTTGACCCCCACCGCCACCACCACCAGCACCGGGCTGGTAAGTACAATCAGCAATAGGCTGCCCAAAATATCCAGCAGCCGCTTGACGGCGGCGTTAAACAGGTTATCGAAGGGGGTTTCGCGGATGTTAATCAGCTTGCAATCCCCCAGCACATCCACGGTGGGGCGGGCAGGCAGGTAATCGTTATAAAAGGGCACCATGGTAACGCGGGTGCCGTTTTTATCGCAGGCGTTCAGCACCGCGGGTATCGATTCAATCTCGCCGGTATCAAAGGCGATAACCACCTCGTCCACCTGGGGGCCCTCAAGCAATTCGCCCAGCTTATCAAACCCGCCAAGGTAGCGGCAGTTTAGGGTGGGGCTGGGGGCGGCGGCCAGGTAGCCATCCACCTGGAAGCCATAGTAGGGGTTTTGTTGCAGGGCCAGCAGGTATTTGGCGGCAATGCCGCCCCCGCCCGCCAGCAAAATATGCTTGATGCCCCGCCCGGCGGCCCGCTGGTGGCGGTCGTACGCGCGCACGGCCAGCCGCTTGGCAACCAGCGCCACGGTGGAAAGCACGGGGAACAGCAAAATAACCCCACGGCTGAAATCTCCCAGCCGGAAATAGTAGAAGGCGGCGGCCCACACCACCAGGCCCAGCAGGTTTAGCCCCACAATGACCCGGCACTGCCACCACAGCCCCCGTATGCGGGAGCGGCCATAGAGCCGTACCAAATGGAACACCGTAACCAGCGCCAGGGCGTAGATGGCAACGCCAAGCAGCATTCGGCTATCCTTGGCAATATCCCACGCGGGGCCGGCCCCGCCCCGGAAAAACCGAATATAGTTAAACCGCAGGTAAATGGCCCCCAAATAGGCCACAAACACCAAAAGGGCATCCACCAGGCTGCTGCACAGCTTTTTTAGCCGTTCGTTTCGTTCAATCACGCCGGGGGGCCTCCTTTTTTTAAAATTGCCGGGGCGGGGCAGGCCGCCCCGCAAATAACAGGATACCACACTCCCCGCCCGGTTTCAACAAAAGGCACCCCGGGCAGGGGCTGCGGCTCACTCGTAAAAATACTCCCAATCGGTGTAGAGGGCGGTGATGGTGGCCCCCGCCACCTGCACGCTGGCGGCATCGGCGGGCAGGGCGTTCAGCCGCAGCACCCCCACCCCATTCTCGATGGTGATGGGTACATCGTAGGTAGTACGGTCGGCCGGGATGTAAAAATCGCAGGTGGTACTCTCCCGCCCGGCGGCCTCGCAAAGCTGTTTTTCGGTTAGGGCTTCGGCCTGCAAAAAGCTGCCCACCCCGCCCCGCAGGGCAAAGCCGCTCGCCACTGCTGCCTGGTAGCTTACCTGCACATCGGCCACGCCGCAAAAGCTTGGGTCCGCCGCCGTTACCGTTAGGGTGGCGGTGGCCGGGCTATCCTGCGTTACGGTAACCGCCGCGCCGGTATCCAGTGCGCCGTCCTGGCCGGTACGCTCCCAAAAAATGTGCATACCGCCGCAGGCGTAGGTGGTGCCCACCGGCTGCCAGTAGCGGTACAGCTCCCGGTAGAACCACCAGTTGGCGTTGCGGCTCCACCGCTCGAAGGGGTTCACTTTATAGCTGGGGGTTTGCACCAAATCAAACCCGCCCGCCTGGAACTGTTGCAGGTAATTTAACCGCTGCCTATCGCCCAGCACATGGATGATATAATCGGTGCCTGCGGGCTGGAAGGTACCGGTCATGGCCTCCAGCGCGCTGGCGTAGGTGCTCCACACCGTTTTGCCCGCGGCGATGGCGGTTTCGGTTTCCAGCTTGGCGGCCTGCTCGCCCAGCCAGCCGCCTAGGGGGGCTACGTACCGGTAATCGGCCCCACGGCCGTTGGCGCGGGCCGAAAGCTGGCCCGCCCCGCCCGCAACCAGGGCCGCGCAGGCCACCAGCCCGCAGGCGGGCACCGCCCACCCCGCCGGGTGGCGGGGGCGGCTTGGTTTTTCCGCCGCCACGGGGGCTACCCCCGGCGCTTTTTTAAGCCGGTGCCACCCTGCCAGCAGCAGCCGCACCGCCAGCGCCGGGGCCAGCGCGGCCAACAGTGCCTGTGCGCCGCCCGCCGGGCCCGCCGGGCTGGCCGAGAGCAGGCAGTAAAGCAGGTTCCACAAGCACATACCAAGCGTGAGGGCAAAGCCTGCCGCCGCCGAGAGGGCATCGGCCGTTTTTTTTGCCCGGAACAGCCAGACCGCAAAGCCCACCGCCAACAGCAAACACAGCCAAAAGGCGGCATCGAGCTGCAAATCTTTGAGATAATAGAGCTTGGTGCTGGGGGCCGAGCCATAATACCAACCCTGGAAGCTGCCCGCCCCCCTAGTTTGCCGCAGCCAGGCCAGCGGGTGCCCCGCGCTTACCACAGTGACGGATACCCCCAGCCCCACCAGGCTAAGGCCCACATACCG
>JAQUSS010000156.1 GCA_028710135.1 Gemmiger sp. | reverse complement strand
GGGTATGGATGGGTGGCTCCACAAAATCTTGGTCGCGCGGGTTGATAAACCACTGATCCAGCGAGTGGAGCATATGGTAAACGTGCTGCCACAAGGGCGAGCCGCCGCAGGTTTTATCCCACAGCTCATCCGGGATGCAATCCAGCACATTTTGGGTTTCCCACAGTGCCCGCACCATCATCTCGCCCAGGATCCCGTTGTACGAGGTTTCTCGCATAAAGCCGCGCCCTCCCCTGCCCCGCCGTTTTGCAGGCTGTGGGGCATTTGGCACTAGTATCCCCGGCGCGCGGGCATTTATCCCTGCACAAGCAGGGTGGGCAGCGTTTTTTCGCTGTACTGCGAGGAAATGATGGGGCTTAGCGATACCCGGGAATATACCCCCTGGGCAACGCCATCGTACACATAGATGCCGGTGAGGTTATAGTAGCTGTGCTTGCCAAAGGCATCCCCTGCCAGGCCGTAGTTTTCGGTCTGGTAGGGCATATAAAATTCTTGCAGCAGGTAATCTTGCCGGTCAACACTGTACACAAGCTTCCGCCAGCTCTCCTCATCGTTTTCCACCCCGGCGTGGATGCCCTTGGAGCCGTAGGAATCCTGCGGCTTTAGTATCCAACGGTCTTTATTGGCCGCAACCTCGTCCCAATCGGCCTCGGCCAGGGTGGTGGTGAAGGGAACGTGCGCGCGGATATAGGCAATTTCATCCGCTTGCAGCAGCGCAAAGGTGGCCGGGTGCTGCAAAATGCGGAAGATGGTTTTGTTGTGTACCAGCTGGGTGTGAAAATCGCCCAAAAGCAGCACCGCGCCCGCCCGCACGGCATCCAGCAGGGCGGTAGATTCCTCGTAATGGTGCAGTACATCGCTGGTTACGGCGCGCCGGTAGATAGCATCAATCACCTGGCCATCGGGGCCTGTCAACGTGGTGCCATCAAATTGAAGCTGCCGCACATCGCAAACCACGGTGGGGATGCCCTTGGCGATAAAATGGTGCTGGAACTCCTCAAACTCGTTGGCAGTGCCGCACTCCATATAATCCACAATGGCGGCGTGGGGGGTGGCATCCGCCCCCTTGGCGCGGCGGTAAATTTTTAAAAAGGCATCCGCCCAGCTATCAAACAGCTCGCAGGGGTAGCCCGCGTGTTCGGCCGAGAAGGCGCGGTAAACGCGGGAGAGCGATTGTGCCAGGTGCAGCTCTCGATCCTCGTTCATGGCGCTGGTGCCATCGGTGTTAAACTCGCAAAATTTATAATCGCCCGTTGCCTCATTATAAAAAAAGTCGATTCGGGCCATGGGCAACAGCGAAAGCGTATGGTCGCTGCGCAAAATCAGCGCTTCCAGCTCAGGGGGGAAGCCAAACAGTGCGCGGTAGCCGGCATCGGCGTAGTAGGCATCCATCACCTTTTGGAAGATGCCGTAAAGGGTTTTGATTTCCGAGCGGAAAAACTCGAAATTTTCCGCCGTAAAAATTTTCGGGATAAAGCAGGTACGCACATACTCGCCATGGTGGATGGCGGAGGAGCCCTTCATATACTCGACAATTTTCTCAAAATCGGTGGCCGTGCGGGCCGGGTTTTCTGCCGCCATGGCAAGGTATTGCGCGTTCAGGTTTTGCAGTTGATTCATGGGGTATTCTCCTTCTGCCGGTTGTTGAAAAATGCCGGCATAGCTTCCAGCTACTATTTCCGGGCGATAAAGCCCGGATAAATTCATCATTACTACTTCATTTTATACGCAAGAAAGTAGATTCTGTTGTATTTCCCCGCACGGGCGGGTGTAAGCGGGGCGTTACGCGCCCGGGGCATTGTGGTGCCCGGCCTGCCACAGGGTCTTTTGGGCGGCGGCTAAAGCTTGCAGGGGGGTCAAAGCTTCGCTGCCGGGCATACCGGCCACAAGGCCCAGCAGCCACAACGCTTCCCCGGCGGCGGGGCGGCCATAGATGGTGGCGGCATAGCCCGCTTTGCAGATGGCTACCTTGGCCGCCGTGATATCGGCCACGGTGGCCCCGGCATAGCGCCCCAACAGGGCATCTATCGCATCGGCACTGCCAAAAAAGGCCGTTACCAGTTGCAGGTACGCCGCAATATAGCGGGGTGGCATACTATCCGCACCGCGCAGCTCAATATAATTTTTAAGCCGTGCATCAAAGAAAAACATGGATAAAATATGTTCAATATCCGCCTTTTGCAGCAAGGGGCCATAGGCTTGCAGGGCGTTTTGCCCCCCGGCATCCTGCGTTTCTTCCCCATGCTTTACCACAATCAAGGGCTGTTGCAAAATATACGCCGCGTAGGCGGCAAAGCCAAAATCTTGATCCATCAGGGTGGGCACCACCCCGCAGCGGGCCGCATCCACATCCATCCAAATTTCGGTGCGGCGGCTGTAGGCGTGGTTCTCGGCTCCCTCGTAGAAGGGCGTATTATCGGTAAGCAGGGCAAACAGCGGGGTAAGCAGGTTGGCGGCGCGGTATTTTTTGATAAAATCCGCCTCGGAAAAATAATCCACCGATACCTGGGTGGAGGCGGTGGCCCGCATCATTTTCATGCCATGGTGCCCACTTTTTTGGAAGTGCCTATCCATAGAGCCGTACCGTTTTTTGGGGATGAGGGGCAGCTCCGCCGCGCGGCGGGTGGGGTGGTACCCCATTGCCCAAAGCCGCAGCCCCCGGGCCGCCAACAGCGGGGTAAGCATTGCCACAAACGCGTTATAAATTTCCATCAACGCCCCGGCGCTGCGCTGGGGCATAATGCTAATTTCAAGCTGGCAGGCAGGCTCCAGAGAGATACCGTACGCGCTCCGGTTGTAGCCCATATATAACCCATCGATCCAGATGGGTTGGCCCCCTTTTTGCTGCATTGCCTGCATCAGGCTTTGTACCCCGGCAAAATCCAGCGGGGTGCCATCGGCATGGGTGATGAAATGCTCTACCTCCATCCCTGGGAAAAATGCCCCATCGGGCTTGCAGCCCGCCCTAAAATATTGCACCAGCGCTTCTTTTTGGTGCATTTGCGTTTCCTCTATCGACAAAAGTTGCCTCCTAAATTTTTACACTGCCCGCCCTTTTCGCCTTTTTTACCTTTTGGATAACGGCACCTGGCGGCTCCACCCTATTCTACACCGCCGAGCGGCAGAAAGCAATATTTTTTAGATTTTGTCTTAATTTTACCCCTGTATTTTTATTTTACCTGCCCCCCCTTTTGCGCAGGGCCCCGCCGCTTTTATATAGGGCGTGCCGGGGCAAAAAAATCCTGCCGGGTAAAGCCCCGGCAGGAAAACGGCTTACCCGCGCCAGGTATCCGGCGTGTAGGTTTTGCCCGTGCTATCTTTTATGGTAATGGTATCGCCAAACGCCACCACATACTCGGTCACCTTATTGTCCACCACTGTAATAAAATACATACTATCGCCCTCTTGGTGGCCAAATTGCAGCGCGGCTTGGGTTCCGTCTGCCCCGGTGAAAAAGTATTGGGCAAAGCCGCCCACATTACCGTTAAAGCTTAAATCGCCATCTAAGCCGCCAAAAAAGGCGTTGCAAAAATCCTCCGCCTGCTGGCGCTGCGCCGTGGTTAGCCCATCGCCGCCGCCACTGGCGGCGTAATAGGCGGTGCTACCCTCGTAGGGGGTGTCGGCGGCAAAGGTGCTGACCGGCCATAAATCCGGCACGGTTAAAGCGCCGCCGTTATCCATGGTATAGTACACCGCCTCCGCCCCCAAATTTTCGCGCAGGGTGCGGCTGGCGGTATCCAGCATAAACCAATCGAGGGTTTGGGCATCGTAAAAATAGTATTCCTGCTTTTGTTCCCGCTCGTCCAGGCCATACAGCAGGGTGGAATCGTTCTGCCAATCCACCGTCACCTTGCCATCCGCCTGGGTTACGGTGGCAAAAAAATCAAGCCCGGTGGTTTCGCTCAGGCCCTGCAAAAGTATTTCGGGGGTAAGGGTACCCTCGTACTCGTAGGGAACCTGGTTGACGGTTTCGGTTTCGCTGCCGTTGGTAAAATCCATATACAGGGTGGCGGTAGGGGCCGGGGCGGGCGTTGCGGCGGTGGCCGGGGTGGTGCCTGCGCCGCTCTCTCCGCTTGCGCCCACCGTGCCGGTAGCGCCGCAGCCTGCCAAAAGCAATACACTGGCCGCCGCGCAAAATACAAGGGTGGTCGGTTTCATCTTCATGGTTTTACTCTACTCCTTTTTGTTGCAGCAGGCTGTATAAGGTTTTGGCGCTGGCCGCCCAGCTATACTTGGCCAGAACTGCCTCTGCATGGTGGCCGGGGGTGATTTTTGTTAAGTCGCCCCGGTTGGTGGCAAGGTCAATATAATCCGCATGGGCACCGTAAACCTCCCGCATACAAGGGGTATCGCTCACCACCACCCGGGGCGCGCCACAGGCGATGGCCTCCATGGGGGGGATGCCAAACCCCTCGTACAGGGTGGGGAACAAAAACGCTTTGCACCCCGCCATCAGGGCCTTTGCCTCGGCATCGGTAACATAGCCAAGGTACTGCACATTGGGCAGGCCGTTTAGGCCAAGTTCCCCCGCTGCCGCCTGCAAGCTGCCGCCCCCCGCAATGGCAAACACCGCATCGGGGCTGTTTTTGGCGGCTTGCAACACCCAGGGGAAGTTTTTGTTTTTGAGCAGGTTGGACATGGAAAAATAGTATTCCCCCGGCTTGAGGGCCGGCCACTTGGCGGCAATATCCCCGGCTGCCTCCACCCGCTGCATATGCTGCCAGGCGCTGGGCACAATGGCAATTTTCTCAGGCGGGATGTGGTAGGCGTTCATCAGCTCCG
>JAQUSS010000155.1 GCA_028710135.1 Gemmiger sp. | reverse complement strand
CCCTCCATAAGGGAGAGAGGCCCGGCATGGTACAGGAATACACCTATTCGCCCCATATTGATTTTTACATCGATAAAATTGACCGTGAAACCGGCTACGAGATGCACACCTTCCACACCCACCCCAAGTACGAAATGTATTACGAGGTGGAGGGGACGCGCCGCTATTTGATTGAGGATGCCGCCTACCTGGTGAACGCCGGTAGCGTGGTGCTGATTGGCGAAAACCAGATTCATAAAACCGGCTCGGTGGGGGATGGTGGCTCCAGCCGCATTGTGGTAAATTTTGGCCGCGAATATTTGAAGGAGCTGGCCCAGGCTTTCCCCGGGGTGGAGTTTGTTTCCTTTTTGAGCGAGGCGCAAAACCACCTGTTAAGCGGCCTTACCCTCAAGCAGCAAAACCGCATCTATGGGATGCTACAGGAGATGCTTGCCCTGCAGGGGGTGAACCAGCCGGAGGCCATAGCCACCCGCAAAATGCTGCTGGGCACGTTGCTGCTACAGCTAAAGGCGCTGTGCGCCCACCAGCAGGAGGTTGGCAGCGATACCGGGCGGGTAACCAACCATACGGTGGATCAAATTCAAAGCTACATTGCCCTGCATTATGCGGAAAAGTTGACCTTGACCGATATTGCCAACCAGTTTTATATCAGCCCCTATTATTTGAGCAGGCTGTTCAAAAAAATCATCAACCTCAGCTTGATTGAATACATCAACGGGGTGCGCATCAAGGCAGCACAAGACCTGATGGAAAAAACGGGGGAGAGTGTGGCCGCGGTGGCCGAGAAAACCGGCTTTTTAACAACCGCCCATTTCCGCCGTGTGTTTAAGGATGCAACGGGGCTTTCGCCCCAGCAATACCGCCAATATTTTAAGCGAATCAACAATACCGAGCCACAAAAATAAACGCCCCCTTACGCCGCCCCCTGCCCCTTGTTGCAGAAGGCGGCAGGGGGCGGCTATTGTTGTGGGGCGCGGGGCCTTGGCCCATGGCCCTGCCGGCACCGATGCAAATGGAATGATTTTTGCACTAAAAAATGCGCCGCTGAACCACAGCGGCGCAAAGCAACCAAAGGGTTGCCATTTGTTAGGGGTTTGGTGTATGTTGCTGCCGTGCCTGGAACGCGTGGTATTCGCGGAACCAGCACTGGGGGCAAAGGCTTTGGTATTCCACATGGTCCACCGTGTCAATGGCAACCTGCGCCCCCTCAAATACAAACTGCCCGTTTACCTTCCGCCCGTTGCAGGTGGCTTTCCGCCCACAGGCGCAGATGGTTTTCAGCTCCTCAATCGAATGGGCAAGCTCCAGCAGGCGGGTGGAGCCGGGGAAGCCGCGCAGCATAAAATCCGCCCGCAACCCGTAGCAGATAACTGGGATGCCAAGCTCCACCGTCACCCGGAAAAACTCGTCCGCCTGGGCAGCGGTGAAAAACTGGCTTTCGTCACAAAGGACGCAGGCGGGCGCGCCGTTGGCGGCGGCATCGGCAGCCACCAGGGCAAAAACATCATCCGCAGGGGTGACAAGTGCATCTACTTTACACTGCACACCCAGGCGGGAAACAATGGTATCCTGCCCTTTGGTATCAATGGCGGGTTTTAAAATCAGCACCCGCATACCACGCTCTTTATAGTTGAAGGCTACCTGCAACAGTGCGGTTGTTTTGCCGCTGTTCATTGCCCCATACCGAAAATATAGCTTTGCCATAAATCTTCTCTGCCACCCTGCTTTTTTAAAAATTTGCCTCTGTTGCTATGCGATTTGCTGCCGCTACCCGGCAGGCGGGGCGTAGGTTACTCGTTGCGCAGCCGGTAGCCAAGGCTCATCAGGCTATCGCCAAGGTGTACATTTTCCACCGTAACGCCCGGGTACACCACCGAAAGGTCGTAATGGCTAAAGTTCCAAAAGCCGCGTATGCCCAGCCGCACCAATTCGTCCGAAAGCTCCTGCGCGGCCTGGCGGGGGATACATAGCACCGCCACGGCGGGCTTGTGCTGCTGGCAAAAAGCTTCCAGCTCGCCCAAAGGGCAGATGGTTACCCCCTGCATCAGCTCCTTGCCCACCAGCGCCGGGTTTACATCAAACGCGCCAATCAGCCGGTAGCCGTTGGTATCCCGGGCAATAAAGCTGGATACCGCATTGCCCAGCCGCCCCGCGCCAATCAAAATGGTGGGCAGGCGCTCCCCCTCGGTGCCAAACAGCAGCGTGCCAATCTCGGCCAGCAGCACATCTACCTTGTAGCCAACGCCCTGCTGCCCAAACCCGCCAAAACAGTTGAAATCCTGCCGCACCTGGCTGGCGGTGGTGCCCATCAGCCGGGCAAGCTCACTGGAAGAAATATTTTGTTCGTCCTTTTTGTTGTGCCCGTTCTCGTTATGCCAATCTTTTGAAAGGTTGGAAAGGTAGCGGTAATATTTTGGTAACCGCTTGATGACGGGCAGCGATGCTTTACCGTGTATGGACATGGCGTAACCCTCGCATTCTTTATAAAATAATAAGTAAATATTCCAATAAAGGTTTGTGCTGTTAAAGATACGTAAAGATGCCTTTGTTATTGAAGTATAATACAAGGTGCCGACAGTTGTCAATTTTTTATCTAAGTTTTTGGCACAAGTGTAAAATAAATTGCCGCGCGCTTGGGCATACTTGCCATGAAAGGGAGGGGATGGTATGCAAAGCAAAACCCCCAAAGCAAAACCAAACGCGGATAGCCCCGCGCAAAAACGGTTGGAGCATGACCTAATTACCGATAGCGGCATTGTGGCGGCCACCAAAGGGCGGTACGCCATCCATTGCCTAACGGTTATTGGCACCATAGAGGGGCATAACCTTGCCCCCGATAGCCAAAAAACCACCAAGTACGAGCACGTGATACCCCAGCTGGTGGATATTGAGGAGGACCCCGAGATTAAGGGCCTGCTGGTGATTTTGAACACCGTGGGCGGGGATGTGGAGGCAGGGCTGGCCCTGGCCGAGCTGATAGCGGGGGTAAACAAGCCCAGCGCTACCCTGGTGCTGGGGGGCGGGCATTCTATCGGGATACCGCTGGCGGTATCGGCACGGCGCAGCTTTATTGTGCCCACCGCCACCATGACCGTACACCCGGTGCGCCACTCGGGCATGGTGCTGGGTGTGCCCCAAACCCTGCGCTACTTTGAGCAGATGCAGGAGCGGATTGTGGGGTTTGTGGCCGGGCACTCCCACATATCGGCCGCGCGGTTCACCACCTTAATGCACAACACGGGGGAGCTGGTGATGGATATGGGCACCGTTTTGGGGGGCGAACAGGCCGTGGCCGAAGGGTTGATTGATGCCATCGGCGGGCTTTCGGATGCACTCAACTACCTTTATGGCGAGATTGGCCAGGGGCGATGACCGGTTAACGGAAAAATCGTATACAAATTGTGACCGATTATGGTTTTACAACCGGGCTAATCCGTGTTAAAATAAGTATTCATGGCATTGCCGTTTTTACCCCCGTAAAAAGCGGCGGCCCTACATAAAACCAATAGAACGCGGGCCACTGTGCCTGCGGGCAATCGCTTCTTTTTTTTGAAGGTATTGTTCTATAGTAAATAGTAAGAGGTACATGAAGAATGGCACAATCTCGTTCCGGCAAAGCTAAAAAATCAACGGCCAAAAGCAGCAGCGCAGCCAGAAGCCGCACCAAAAAGCCTGCCACAAAAAGCAAAACCGCCCCCGCCCGCGCCACAGCCTCCCGCCGCGCCCAGCGCCGGCAGGAGCGTTTGAGCGTGATGTGGAGCATCCCCCTGGCCGGGGTGGGCTTGCTGGCAATTGCCATGGTGCTGGTGCCGGGGCAAAGCGTTTGGAGCTTGCTGCGTGGCGGCTTGTTTGGCATTTTTGGGGTGGTAACCTACTTTGTGGGGCCGCTGCTGCTTTATATGGCCTACCTGGTGGCATCGGGCTACTATGTGGGCAAATTTGCGGGCAAAACCCTGCTGCTTGCGCTGATGACGGCCAGCGTGCCGGTGGTATTTTCCCCCTTTACCATTGGGGATTCCACCTTTGTGCAAACCGTAAAAATGCTGTACGCCTGGGGGCAAACCCGCTTTTGGAGCGGCGGCGTTTTTGGCGGCGCGGTGGGGGCAACGCTGTTGGCCCTGTGTGGCCGCCCGGCGGCAAATATTTTAATGGCCCTGCTGTTTGTGGTGGGGGTTATGGTGTTTTTTGCCATCACCCCAAAGGATGTTGTGCAGTTTACCGCCTACCAACTTCAAAAGGCAAAGGATAAGCGAGCATCTGCCGCCGAGGAGGCCACCGCCTACGATACCCGCCTGTTTGCCCAGGAGCAGGAGGAGGAACCGCTTGAAAACCTGACCCAAACCCTGCCCCAAAAGCCGGGCCGCCGCGCCTTTGATGTTGCGCCCTACCTGGCACAGGAGGGCAAAGCGGGCCCCGCCCCAACGGCGGCACAGCCCCCGGTGGGGGTACCCTTCCCGGCGGGCCGGGCAGAGTTTGATGTGGACCTTGGCCCCGATAGCGCCGAGATTGCCTTAAACCAGGCCCTGCAAAACGACCCCCTAAAGCCGGTGGTGATTGGCCCCGGCGGTACCTTTGGGCTTGACCCGCTTGAGCAGCTGGCCCACCCCACCCCGCCACCCACGGTGGCGCACCGGCCCGAACCGGAAGCTGCCCCCCGCACGGGGGATAGCTTTGAGCAGCGGCTGGATGGCCAGGGCGATGCCCTGGCGGATACCGCCCCCGCCGATGGCGAGGACCCCTATAACACCGCCTTAATACGCAAGGCGATGGGGGAGGCAGGGCATACC